>NZ_JAIOSW010000053.1 GCF_021107415.1 Desulfobacula sp.
GAGCGGGAATAAAAATGATCGTCTATACGCTGTCAGACAGCTGAGAGAAATAAAGGATGCCCAAATAATTCCTGTGCTAATCGAGATGCTCGATAATGAGGACTCACAATTTCGGGAAGCCGCTGCATATTCTCTGGGAGGAAAGAGCAATGACTATCTGTCAATCGATCCCTTGATCGAGGCTCTTGAGGACGAAGATGCGAAGGTCAGGAAGACGGCTCTCTCATCCCTCAGCGAGGTCTTGCGCTCAGTGGGAATGAAAAAAGCCCGAAGGGCCCCCGTGCCTATAATGGCCGCACTCCACGACGAAGACTATTTAGTCAGGATGGCTGCGGCACAATCTCTCGGTTGGTTCGGGGACACTGCGGCCGTGGAGCCACTCATTAACGTACTGGGCGATAATGATTTTCTGGTGAACATGTGGGCCCACAAATCCCTCGTCCGGATTACCGGCCAAGAACATCTCGGCGATGATCCAGCCAGGTGGCGTGAGTGGTTGAAAAGACAAGACTTCTGAACCACGATCAGGGATTTAAGCATTTAGATTGATTTCTGGAAACAAGATTTGTATTTAGGAGGAGTATACGGCATGATAAATGAAGGAACCTTTAAAGCGCTCGTAGTAGAAAAAAATGATGGCCAACTGGTGGCGACGATGAAGCAGCTGACGGTTGAGGATCTGCCCCGGGAAGATGTGCTGATTCAGGTAGATTATTCCACCTTGAATTATAAAGAGGGTCTGGGATTTGCAAACCGCAATAAAATATTTCGTATTTTTCCGATAGTGCCAGGTGTTGACCTGGCAGGAACTGTGGTTGAATCGAAGTCTCCCAATTTTAAGCCCGGCGACCAGGTAATATTAAATGGATGGAGTGTGGGGGAGAGATACTGGGGTGGTTATGCGCAGATGGCCAGGATCAAATCTGATTTCCTGATCCCCCTTCCCAAAGGTATGGATACCAAGAAGGCCATGTCCATCGGTACTGCCGGCTACACGGCAATGCTCTTAACTATGAGCCTGGAGGAAGCCGGGGTAAAACCGGACAGCGGTCCGGTCATCGTTACCGGTGCCGCCGGAGGGGTGGGCAGCAATGCGGTAGCCATTCTTGCTAAGCTTGGTTATGAAGTCACCGCCCTCACCAAAGTGGGGCAGGAATTCACCCACGATTTCTTGAGGCAAATTGGAGCCAGGGAGTTTGCCGGCGGTAAAGAATGGTTACAGATGCCGGCCCCTCTTGAAACCCAGAAATGGGCTGGGGCAGTTGATACAGTTGGCAGTATGGTACTCGCTCGGATCATTTCCGAGATGAAATATGCCGGATGTGTGTCGGCCTGCGGGCTGGCAGGTGGGTTTGATCTGTCCATTACAGTCATGCCATTTATTCTGAGGGGCGTGAGCCTGAGAGGGGTGGATTCGGTATGGTGCCCTAATCCAAGAAGAATAGCAGCCTGGGATCGATTGGTGACTGATATCCCCGACGCAGCCCTGGACAGAATCAATAAAGTAATAAAACTCGATGAAGTACCCCAGTACGCCAAAGAAATTCTGGCGGGTAACGTTACCGGCCACATTGTGGTCGATGTCAACGCCTGATACAATTGGAATACCGATAACGGAGCGATCCATACTTCCCTGTGGGGGGATTAACAAAACAATAATATTAAGAGGAGTAATCATTTATGGGTAAAATAACAGCAGGTAGCAAAATTTCTTGTCGGGTATGCAGGACGCTTGATGTGGGGGACTTCTCAATCCTGCATCAACTCACCTGGTTCAATATGGCTGTTCACAGCAATTCGGAGTATGCCAAGGGAACCTGGTTTAAGGAACGCTCTCTGGCAGGCCCGATCATCTTTGCTGTTGCCGACGGTCTGGTCCATCATGCGGACAATATCGCCGAACTTCTGGCTCAGGACGGCTATGAAATCTATGCTTACATTGGTGTAGACAATGTCAAGATCACCTCTCCAGTGCTATCCGGAGATACCCTCAAGGCTGATGCCGAAGTAGTTGATCTGCGTCCCACCAAAAACCCTGAGAGATTCCTGTTCATATACAAAAATAAAACCTATAACCAGCGTGATCAGCAAGTGATCGAATACCAGACTACCATGATGGTCACTAAGAAAGACTAAGCAAGTGGTCTGACGGGACAGTAGTTATAAAAAATGTATCAAATTTTACAATTGTGGTCCCTTTGTATGCGGGACTATTGATAAAACGCTTTTAGTTCAAGTCCAAATGCTTTGGCGAACAAACAACAATACCTTTTTTTATTTCAAAAGGTTCATCAACAGGTGCAATAACCCAAGCTGATTCGGGTTGCAGGGAATCAACTATTTCATGGAATCCTCTTGAGGGTTTTGGTGCTTTTGAAAGTTTGCATTCAAAAACATGGCGTCGCCCTGCTCGTTCTAAGATTAGATCGATTTCAGCACCGTTGGAAGTACGTAAAAAAGATGGTTTCCAACGATCATATTGGGCTATGATATTTTCTATTACAAAACCTTCCCAAGATGCTCCAGCAATAGGATTGGCTAAAAGATAATCATATTCTTCTATATCCAGGAGCGCGTGAAGAATTCCACTATCACGCAAATAGATTTTAGGGGATTTAACCAATCTTTTTTTAAGGTTTGTTAAGGCTGGTGGCAGCATGCGGACCATGTACGTCTGTTCTAGGATAGCAAGATATTTTTTCAGTGTAGGAATAGAGATATCAGCGGCCCCTGCCAATTTATGATAATTTACAGTTTGTCCATGATAGTGTGCTAATAGCAACCATAAACGTTCAATCACCGGAACTGGTATATTAAAACCCAAATTAGGAATGTCACGTTCCATGAATGTCCGAATAAAATCGAGTCGCCAGTCGAAACTGTCAGTATCACTATCTGCAAGCGCGCTATCAGGGAAACCGCCCCGGAGCCAAAGGTCAGACCACGAAGAAATGTCAGAAACTTCTTTAAGCAAAAATGGTGTAAGATCAGTATAGGAGATACGTCCTGCAAGAGATTCGGTTGACTGCTTTATAAGATCACGGGAAGCTGATCCTAAAATTAAAAATCTTCCAGGTCTGCGATCTTTATCTATTTCCGAACGAAGTATTGAAAAAAATTCAGGCAGTAGTTGAATTTCATCAAGACAGATGAGTTTGTCACGATGGCGATCAAAAAAAAGTTCTGGTTCAGCCAGCTTGTTTCGATCAATACGATCTTGTAAATCAAGATAAACTGATGGAATGCTTTTAAGCAGTAATTTGGCAGTTGTTGACTTTCCACATTGCCGTGGACCAAGAATAGCCACTGCGGGTGAACGGGCCAGAGATCTGTTCAATCCTTTTTCGATAAACCTATTAATATAACCATGCATATTAAAAACCTCTGTTTGTGATTTTCATGGATAATATCAATATCGAGTAAAGGTTGTCAAGTTTCAACTTGGTCAAAAATTAATTCAAACAAGAAAAATGCTACGGTCTCGCCACAGATTTTCAGGTTCAATTTCAAAAAACAGGTGTATAAAAATGAGTATAAAAATCGTTTTCCATGAGTGCTATTACAACTCCCGTTATGCGATGGACCCTGCGGCTTCCGAGGGGCGTTTGGATGGGATCATGAAGATTATAAAAAGAAAGTCCGAAGTGTATGAGATAATTACCCCGAATCCGGCCGGCGAGGCTGAAATTCTCAGGGCACACGGCAGGAATCACTGTGAGCGTGTCAAACAGGATACTCTTCTGTATGAATTAGCGGTTTTAGCCGCAGGAGGAGCCATCATGGCAGCTGAAAAGGCTTATGATGGAAATCCGGCTTTTGCGGTGATACGACCCCCAGGACATCATGCATCGGCTGACTCATGCTGGGGCTTCTGTCACTTCAACAATATGGCCATAAGCCTGCTTAAGCTCTATTCAGACAAGAAAATTAAAAAAGCCTTTATACTTGATTTTGATCTTCATACCGGAGATGGGAATATCAACATTTTGGAAAATCGTGATGATGGATTCATAGTCTCAATACTCAATCCGGCATCGGCAGAAAGGGGAAACTATCTCCGGGAAGTCGAAGCATACATGAAAGATATTACTGATGTCGATATTTTCGCAGCATCAGCAGGATTTGACCAGGGTATTGATGATTGGGGTGCTCTTCTTTATCCAGAGGACTACGCAGAGCTTGGACGGCTGATGAAAGAATACTCGAAGAAGCTTTGCAAGGGACGAAGATATGCGATTCTCAAGGGCGGCTACAACCACGGAGTGATTGGTTTAATTACAGATTCCTTTTGTAAAGGATTCGCCTAATTTTGCTTTTTACGTTAGAACAGCTCCAAACCACTTATACTGGCGTTAAATTTTCGTATAAAATATCATATGGAAATTTTTCTAATCAATTTTCCGAAACAAGTTGTATAAGGAAATAAAATGAATTATTTTTCCACAACGATGACATAAATGTGCCTCATTTGATCAAGATAGCGATCGCTCATTATCAGTTTGAGACGATACATCCGTACTTAGATGGAAATGGGAGAGTCGGGCGGTTATTGATTACGCTTTATCTGGTTGGTTTTTCACTTTTGAAGAAGCCGTCATTATACCTCTCCAGTTTTTTTGAAAAACATAGAACTCTTTTACCAAAAACCAGCATTGAATGTAAAAAAAATTGAAAAAGCTTTGTCAATGAATCAAAGGACAATTAGAAATGTATTGAATACCTTGGAAAAGGAAAATTTTATTGTTGAATATACCGGCAAAAAGCGAAATAAAAAATACATTTTTCAGCGATATCTCAAACTGTTTTATTGATACATTAGTTGTATATCTTTCTTGATCAATGAAATTTATTAAAATTCAATCGGGTAGCCGGAGGTTTTAATCCCCCAGCCCCTGCAATACCCTGCATGCGGGTCCGCACAGGGTATTAGATTACCGGACCGTGGCCGGGTAGTGTATTTACATCCACTATTCTTTGACAGATTTTACCATGCAATAAGCCATATAAATATGTTGATAATGTTTAAATACAGCATTATACTCTTTTTATGGAAAATAAAGCTGATTTTGAATGGGACGAAAATAAAGACAAGACTAATCAAGAGAAACACGATGTGTCATTTGCTTTTGCTCAATTGGTTTTTTTAGACCACAGTCGTCTAATTTTAGAGGATTTGGAACATAGCATTGATTAAAAAAGATACTATTGTTTAGGAAGAGTTTCTGGTGGTATCTTGACTGGATGAGTATGCAATTCATCAGGCATAAACTTTAAACAATTTATAACCAGTCAGTACAGTGGACAGACGGGGACTGAGCCGCTTTGGAAGATTGTTGGAAAATTGAAATTTTATGATTTTAACAAAATTATTCTTCACCGGGATATGGATCATATGACGCATCAAAATGAATGTAAGCGGTGCGGCACCTGCTGCGAAAAAGGCGGTCCCGCATTACATACCCAGGACTTACCCTTAATAGAAAAAGGGTTTCTATCCTTTGAAAAAATCATTACCATCAGGAAAGGTGAACTTGCCCATGATCCAGTTTCAAATTCCATTGAGCCTGTAAAAACCGAGATCTTAAAGATCCGCGGGATAAAGGATTCATGGGCCTGTCTCTTTTATGATAAAACCCGGAATGGATGCACCATATACGATCATCGTCCCCTTGCCTGCAAGGTTCTTAAGTGCTGGGACACAGATGATATTCTCAAGCTTGCCGGCAAAGATCTTCTTTCAAGGCTTGATATTGTGAAAGAGGGCAATCCGTTGAGAGAACGACTCATTGAGCATGAAAAGCTGTTTCCATGCCCTGATCTAAAAACGATCTCCCGGACAATTTCCCGTTTATCCAAGAAAACAGTCAAAAAGCTCGAACGGATTATCAATAAAGATCTTGCCTATCGTATCCGGGCAATTGATGAATTTAATCTCTCGGTTTCACAAGAGCTGTTCTATTTTGGTCGGCCGCTTTTCCAGCTACTTATACCCCTTGGGTTTACCACTAGAGAAACTTCCTCAGGAATCAAACTGCGGTTTTCCCAAGCCCGTTCCATTTCGACAAAGTGATTTAATAAAGGAGCAGCAAATCAGTTGGCCTATGTTTTAAAGAAAGTGCTAACATTTAGTTCAGTGGGTAAAAATTTTCTTTTCAAAATATTTCTTGATCTTTAACGGGTGCAAGTTTATACTTTGAAATATAAACTTAATGATTTGGAGATTTTTATGAAAGCCACGGCAAAAGACTTGCGGTTTCACTCAAAGGAACTTTTAAATACTGTTAAGAGAGGTGAAGAAATCATTATAACTTATCGGGGAAAACCTTGTGCTAAGCTTATCCCCTATGGAGAACTTAAAAAGAATAAGAAAATTAAAAAATACGAATTGCTCTCAACAATGATTAGTTTTGTTACCTGAAACAATGATTTTATGATTGACTTTATGCTTAAAATATTAAAAAATATCCCTTACTTAATAACAGTATCTTTTGCAA
>NZ_JAIOSW010000392.1 GCF_021107415.1 Desulfobacula sp.
AGAAGTTGGGGGTCTTTTACAAACTCGTCTTTAAATCCGGAAGCTTTAACTATATCCCCGTCATTATCCGTTAAAAGGGTGACACCTAAAACCCCTGTTTTCCCTTTTCCCCCTTTAACTGCTTTTTCAAGCATGGCCCTGGATGATGAACAATGGACGGTAACAAAATCGACCCCTAAATTTGCCACCCTTTCCATTGCTGTTAGAACAGTGGCTGCAATATCATGACGCTTGAGATCAAGAAAAATTTTTGCAGAACTCTCTTCTTTGACCATTTGAACCACAGACGGCCCCTGTTCAATAAACAGCTCCAGCCCGATTTTAAACATTCCCACCTTTCCGTCAAGGAGTTTCACATAGTCTTTTGCCTGCCTGACAGAAGAAAAATCCAAAGGAAACACAATATAATCCTTACCTTGTTTTTGCATAAACCCATCCTTTTTAGCATCAGACTTTTACCAACCTCATCCTTGCAGTTAAGATAACAATATTTATTAAACAGATTATTAACCGGTTCAATATCAAACTTTTATTTTAAATTCTATGAATATGTTATCTGCCCATGAATTTTTAAAGGATTTGCAATTCAACAGCTGATTACTGCCCGGGTTTGCTTCTGGTGGTCAACGCCTGTAATAACACCATGACACCGACATGCGGTACAAAGAAGAAGCAACCCTTTGTGCTGCTGTATTTTCTTTAGAAAAGAAAACAGCTGCCCGGGACTGACCCCTCCGATACCCGGTCCCAGCTGCCTGCTGCGCAGCACTATGGGAATATATTCTTTATATTGTAATGCTTCAAGCCGAGCGAACATATCCTGTTTCCTGGGACGTTTCGTAACCGTGCAAAACTCTTTTGGCTCACTGCAATTATCCGGGCAGATAAAATCGGCATTACTCACATAGATATCTCCGTTAGACCCATGCATGGGATTCGGCAGGAGCGAATCAATCCCGGAAGACAACCGTGCCCGAGCCAACCGGTCCGGCCCCATTTTCATACTGCACCATTCCCATACCAGATGAACAGGCAGCGCAGGGATAATCCAGGAGACCTTCGCCCCGGGTTTAAGGTGGTCATTCAAAAATTGAATGCCATCGGTCTGCTCAATGCTTATATTCGATCCTTTTGCCCTGATCAGATTTTCCTTAACCGGGTCTACCAATACAAATTGCCAGTCTTTATACTTTTTTGACAACCGGCTTACAGCAATTGATCCAAACCGGCCAACACCAATAATCCATACGGTTTTCATAACAGCGATTATGCTATTTTAAGCTTCTGGCTGTCAACAAGCTTTTAACAATTTATATGTCAGACTAAATTTGATCCCATTACCCGCATTTTGATCTTGACAAAGAAATCGATTATAGATACAGCCATGAAAAACAATTCTCTATCTGGCAGATGACAAGGTAAAAATGATAAAATTATTCACATGAAAAAATCAATTATACTTATTCCCCTTATAATCCTGTTTATTGCAGTGGTTTGGATCCGGAATGATTATTTTTCAAATAATATAAAAAAAACCTCCCCCATTAAAATTTCAAAGCAAATTAAATACAGTTTCACTATTCAGAATAAAACCAATAAATTGCTGAATGACGGAAAATTGTGGATTTATGCACCAATTGAAAGAAACTCGTTCCAATCTTGCTTCAGTATAGAAACAAATGTTCCGTTTCAACTGCTTAAAAGTAAAAATGGGAATCAGGTGCTTTATTTTGCTGTTAATGATCTTCCTCCTTTTGCAACCCGTGTGATTAATCTTCAGGCAATTATTGCTTATCGTTCGATACCCAAAAAAATCGACCTTGATAATAAAGAAATCTATTTATTGCCTGAACCGGATATCCCACAAAGCAGTATTTTCACATCCGGGCCCCTGGATCTGTTCGTCCCGGCCAATGCCCCGGACAATGTTTTTGTCCGCCTTGAAATCAATGATATTTATTATCACCTTGGGCAGACCGATGAAGTCAAAATGAGCGGAACCCAAACCAGTCACCAGGTCAGCCTGCAGGATACCTCATACTATGGCGAACTTATCTCAACTTTGCCAGAAGTATCAAAAGGAGACGAGGACATCATCATCACGGGCCGTGCCATTGACAGATCCACATCAGAACCTTTGTTTGATGTACCCTTAAACCTGATCATTACCGTGAACGGGTTTGAACGTAAATTTATAGTGACCACCGATGAAACAGGTCAGTTTACCCATACATTTGAACCTTTGGAAAACGAAGCCGGTGTCTACCATGTCCATGCAGTCCATGGCTCTGAATATGAATCTGTGGGCAGACAACTCTGCCAACGAGTTCGGCAGCCTTGAATTGGCTGTTATTAGTGACGAATCATCCGGCACTCCCTGGGGATCAGTCCTCATTGATACTCATTTTTCCCAAAGCAAACCTGTTCTGTATTTTACACCTGACCATATAGAAACAGGTGTGGCCCACGATGACATGATCACAGAAACCATAACCCTGAAAAACCAGGGCCTGGCCGACATGGGGGATGTCTTTCTTGAACTCAAGGATGAAAATAACAATCCTGCCCCTTCATGGGTAAGACTTAACACACCTTCTGATATAGGCACCCTGAATGTGGGCGAATCCCGCGATGTAAGCATAAGCTTTATCCCGGGAACCGGTATTGCCCAGGGCATGCATATCTTCTATCTTACCGTGACAAGTTCCAATTATCCCGCAACCGATATAGGTCTTTATCCAACTATAACCCAGTCCGGCATTGGTAACGTCCTGTTCAAGATATCAGATATTTACACAGGTACATTCAACCCTAAAAACGAACTGATCCGGGGTCTTGCCAATGCAAAGATAAGGCTGCAAAACGAAATTACTTTCACTGACCAGACAGCCAGTACAGACCAGCTTGGCGAAGTCCTGTTTGAAGACTTGACCGCAGGTGCCTATAAATGCAAAATCACCGCCTCCAACCACCAGGAATATACAGGCCGTGTCTGGGTAAAACCCGGGATTACCGTGAGTAAGGATTTATTTTTAGAGTACAACCTTGTTACCGTGGAATGGGAAGTCAACGAGATCACCATCCAGGATAAATACGAGATCCTGCTTACAGCCACCTTTGAAACCGATGTACCCGCGGCCGTTGTAGTGGCAGAACCCTTGTCCATCAACCTGCCTGACATGGAAAAAGGAGATGTGTTCCATGGAGAGTTCATCCTGATCAATCATGGTCTTATCAGGGCGGATAATCTTGACCTTCCCATACCCGAAAGCGATGAAAACTTCCAGTATGAAATCCTGACAGGCCTGCCCCAGAGTCTTGATGCAAAACAGCGCATAACAATACCCTACCGCATCACCTGCTTAAAATCCCTTGACCAGGAAGAAGAGACAGGCAGCGGCGGCGGATGTTATACTTACAGGAAATGTACGTCAACAGTTGTTACAACTACCGTTATTGCAGGCGCTGCGGCATATTCTGCGTATCCTGTAGTGATAGTTGCAGCTGGAACACCTGCTGGGCAACAAATAATCACAGAATTTATTCCTTCAATTTTTCCAGGAAACCCAATCTCACCAACCTTTTGGGGTTTAGCAGGCGATCGACTTGGAGAAAGATTAGGCACACCAGGATGGTAAAAAAATGAATTTTTTATTGGGTTTAAGGATAGCGGGTATTTTGAGCATATTGAGTGGTATTAGTATGTATAATACTGGTTGGGATAATAAGTGGGGAGTTCAAATTTCTCCATCAGCTGCGTTATTTTTATCCTTGTTGGGTTGCATAATGTTTTTTTTAAGCTTTATAGTAAAGCAAAAAATAAATCAAGGAGAAATGATTTGTACAAAATGCAAAACAAAGTATCAAACCAGACATATACAGATTAATATTTGTCCAAAATGTAACGGTAAGTTGGTTCCTTTTGTTGAGGAATAAGCCGCTTTAAAACTCCTATCTAAAGCTGAATGACTCAACAGAATCAACAGCAGAAAGGGAACACAATGGCAGACAGATTGTTGACATGACAGGTTTAAAAGATCCGGGCCAGAATCCATTGATGACCCGTGATTCGGAATTCCGGGAATTCCGGGAACACAATACTAAACTATTATCAACCCAATGATTTGATTTAGCAAAAAAATGATAGAAGTATGATCATAATGTGGTAAACAATAAAAAAGACTATTTGTTCGTGATGCTAAAAATCAAACAAACTAAGAAACAGAATGGATAAGGATACAATCATATATTATATGCTGAAAGGTATGTCTTTCGCTTGTCTTGGCGGTATTATCTACAATCTTTTCTGCCTTAAAGGTTTATGACCTGGATCAATAGTCACCAGTATGGTGACACGGATTGTTCCATTATTGGTGATCTATTATATTTTTGATTCCATAGCAAAACGATACAAAGCATAGCGCAATTAAATATGAAA
>NZ_JAIOSW010000165.1 GCF_021107415.1 Desulfobacula sp.
ATAAGTTCTTGAACCTGTTTTTCAACAGGTATTTGTAAGCTGACACCGCACAGGGTATCCCCCTGGTTGACCATCTTTTCCGGCGCCAGCACCATGGAGTAGACTCTCCCTGCAACTTCGGGCAAATGATAATCATATATTTTACTCATTGCCAAAGGCCCGATACTGACCCAATAAACATACCCTTGCCTGACAAGATCCTGGCATAGTAACTTAAACTCGGAATGGTCCAGGTTCTTAATTTCAACCAGCTTAATATTTATTTTATTTTTTTTTAGCTCTGTTTCAAGACTTTGTGCTGCTTCATAATATGGTTTTATGGTATCAGATAAAAAAACTGCTGCTTTTTTTTGTTCGCCAGCATATAAACCTGCAACCTGATACAGGAGGATAACTACTCCTATAAACAGCTGTTTTATTCTTCTGTCCATTAAATAATAAATCTTAAAATTCAGATCTTATTTTATATATCTTTTTTAGAAATATCCATGAATTTTATCCGGTGTTTGAATTCTGTGGTAATCTGTTCCACATCATCCATGGAATAAATAACATGGGGAGTTATAAAAATGGTTAATTCTGTTTTAATGAGAGAGTCTGTCTGCTGCCCGAACAGCCAGCCTATTCCGGGAATCGCACTCAGGAAAGGAACGCCCTTTTTGCTGTCACTGTCAGACTGGACCATGAGTCCGCCGATCATGATTGTCTGCTGATGATTCACTGTAAATGTTGTATTAATATTTCTTGTCTTAAAGGACGGATATTCTTTTCCGCCCGCTGTCACACCGTCACCCACATTGCTCACTTCCTGGCTGATTTCCATGGTTACAAACCCCTGGTCATTAATATGGGGAGTTACATCCAGAATGATACCGGTTTTCCTGTATTGCACATGGGTTTCAATCACATCGTCTCCCTGGGCCACACTTTTATATTCCGTGGTTACCACGGGTATATCGTCGGCTACGTTAATAGTTGCCTTTTTATTATCTGATGCCAATACTACCGGAGTGGATAAGATATTAACCCTGTCTTCACTGGCCAGAATGGAAAGAGCTGTCTGCCAGTCATCAGACAGACCAATAGTAAAATTAATTCCTTCTTTTCCTATAGTACCGGATGTTTTCCCTGCTCCAATGCTCCCCCCGGAAACAAGTTTAGTCCATTCAATCCCAAGGTCACTTTTATCCGTCAGGGTAATATCTGCAATGGTGACTTCTATTAAGACCTGTCTTGGCATAATATCCAATTGTTTCAGTATTTTTTTAACCACCTGGTAGTCAGAAGGATAGGCCTCTATAATTAATGCATTTCGCACCTCATCCTGTGCAATCTTGATATTCCCTTTTAAGGTATCAGTACCAGAATCCGATGGTGAAGATGCCCTGTGTTGCTGGATTTTGGGCTTATCGGGTTTAGACACACCACCTGTACTGCCAGGCAAACCTGTTGCAGTAATAGACCCCATCCCTGATTTCTTTTTATCCTCTGTTTTAGTGGGGATATCAGGTATAGTTTCTTTTTCAGAGTCTGTTTTTGTAAAAATGTTTCCCAGAATAGCCCCAAGCTCTGCGCAACTGCCATTCTGTACTTTATAGACATAAATCTTTGGCGTTGAATCATACCCCGGCACATCCAGTTGATGAAGCATGTGCGTTATCCAGTCAAGAACATTGGAGTCAGAACTTACCCCAATTATTGAATTTAATCTTTTAATTGGAATCAGTGTGATTTTTATCTCTGATTTGCCATAGGCTTTTAAAAGATCATTCAGCAGTTTCATCGCATTTTCAGCATCCATGTTTTTGATAGAGTAAAAACGATGATTTTTCTGATGGAATGTATCAATATCAAATACCTTTATCAGGTCAAGTGCCTTTAAGACAGCAATCCCCTTGTCAATTAACAACATAGTGTTTGAATCATCATGGGTAATGATCGTCCCCTGGGTCGAAAGAAACGGTTCAATTATTTTAACCATCTCCTGGACATCAATATGATCAAGGGAGATGATTTGAATGATAATCCGTTCACCCGGAGCCACATCAGACAGATCAGATCTTGTATGCACATTCAAATAAAACTTGGATGCTGCTTCGGTTTGTATAATCCGGTAAATGCCCCCTTCTTTTACCGCGGTTAAGCCATTAGCTTCAAGAATTTGAAAAAACACAGGAAAAACTTCATTCTTATGAAGACCGCCCGCAGTATTGACTGTTACACTGCCTTCTATACCTGCTTCCAAAACATAATCAATTTTCAGCATCTTGGCAAAGGTCCTGATGACTTCGCTTAAACTTGCATTGTCAAAATTGAATACAATATTCCCCTGCTCTTTTTTGTATCCTGTTTTATATGCATTAAGACCCTTAACCGGTCTTTGCATTTTAATAATTTTCTCTGGAAAAAGCTTTTTTTCAATCTGATCATTTGTAACAGCTTTATGACTGCCCAATACTTTAGTAGTTTTAGTATTTTTTTTTTCCGGGATGTCAGCGGTCAAGGATTGTTCTGTCTTTTTTTCCTTAAGTATTGCTTTAACGCCCGGATCAGTCTTTTCTGTTATCGGCCCAGATTTTTTTTGGAGAAAAGAACAACCGCCCAAAAAAGATACAATAAACAATAATATCCCTATATAGATTATTTTATTTTTTCTGATCATTTTTTCCTCTTTATCCTTCTTTCCCCAAAGGGTGTGTTCAAAATAACCCATTCATATTCTTCAGATTCTTTTTTTTCTTTCAGATCCTCTTTTTTTGTACTTAAAACAACGGGTAACTTAGCTGACACAGATTTCTTGTTTTTAGCCACGATCTTTTTGGGAGTGTGTTTTTCATTTTTTTCTCTCTTATCAAAAAGAGGAACTTTATACTGTTTCTTCTCATAGGAAACAATAATAGCCTCAGGTAAAATTTTTTCTATGGTATAATCTCCAATGATATCTTTTTGTTTTACCCAGATTTGCTTTCCTTGATTTTCTCCCCCCACATCATTAATAAGAGCAAGTGTTAAATCGTTCATAATCACCACTCCGAAAAGATACAAATCCTTTTTTTCAAGGATCTCAATCATTTCAGGAGTTGGGTCCGGTTCAACAACAGGCTTACTGACCGGCTTCAACGGCTGTTTTTGGGATACGGGCCTGGGGGTATGTTCCTGGCGTTGTGTATTATATAAATTTTTTACGGCAATAATATCATATTTTTCCCTGCCCGGTTTTTGAATCTTCATGGACATGGGTTCCGGCCACTGTATCCTGGATTCTGATAATTTTGGGATCGGAATGATAATTTCCTTTTGCCATATCATTATAATGTTTATGACCAGAAACAATATTATGATTGAAAGCGCAAAATTGAACAACCAGAACCTTGAAATCATTTTATTCCTCTCTGCTATAACTCTTTTTATCTAAAAAACCCTGAACTATCATGACAATATTGAGATCGTCCTCTTTACCGGTACTCGGCTTGATGATTCTCAATTCTGAAACCGATAGAAGTTTTGAAAAGATTTCAATCCTGTAGAGCAGATTTTCAAGCTGCCTTATTTTGGCTTTAAATACCAGTTTTACCGGTACTATGGATACAAATTGATAAGATTTAACATCTGCTTTCAATGCCTTGATGCTTTTAAAAGAAATGTTCTCCCGGGAAGCCATATCCCTTAACATATTCTGCACAGCAACACCAGCAAGTTCTTTTGACTGGGCAAAAATCAGGTGATTGGACAATTTTTGTGCATGACCCGTTAAAAATATGTGCCGCTCTTCAAGGCCGGGAAGGTTAACAGACCTGTTCTGGTACTTTGTGATCAGCTTTACCCTGGAGGATGCAGAAAAAAAATGAATCCCAGGGGAAAATCTGTATATCGCACCTATTACCAATATCAGAATCCCCACAACAATAATTATGATTCTTTCTCTGGTAAGGATGGTTTTATCTTTTATTTTCAGGTTCATATTTCATTTTAATAATAAATGATTCCTGGTTATTCTCCTTAATCGTTATTTTGGATTCAAATCCTGTCTCTGAAAAAAGAAGGGATGTTTCAAGGGGCTCAATAAGGCGTGATGCATTTTTTGAACTGCCCTTAATCCTGACAACCTGTTTTTTAAATTCAAACTCTTTTAAGTATGTATGGGCCGGTAAAATCCGGGTCATTTCTTTGAGTATATCTAAGACAGGAGACCCGGCTCCCATAATATGCTTGATTTCATTACTCCTTTTCTCGAGTATCTCAATCCTTGTTTCAAGCTTATCCACCTTTTTTACCTGGTTTTTCAAATATGCAAATCTTGTATCAAGCTGTTTATTTTGAATTCTGCCATGTATATAATAACTTGCACCCATCACCGTCAACGCAATAAAGAATAAGCATAATAGTGACAAAAAAAACGCAAATGGCAACCTGGACGGTTTTTTTCTGAACCTTTCCGGCAAAAAATTGATTCTGTTTTTAGTTTTATTGAAATTTTGAAATGCCAGTGCAACCGCCCCTATTACTTCGGAAGAACAATTTTCATCCAAAGCTCTTCCCATACCTGGGCCCAGAAATTTTCTGCCTGATTCTATATCAATCTGATATTCTTCCACAGCTAAGCTTGTCGGCATAATTGCCGTGATTCCACCGGAAATGAAATCCTTTAAATCTAAAAAAGGCTTGAAATCTTCCTTTTTCAACACCTGTAAAAGGATATTAAAACTGCCCTTTAATTTATCCTCGTCCAGCACTTTATATCCATAGACCATTTTTGTTGTTGGAATCGGAATATACTTTTCAATTTCATACTGCAGTACCGAATCAATATCATCCCTGACTGAAAATGGTAATTCAATTTTTCTTGTCAGACAGTATTCTTCCGGTATTCCCAGGTAAAGATTAAAGTCTTGAATCCTATGTTTTGCTATAAATTCAGCTAAAAACACATCAATATTTGTCAAGACATCTTCTTTGCTTTCAGAATCATAGTCATAGGCTTCAAAAGCTTCAAAATGAAGGCCTTTCAGGGAGCCTCTGATCCATCCCAAAGAAATTTGGTCTTTCCGGACATCAATACCTATGCTGTTTTGGAAAAACAATTTTCTAAAATTCTCC
>NZ_JAIOSW010000264.1 GCF_021107415.1 Desulfobacula sp.
CGGCAGTTCCTTTCAAAGTTTAGGGGATTTGATTAATTTAAACATTGACAAATTAGAAGAGCAACAGGGAAAAGACGGCGGGCTTTCAGGACTCTCTACCGGTTATACAAAATTTAACAATATTACCTCGGGATTACAAAAATCTGATTTGATTATCCTTGCTGCCAGACCCAGTATGGGAAAAACTGCATTTGCGTTAAATATTGCCAGAAATGTTGCCATTGAGGAACGCAAACCTGTTGCTGTTTTTTCTCTTGAAATGTCCAATGAGCAGCTTTCCATGAGACTTTTAACCTCAGAGGCACGCATAGATTCAAACAGGCTTAGAACCGGGTTTATCAGCCAGGAAGACTGGCAAAATACAACAGATGCAGCCGGTGTTTTAAATGAACTGCCCCTTTTTATTGATGATACACCCAATATCACTGCAATGGAAATAAGAGCAAAGGCAAGAAAACTTTATCAAAAACACAATGAACTGGGCCTTATTATTGTTGACTACCTTCAGTTGATGAAACCCCCGTTCAGGACGGATCGAAGAGACCTTGAAATTGCTGAAATCTCAAGATCTTTAAAAGCGCTTGCCAAAGAACTGAATGTTCCGATTCTGGCTTTGTCCCAGCTGAACCGAATGCTTGAACAGCGATCGGATAAACGTCCCATGCTGTCTGATCTTCGTGAATCAGGAGCTCTGGAACAGGATGCAGATATTGTTGCATTTATTTACAGGGATGACGTCTATAATAAAGAAGCGGACAATCCCAAAAAAGGAACGGCTGAAATCATTGTTGCCAAAAACAGAAACGGTGCAACCGGCACGGCTTTTATGCATTTCCTTGGTCAATATACACGGTTTGAAGAACTGTCTCCGGAGTCATACCAGGAATTTGAATGAAGAAAAAACTTTTCGGTAACACTTCAGGTCTGAGAAAGACCCAGATCAAAACAATAGAAACTCTCTATAACTTTCGCACACCGCCCGACTATATTATCGATCCGGAACTTGCACACCTGCTGGTTAAACTTTCCCATGAGATCAGGCGGCAGATCGGTCTGCTCATTGACCGGAATGGAAAGGTTATCTATGTTATTGTCGGAGAAGCCCAGCAAATTGTCATTCCGGTAACGTCGGGATATACCGCCCTTCCCGGCAGGCTCAAGGGGCTGCGCCTCATTCATACTCATTTAAAAAAAGAGCCCTTGACAAGGGATGATCTAACTGACCTTGCCCTGTTGCGGCTGGATTATATCACGGCTGTTTGTATAACATCGGACGGTAAGCCCGGGACCGTTTATTCCGGCCACATTCTTCCGGATGAAAACTCAGCTCCCTATCAGGTTATAGATCCCGGTACCATTCAACACCTGAACATTGACTGCCTGGCTCAAATTCTGGCGCTTGAATCAGAACTCACCCGGAATAATTCTTTATACACGCCTGAATCAGGCACTGAAAATGCTTTTCTGATCAATGCAACGACTTTAGATCCAAAAGAGGCATGGGCCTCCATGGATGAACTTAAAGAACTATGTAAAACCAGCCATATCAATGTGATTGGTACAGCAGTCCAACGAAAAAAAAATATTGATCCAAAATTTGTGGTGGGTAAGGGAAAACTTTCCAGCCTGATTATCCAGGCGATTCAAAAATATGCAACCATGCTGGTGTTTAACAGGGAATTATCTGCTTCCCAGATTCGTTCCATTACTGATTTTGTTGAAATGAAGGTTATTGACCGGACCCAGCTGATCCTTGATATTTTTGCCAAACAAGCAAAATCAAGGGAAGGTAAATATCAGGTGGAGCTTGCCCAGATGGAATATCTTCTGCCGCGACTCATTACTAAAAATACGGCCATGTCACGGTTGACGGGTGGTATCGGCGGCAGAGGACCGGGCGAAACAAAACTTGAACTCAATCGGCGAAGGGTCAGAGACAGGATCAACCGGCTAAAAAAAGAGATTACCAAAATCCATAAACAGCGCCGGCAACAAAAATCCAGACGTAAACGAAAAGATTTACCCATTATTTCAATCGTTGGTTATACAAATGCCGGTAAATCCACGCTTTTGAATACCTTAACACAAAGTAAAATTATTGTGGCCAATCGATTATTTGCAACCCTTGATCCCTCCAGCAGGCGATTGAGATTTCCCAGAGATACGGAAGTTATTATCACAGATACAGTCGGGTTTATCCAGGATCTTCCAAAAGAATTAATGCAGGCATTTCATGCCACCCTGGAAGAGCTGGCTGATGCAGATATTATCTTACATGTGATAGATATCAGCAATCCTCGTTACCAACAGCAAAAAGAATCTGTGGAAAAAATTCTTAAAAATTTAAAATTAGATACAATTCCTACCCTTTATGTATTTAATAAAACAGATCGAATTGATCTTAATTCCTTTGATGACAAATGGTTGCTAAACCAGGGTTTTCACATTTCAGCCATTCAGAAACAAACCTTGAAGCCCCTGGTTGAAAAACTGGAATCAATGGTTGCAGCATATAAAAAAATAGGTGTTGACCAATAGAATTTTTTACACTAAGTATACAAAAAATAATAGATATATGGAATGAATATGGAAATAAAACAACTGGACCAGATTTTTATCAATACTTCGACGAAAAAGGACTCCATAGACATGCCCGATTGTTTTGGAGATTTTAACAAAAAAAACAAACTGTGTTTAGAATATTGTTCAATATCTATACGATGCTGCGTCCTGCATAATCAAAATCCAAAAATTGATGTTTTGGAAAAACTATTAATCCACAACCATTATGCGGTAAAACTACAATAATTTTTTGGCTGGAATATCAAAGATTAAAGATCTTACCCGGGTTTAATATATTCTGGGGATCAAAGACCCTTTTAATCCCTTTCATAAGTTCAATTTGTGTTGCACCGATTTCACGGGGCAGGTAGTTTATTTTAGTCATACCGACCCCATGTTCTCCGGTGATGGTGCCCCCTAAGTTTAGCGTTGCATCAAAAAGCTCATCAACGGCCTTTTCTGCCCTTTTTAACTCATTTTCATCCGTTTTATTATACATGATATTGCAATGAATATTTCCATCCCCTGCATGACCAAAGCTGACCACCTTTAAACCCGAGGTTTTCTCTAGCTGCTGGGTTACCTGAACCAGGTCAGGTATCTTATCAATAGGAACAACAACATCTTCGTTTATCTTATTGCTTGCAATCTTATAAAGAATCGGAGACAAGGCTTTTCTGGCATCCCACAGCTTTTGTGCCTCTATCTGATCTTTTGCAACTAATACATCCAGGGCATTATAAGAAAAACAAAAATTTTTAATATTTTTTGCATCTTTTTCTACGCTGTCGATATCTCCGTCCAGTTCTATTATTAACAGGGCTTTAATAGTTTCAGGCAAATCAAAGCTAAGAGAATCTTTTACAAGTTCAAGGCAGGCTTCATCCATATATTCAACACATCTTGGAATAACCGTTTCCCTCATAATCCCGGATACGGTTTTAGCAGCTTTTTGCACACTGTCAAAAAAAACCGCCATTGTTTTAACAGTTTCAGGCTTTGGCAATAGCCTTAGTGTTATTTCGGTAACCACGGCCAGGGTGCCTTCAGATCCGACGATCAAGCGCGTCAGATCATACCCGGCAACCCCTTTTGCCGTGGCAACCCCTGTTTGAATCACCTCTCCTGAAGGCAGTACCGCTCTTAATCCCAAAACATAATCCCGGGTGACCCCATATTTTACTGCTCTGGGTCCGCCTGCGCATTCACCAATATTGCCCCCAATGGTGCAAACAGATGAACTTGCAGGATCAGGAGGATAAAACAAGCCTTTTTCTTCTACACTTTTATGGATATCAGAAACAATAACACCGGGTTGAACTCTTATTAAAAAATTGTTTTCATCAATATTAAAAATTTTATTCATCCGGCTTGTGACCAATACAAGGCCTCCCTTTACCGGTACAGCTCCCCCGGTCATTCCGGATCCGGCTCCACGGGGTACCACAATCAAATTTTCTTTTGATGCCAGTTTAAAAATTTGAATAATTTCTTTTTCTGAGCCCGGAAATATTATGGCATCCGGAAAAAATGAGTCTCCCGTAGCATCATAGGAATAACACAAGAGTTCTTCTTTTTCTTTTGTGACGTTTGATTTGCCTGATATCCTTTGAAGATGTTTGTAAACAGAACCGGAAAGTCCCATTTAAAATTTTCCTGTTTCGATTTTCTTGGAAAGATAATTTACCTGTTCAAAAATAACGCTTTTTTGCTTTAATTCTCTTTCAATTGCATTGATGGCATATATGGCGGTTGCATGATATTTATTAAAGCTTGTACCAATCTTTTTAATGGGTTGATCCGTATATTTTCTGGAAAGAAAAATGGCCATTTGCCGTGGTTTTACAATCCTTCTTTTCCTGGAAGCAGATACAATATCTGTTTGGGAGACTGAAAACTCCTTGCAAACTAATTTTTTAATCGATTCAATCGTAATTCGTTTTTTTGTACTTGCAATATTTGCCAAAACACTTTTTGCCAGCGCAATATCAATATTATACCCCATTAACTGTCCTTTTGCAGCTACGCCAAACAGACCGCTTTCAAGCTGCCGGACATCATCACATAATTCCTGGGCAATATACTCGGTTACCTGATTTGGAATTTCATATCCAAAAATTTTTGATTTCCTTTTTAATATCCTGACCCGGGTTGCATAATTTGGCGGATCAATTTGTGTGACAAGTCCAAGGGTTAA
>NZ_JAIOSW010000448.1 GCF_021107415.1 Desulfobacula sp.
AGGCAGGGAATAGGTTTGGTCTCCTATGGTTATCTGCTTTTCCTCCATGGCTTCTAAAAGTGCGGACTGGACCTTGGAAGGCGCCCTGTTAATCTCATCTGCCAGGATAATATTATTAAACAAAGGCCCTTTTCTTGTAATAAAATCAGCTGTTTTGGGACGATAAATTTCAGTACCGGTCAAATCTGCGGGAAGAAGATCCGGGGTAAACTGAATGCGTTTAAACTGTGCCTGTACAACAGATGCCAGCGCCTTTACCGCTTTTGTTTTTGCAAGGCCCGGGACCCCCTCAATAAGGACATGACCTCCTGTTAAAAGTCCTGTCAAAAGACTGTCCGTAAGCTTTTCCTGGCCTACAATTTCCTTTGAGATCTCATTTCGGATACGGCTGATTAACAGATGATTTTTCTCTATTGCTTCTTTAATTTGTTCCATAGTACGTTGGCCTTATCATTTAAATTTACAAACACAAATCATGACAAAAAACAATTTCTTAATAATGAATTTTAATTAATATAGTATTGGTAAAGAAAGTGTCAAGAGATAAGCAAGTAAGGAATAATCCTGATTCCTTACTTGCTTATAAGCTGGTTGGAATAAAGGGATGAAGTGATCTTTATCACCTTTATAATATGATTCCTGATGGCTTTTTTATTCTTTAACGGATAATTTCGAAACGTCATTAAAATTCCGGCAAGCGAGGCGATAAAAGAGTGAGAATACATTCTTGCATTCTCTTTTTTTACACCATGTCTTTTCAGAAGCTGTTCAAAAAGATCAAAAAAAATCTTGGTGACCGAATCAAACTTGCCCATAACAGGATGTGTCAGGTTGTCTTTCAGCACCAGATACGTCATCATCTGAAACGTGGCCTCATTTTCAATGAGATACTCCACAAATTTTATGCCAAACTCTTCAATGCTTGCCGGTTTATCCTTTAGCACCATTGATTTAAACTCTTTGCTGACAGAAGAAATATCCTGAATAAACGCTTCATTAAAAAGTTCTTCCTGGCTTGAAAAATATCTGTAAATGGTTGCAGGGGAAATACCTGCTTCATCGGCAACTTCCCGCATGCCCACCTCAAAAAAAGGTTTTCTTGCAAAAAGTGCCAATGCAGATTCAATGACAATCTGTTTTCTTGCTTGCTTTTCCTTTTCTTTCAGCTCGGCAAATCTTGATTCAGCCACAAATATTCAGCCCTTTCCTGTGCATATTATCAATTCAATAGTCACTTATCATTTGTTGAATCATCTGACAAGGCAATATCCCTATACACAAGAGCAAACATTAACTTTAAACCTTAAAAGTTTGCACAATTTTTTTCATTTCCTCTGCCAGGGAGCTCATCTGATCCGCACTCTCCATGACAAGGCTGCTGCTGCTTTTCATCTGATCCGTGGCCAGATTGACCCCCCCTATATCCCGGGTAATATTTTCTGCAACCTGAGAACCCTGATTGACATTTTCATTGGCCTCCTGAATACCCAGGGACAGGCTTGAAATATTGCTGACAATCTCCTGGGTGGCAGCCGATTGCTGGGTCACTGCAGCGGCAATGGTGGAAACAATGTCATTGACATCCCGGATAACACCGGAAACCTCTTTAATCGAACTCACAGTAGCATCTGTATTATTCTGGATATTATCGATCTGCCCCCTGATCTCTTTTGTCGCTGCAACGGTCTGATTGGCCAGCTCCTTGATCTCATTTGCAACAACGGCAAAGCCTTTGCCTGCTTCTCCTGCCCTTGCCGCTTCAATGGTTGCATTGAGTGCCAGAAGATTGGTCTGGTCTGATATTTCCGTAATAGTATCCATTACCTTGCCAATGGATTGAGCCGCCTTATTTAGCACGGACATACTCTGTTCTGCTTCAGATGTTTTGGCGGCTGCATCACCGGAAATGCTTCTGGCCTTTTCTGCATTCTGTGCAATCTCGTTGATAGTAGCATTCATCTCTTCTGCTGCGGAAGCCACCATGGCTGCATTGGCAGAAGACTCTTCCATGGCTGCTGCAACAGAAGAAAGGTTTGAATTCATATCTTCAGCAGCCTGGGTAACCTTTCCTGCCATATCTGAAGTACTATTTGCATTTCCGGTCATATCCGTTGCAACTGTAACAAGTTCAGTCGAAGAGCTATCTATTTTTTCCGAATCCCCTGACAATTGCTGGATAATTTTTTGAAGCTTTTCCATAAAAAAATTAAACAGATCGCCCAGTGTTGCCAGTTCGTCTTTAGAATTGATCTCAATTCTCTTGGTCAAATCCCCCTCACCCTTGGCCACATCTTCAAAACTAACAATCATGGCATTTAGAGAGGAACCAATACCAAATATAATAATCAGGCAAAGTATGGCAATACCCACAAAAATGAGCCCGGAAATGACAACCATTCGAATTGTCAATGTTTTGACTTTAGAATTAATTTCATTACTGATTTCAGTCTTTATTGCTTCAACATTGTCGATATAAACTCCTGTACCGATCCAGTATTTGGTTCCAGGAATCATTTCTGCATAGGACAATTTAGGCGTCAGACCTGCTCCAGGTTTTTCCCAGATATATTGAACAAACCCACCACCTTTTTCAACCTCTGCATATAAAGCTTTCATAAAAAGAAAACCATTCTTATCTTCCAGCTTTTCCAAATTCTTTCCAATCAGTTTATCTGAAATATGCCCGACCGTTATTAACTCATTGAAAACAAAAAAATAACCGGACTGATCCTTTTCATACCGAATTCCTTTCAGTCCCTTTCGAATCAGGGCAACTCTTTCTTCATCATTTTCAACATCTTTAATGGCGTTGGACAAAGCAACGGAAACAGCATGGGTTGCAACTTTAA
>NZ_JAIOSW010000047.1 GCF_021107415.1 Desulfobacula sp.
CCAATTAAGCGAAGGCTCTCTTTGTTCGCATCTTTTATTTTACCGGATTCATCAATAATTACATATCCGGTACCAGTGGTTTCAATCAAAGATCGATAAAGTTTTTCGCTATCTCTAAGAGCGTTCTCAGCGTTTTTTAATTGTTTTTTCCCCTCCAGTTTTTCCAGGCAGTTTTTTATGCGAAAGACCATCTCTTCAGGTTCACAGGGCTTGAGCATATAGTCATCAGCCCCAAGCCGAAGACAGTCAATGGCAAATTTAACATCACCAAAACCTGTCATGACAATGACCATTATTTCAGGTTGTAAGGTTTTTGCTTTTTTTAAAACCTGAAATCCGTCAATCCCAGGCATGACAAGATCGGTCAATACCAGATCAAAGGAGGAGATCTGTAACAAATCAATTGCTGCTTTCCCATTACCTGCTGTAAAAACATGATACCCTTTTTGTTCAAGGTACAAACTTGTACCTTGAACAAGTGTAATATCATCATCGACCAATAATATTTTATATTTTTTCATATTTTATGCCCGATTGGTAATAAAATTGTAAAAAAGGCTCCGCCGGAAGGATGGTTTTCAACGATAATACTGCCGTTATGATCTTCGACATAGCTGTTACACACAGAAAGGCCCACACCTAAACCCATAATTTTTTTTGTACTGTAAAAAGGATCAAAAACATGATCCATGTCTTTTTTATTAACTCCCGGTCCAGTGTCATGAATTGTAATTACAATATTGTTTTCTTCAATAGTTGAATTAATTGTAATCTCTTTCCTTGAGGATTGACCCGTCATGGCTTCTATTGCATTGTTGATCAAATTAAGGAAAACATGTCCCAGTTGTGATGGGGAGGCATTAATTGTCGGAATTTCAGATGCTAAATTAACATTGACTTTAATCTCGAGTTTATCCATGTGAAATTGAACAAGAGAAATTGTATCATGAATAACAGTATTGATATGGGTCGGTTGTTTTTCTTCTTTACCTGGACGAGTCAGATTCATTAGCTTGTTTATGGTATTTTTTATTGAGTCAAATCCGATTTTAACAATTTCCAGATTTTCATACAATTTTTTTTCCGTTGCATAGGCCTCTTTTAGAAAACTCAGTAAAGTTACAATGCCCTGCAAGGGTGAATTTATTTCATGGGCTATTGTGGCTGCAAGCTGGCCGGTGGCAGCCAGTCTTTCCGACCGGACAAGTCGATCCTGTAAACTTTTAATTTTTGTAACATCTTGTGAAAACAAAATATACCCTGTGATATCATTATTTTCATTTTTCATGGGCATGATAATACAATGAATAAAACATTTTTCACCTGTCAAACTCTTGGATATAACATCGTACTCATATATACCGTTTTGCCTGACATCTCTGATTGCCCGCTTAAAATGCTCAGGTCTAACCTTTTCTTTGGTATGTATCTCCTGGATTGTTTTACCGATCACTTCTTTGGTTGGATATTTGAGGATGCGTTCTGCGGCAGGGTTATAGAGGAGAATGCGAAAATGAAGATCTATTGCAACAATAGCATGTTCAGTGGATGAGGATAGGATATTGTTCAAGGTGTTTGTTGTGTCTACAAGTTGTTTGTTTGTCCTTGACAATTCTAACGTCCGTTTTTCCACCCGAAGTTCCAGTTCATCATGGGCTTTTAGGAGAGCTTTTTCCATCTTTTTTCTATTTGTAATATCTATCATGATTTCCATACGCACCAACCGTCCATCCATCCATGGAATTGCCTGATCGTGTAATTCATGCCATCTTTCAAGTTTTTCATTATAATTTTCCCATATATAGAGTTTGGTCACATTACCTTTGGCATCTATTAATCTATCATTTGTGCAGAATTCGCAGGGTCCGGATTGATTGCCCTGGATTGTTTGCCAGCAAATTTTTCCGGTTAGGTCCCATCCAAAAAGAGTTTTCATGTGTTTATTCACGAAAAGAATTCTATTTGATTCCATATCGGAAATATAAACGGATGCGTTAACATTATTAAAAATAGTTTTTAATTGATGTTCTCTATATTTTAGAGCCTGCTCTGCCTGTTTCTGTTTGTCGATATTTCGTATAACGCTTACCCATCCGATACGCTGTTGCTGTTCATCTTCAAGTGGCAACACGCTGTGCTCAGAGATAAAGACAGTTCCGTTTTTGTGTTTCATTTTGAATTCAGGGATGTAAGCAAAACCGGACTCCTGTATAGCGGGATAAAGTATCGCTTTAAACTTTTCAAATGAGGCATTGTCGACATGTAAAAAATCTGTTTTACAATTTAACATTTCCTCACGGGTATAACCGAATATCCTTTCTGTAGACGGATTACAATTCATAATCAAAGGTGGAGCATCATTATTCAAGATAAAAATGGCATCCCGTTGGGAATAAAAGGTTTTTTCAAACAACTCTTTACTATCGCGCAGAGATGCTTCATTATTTTTCAGATCTTCTCTCATCCGGTAGAATGCATGGAACAGATCTCCAAGTTCTCCATGATAGGATGCAGAAACCTCATGGTCATAATCACCTGAACCGATTTTATCAGCATGAAAGGTCAGATCCCGTATGGGAGTTGTCAATTTTAAAGCCAGGAGTATGGAGGACACCACTCCGATAACAATAAAGAGCACCGTTATTAAAGCAACTATCATCAAATTCCGGTTAGAAGATTTTTTTCTGATATTATTAAAACATTCTGACATCACATTGATATGGCGAGAAATGCTATCAAGAGAAAGACCTACTTTAATCCCGCCTAGAGGTGTCTCACCAATCCAGATGGGAACAGAAACATCAAGTATGTTTTCACTGGCCTGGACAACATACTTCCCTTTTGTTTTGATAGCCTGTACACTCTCTGCATCATTTAAGTCGTTTCCGAATTCCGGAATTTTTTCATTTCCCGCATGAACAATTTTACCCTGTTGGTTATAAAGATAAATATAAAGAACATCCGGCAGACCAGCCGTCACACTCAAAAGTTCGTATATTGTCTGCATGTCATACTGATAAAAAGGATTGATCAAATTTTCCGCAAGCAGTCCTGTTATCACCTCACCCCGTTTTTTTGTTTGATCGAAAAGATCCTCACGGATGCTGTCATAGCTATAGGCAACGATAGCCTTCTGGGAAGAGCTAAAAAGACTCAACAGGACTCCGGTCAGCACTAACACAATACAGATAACCAGTGTCACGATATAGATGGAATACTTTGTACGAAGCTTTAGGCTCATTTGCTTATTTCCATCTGGATAAACTTAAGAATACTCCGAATCCGGTCAATGGAATCAAGCGCCTGGCTGTTCAGTTCATCAAATTTCGTTGTTTTCTGATATTTCTTGAGAACCGGTTTGGCTTTTAGGTCCAAATGTGCTTTCATGAGGACCTCTTTTAATCTAAACTTGACCGCCGGATCAAGATTGTTTCTGACAAGTTCAATAACCCTTGGAACGGGTTTTGTATGGTGAAATATAATAAAGTCCTTCCTCAGTTCCAGAGGGGTGTGATCTTTTTTATCCCAGTCCAGATTGCTGTATGCCGATACATCCACCATCCGCTTATGAAGCCAGATGGACATATTAATTTCCTGACCGGAAAAAACATATCCCACTCTTCCCTTGGGAGGTTTATCAAAAGGCGAATCCAGTTTTACAGGATTAATGCCTTTTTCAAGCAGAACATAAAGCGGTATAAAAAAAGCTGACGTGGATTCCGGTGATTCAAAAGCAATGGTCTTTCCGATCAAATCATTAATGGAACGGATATCACTGTCCCTTCTAGTGATAAAAACAGTATGGTATTCAGGAACTCCCCTTTTCCATCTTCTAAGCAGCATTTGGGCACCAGCTTCCTCCTGAAAAATAACCGCAGTAAATGGAGTTTCTGTGATCCAGTCCACTTTTCCTTTTTTGATATACGTAACCATCTGTTCTGTGTTTTTCGCAAAGATCACCTTGCTTTCAGTGATACCCAGATCATTCATATGAGATACCACATAATCTGCAATAGGTTTCAGGTAGGTGTAGTGCTTCTTGGGATTATTGCTAATTTTTCCGATAACAAGAACGTTCTTCCGGATGGAATCAACTAGTTCCAAAGGCAGGGCATTATCCGCCATTGAGACCATAGCCATGCTGCATACTAAAATAATGGAAAAACAAAATCTAAAGAGCAATAGTGTGACCCTGATATGCATATACACTTCTCTCCCTTCATCATTCCAGGAAAAAAATCTCACAGCAAGTTTCAAAGCAGGCATATTAAACCATCCTGCAAACAGAATATCTATTTATTCTTTCAGTTGCAACGTTTATCTTTTTGAAATTACTTTCTGGAAATAGTCATGAAATTCTATTGGGAAAATTCACAATCATTGGAGCAATGTTTTTAAAAACCTTAGAAAGAACTCTTAAGGAGCGGTTCAGGTTTTCAAGATTAAATACTTCAAGGCTGACCACCCCTGTAAAATCTTCCAGAATCGTCTGAACTTGTCTGAAGTATTCTTTCGGCAGTTTATCAAGAGCGGTATGATCTTTGATGTTCTGTTCGGAAAATGCCACACCATGTAAATGGATAATAGACGTTCTGAATTTATGTTTCTCAAATGTTTCCAAAAGGTTGTGCCCATACTTTATTTGGTGACCGGCATCAATGCAGACAGACACCTTAAATTCTTCCACCAGGGTTTCAAGACAGGAAAAAGGGTAGTCAAGGGTTTCAATGGAAATGATACCAGGGTTGGATATATCTGATATTAAGGCACCAAGACTTTGCCGGGTCTTCTCCTCCCAATTTTTCAGTTTTTTTTGATTTTCAATATTTTTTTTAACATCAGGCGGCATGTCAAGGTGAAGGGTGTGGGTGGTGGGATTTAAGGGCGCAAAAAGATCTATTACCGCAAGGATTGTATCCCTTGCCTTTTGTCTATTTACTAAAGATTCATGGGTCAGACTGACATCAATGGGAAGATGGATGTTATAAGTGAGGTCAAATTTTTGAGATAAATATAAAAGCTCTTTTACATCTTTTTTTGAAGGAAGGACTTCTGCTGGCCGGCTTTCAAAGATAAGAAGCTCAATTTCATCAAAAAATAGCCCCAGTTTTTTTACATTGGGGATAATATGATCCGGAAAAATAAAAGAGGTGGTTCCAAGTTTAAATTTTTTTTCCAGTTCTTCGTAGCTTGGCTTTGCCATTAATATTATTCCCGCGACTTAAAAAATTAATACGATTAACCTAAAAAATAAAAAGAATAAAGCATGCAATCAGCATAGCCAACAATGAGCTGAACATCATGAGGTCACATGCCTGCTTTATTTTTCCTTTTTTGGGATCTTTAAATTCTTTTCCAATATAAGGTTTTTCAACCAAAACGCCATGATAGACATTTGGACCACCAAGTCTTATTTTAAGCGCACCTGCAAACGCGGCTTCCGGATATCCGGCATTGGGACTTTTGTGAAGCGATCCCTGTGAGAAACCTGTCTTTAAAGATAAAACACCTCTTTTAAATGAAAAAAGAACTGCACCCAGGGAGATGATCAAAACTGATATTCTTGCCGGAATAAAATTGGCCACATCATCGATCCTTGCAG
>NZ_JAIOSW010000421.1 GCF_021107415.1 Desulfobacula sp.
AATCCAGTTTTTAAATGCAGCAGGCAGCGGCGCTGGATCGGGTATTGCCTGGTGGGCACATATTGGAGGATTTATAGCAGGGTTTGTGCTGGTCGGGCTGAACAAAAAACTGCCGGAAACGGGCATAAAGCAGAAGATCAATCAATTTACTGCAAAAAAACGGTCTCCAAAGCTTCAAATGATTGTTACATCCGGCAGACCGGACAGCCCGGATCTTTATGGAAATATTGATATCACAACCATTGAGGCCATTGCCGGTACAAATAAAATGGTGACGATTCCCTGGGGATTTTATAAACCTTTGTACAGGGTCAGGATTCCTTCCGGAGTAAAACCTGGAACCCGGTTAAGGCTTTCAGGAATGGGTAAATCCGTTCCTGATGGAATAAAAGGAGATATGTATCTTACAGTGAATGTTAAAAATGCTTTTTAAAAAAATCATAAAAATGATTGTCTGGCTTTGCCTGGGGTTTGCAATTGTCGTGCTTTGCCTGTTTATCAGTCTTCCTGCTATTGTGGAGTCCCAGATCGTAAAGAGGCTGCCGCAATTCTTAAATCCAAATGATATTGAGTTTGATATTCAAAAATTAGGTTTTTATAATACATTTGTTTCTAAAATTCGTGTCACCAAGGGCATATCAATTGATTCTGTAAATATTGATTACGATATTAAAGAGCTGTCGTCCATTCATCTTAGCAAGGTGACCATATCAGGACTAAGTATTCATGCAAGTCTTGATGAAAATAATCAAATTAGAATTCAAGGATTGGAGTTTCCAAGATTATCAAAAGATCACACCGGACAATCTGGTTTATCTGATTTGCCTGGTCTGTTTTTTTTACCTGAAAAAATTGTCTTACAGAATAGTAAAATAATTTTACATGCATTGGATGATGAATTTTTGATTCCGTTTGATGTGTTATCCACCATCAGTTTCAAGGAAGGGAAAATAGTTGCCCGGACTCTGCTGTATCCCTTTGGAGAGAAAATTAATACCCTTGTTACTTATGATTTAAATAAGGGGATTGAGTCCATAAAGGTTGAAGGAAAATCCTTTGATTTAGGGCATATGGATCAATTTATTTTAAAAGTAAGTCATGGGATACAATTAAAGGGCCCGATTGATTTCACTCTGGAATCATCTTCACCTCAAAAAAAATGGGAAATAAATGTTTCCCAGGTTGGTTTTACTCAACCTGTTGAGGCAGCCATCAAAGATTTGTCCACGATTCTCTTGATAGACAATCAGAAAATAAGCGCCAACGGTACCTTTGGCATATCTCATTCACTGCTGCCTGCAACCCGGATGGAATATGGGTTAACCCTTAATTTAAAAAACAGTTTAAAAAACGATTATCATTTTGACTTAAAATTTAAAAACAGCAAAATACAACGTTATAAAATTGCCTATGAATCAAATATGGCAACTATAAAAAAACCTCAATTGAATGCCCACTTCAGTGGTACGCCCTTAAAAAGTAAAGGAAAAATAACCCTGCGCTTGAAAGAAGGCCTTATTCAACATCAAAAAGAGGCTTTTCTTTTTAAAGATACAAAAATAACCTCGGACATGGTCTTGGATTTTACCGATACAGGCAAAGGGCTGAACTCAAAATGGGCATTAACGACAAATAATCTCAGTATTAAATCAGACTTGATGGATTCAAGTTTTCCGCTTGCAGGTGCCTCAGGGTGGTTTCATATCGATAAAAATAATACACCGTCCCTTGGCATGACATTGAAAGCTTTGGACGGGGAGATAAAATCCACTGAATTTAAGACCAAAGCTAATGGCATTAATATTGAAATTCCCATCTCTTATCCCAATGTAGGAAAGAAAGTATATGGGAAGTATTCTATCCCGACCCTTTCATACAATAATCAATATAGTTTAAGCACAAAGGGTAAAATCCTTCAAACTGATTCAAAAGAATTCCAGGTCAGCGGGGGTGTAAGTTTTAGCACGCTACCGACTTTAAAAGTTCAATTTAAATCAATGGTCGGGTTTGAAAAAGGGCTTTTTGCATCCCTGGATTTTAAAACAAATTCTGTCAAGCTAAATGATGCAGATATAGTGAAACTGATGGGACAGAAAATCCAAAATGCAGAAATTGACGTGACCGTTTCTGCCAAAGGGAAAGCAGAACTTTTGAATCATCAATTAGAAACATTTATGCAGGTTAATGTCAGGGATGGCAATATCTCAATTCCGGATATGAATTTGATCGCAACCGGAATTAACACCAAAGTCGATTTTAATGATCTGCTGGTGTTGGAATCTGTTCCCGGGCAGATTTTAACCATTGATTTGATTGAAGTGAATAAAATCAAAATTAATGATGCAAGGATTCTATTCAGCATAGAGGATGCCAGATCCCTTCTTGTCGAAAACATTCGGTTTAATTGGTGCAATGGGCTTGTCTCAACGGAATCCATCCGAATACCCCAGGAGAATAATATGTATTCTTTGAATCTCTATTGCGATCGGTTGGAATTGGTACAACTCTTAAAACAAATGGGGGCCTTCCATGCGGAAGGAACCGGTACATTAAACGGTCGGATTCCGGTAATTTATTCTGACGGCAATATTTCATTTGATAATGGATTCTTGTTCTCAACTCCGGGCAGTGGCGGAAAAGTTGTTATTGACAACGCAGATCTGATAACCGCAGGTATTCCAATGGACAATCCGCAGTTTGCCCAACTGGATCTTGCCCAGGAAGCTTTAAAAGATTTTGAGTATAAATGGGCAAAATTAGTATTTCACACCTTTGAAGATACCCTTTATGTTAATATGGAGCTTGATGGAAAACCTGGTAAATTGTTGCCCTTTGAGTATAAAAAAGAGTTTGGAGGGTTCGTCAGGGTGGATGCTTCAAGCCCGGGATCACGTTTTCAGGGAATAAAACTTGACGTAAATTTAAAACTTCCCTTTAATGAAGTGATGAAATTTGGTAATAAAATAAAATCAATTTTTAATTAATAAAAAAGGAGAGTGTATGATCCGAAAACTGTTTTTCATAGCATTGTTCCTTATTGCCTTTGTTTTTGCAGGCTGCCAGTCAAGTCATCAAGTTGAAGTAAAGCCTGTTGAAATAAAGCCCATCCACATCACCATTGATATCAATATCAAAGTTGATAAGGCCCTTGATGACTTTTTTGATGATATTGACGCAGCTGAAGACAAAATTAAAGACGATTAGGAGGTCGTATGAATATTCGCAATATTTTTAAAACACATATTTTGATTGTCCTTTGTCTGATGATCACAGCCCAATTTGTTTTTGCAGCAGGAATTAAAGAGAGAATGACACAACGGCTTCCTGTTATTGTTGATTTAAAAGCAAAGGGTATTGTGGGTGAGAGCAACAAAGGATACCTTGCATTTGTAACGGATAAAAGAGCCCAGGAAAGCGTTATTACAGATGAGAATAAAGATAGAAAAATGATTTATAAGCATATCGCAAAACAGCAGAATGCAACCCTGGAACTTGTTGAACAAAGGCGTGCAAAACAGATAGCGAATCGTGCAAAACCGGGAGAATTTATCCAGAAACCGGATGGCTCGTGGTATAGAAAGTAAGTTTTATGACTTAATTCATTCAGGTCGGACAGCATAAGGTCCGGCCTGAATGAACTAAAGCAGCCTCATTTTTATCCCTTCCTGCCTCAACCGAATATAGAAAAATTGTTGGTGTCCTGATAAATATGGTTTTTCAATAAAGAACATTCTTGCAGATTCCTTTTAAATCAATTATATTTTTACCAAAGTTGATCTGTCGAAAGACCTTTATAGGTATTAAAAACGTTGATATGAAATTATTGAATCAAATTCGTTTGAATTAAAAGTAGGATATGCCCCATATTATAAAGATATGCGGACAACCGGTTAACTATTTTGTTAACTGAAACATGAATGATTTTATATCAAGGAGATTTCATGGAAGAACAAGAAAAATATATTCGGGCGCTTATCGAAATACATCGAGGCCTTGCGAGGCAAGGCTCTGGTGATACAGATTACTCCAACTATATAATTTCACA
>NZ_JAIOSW010000189.1 GCF_021107415.1 Desulfobacula sp.
ATTTCCAGAAAATTTGAATTGCTAAAATATCTTTACAACTTTTAAAAATATTGTTATGAAATCTTTATTTACTTTTGAAACTGGTCGGATATCATTCAAATTTTCTCGATATCCCCAGACCTACATATTTATTTGTCTTAATATTAAGGAAAATGATATGAGTACTTCAATTCATCATTTCCAAAATATTTACCACTTTGTTGCTACATTATCTATAATTTGCGCTGGTATTTGGTTCTTTATCACTAATAAATACAAACAAAGAATCCAGTTTGATATTGAGTCTAACTTCATAAGAATAAATGACGAAGAGTCAATTTGTGAAATCCAATTGATAATTGAAAATAAAGGATTTCTAGAATACAAAATATATGATCTTGCTCTCTCTGTAAAAGGGTTACCCGTATGCACCAACGGAGATGTTAAAAAAGACCTTGATTTCACCAGTTCCATTTTTAAAACTAAAAGAATTGTAAATAGCCCAAATTATTATTTTGTTCGCCCTGGTGTAAAGCAAATAATAGTACATAATGTTAAAGTTCATCACAATATTAGGGCAATTAATGTTTTAGGTGGATTTACTTATAAATATAATAAAAAATGGGAAGAAGAATTAATAGAAGAAGAAAAAAGAAAAGGGGCGCTTTGTAAAAAAGAGTTGTACGTGAAGCATAACCACCCTCATAGAGCAGCAAGAATATTTATAGTACCTCAGATGAAGAATAATTAAAAACATTATTACCAGCCGCTTCACTTTATGCCGTTTTTACGGAAAATCAATCAGTGACTCTTTATCAAAACAAGGAGAATAATATGAATCAAGTCAAACGGGTTTTATCATTTCTAATGTTATTACTTGTCATTTTACTGGTTTGCAAAGTATCTTTTGCAGGGGTGATTCTTCATGACCCCACATGGGAAGTCCCGGGTGGATACGTCCAAGTGCCTTTGGGAATATCTCCGGCCCATAGCGGTGGCAAGACATGGGATTATTCGGGCTTTAATTCAAATGCTTATGACGCACTTTATTATGTAATTGGGGACTATGATTACGATTCTGGCCCCCCCGAGGTTTGGACCTTTAACCCGGCAGGCCCTGCCATTGGTACTTCCCTCAATGGCATGACACGACTCCATTATGATACGTTAAACAGCAATTTAAGCGGGGGGAGCATCGCCTGGTCAAATCACATATATATTTATAATGCAGCGACCTTATCCAATCAGATTTACGAGGCCAGATTCATCTTATCTGTTTATGACGGTTCAGGGAATCCTGCTTCTTTAATTGAGGCATCCACACTGACCGGAATGGATGCCCTTGTGGGGGGCACCCATCAAATCATAGGAGATTTCACTGCCAACTGGCAGTTTGAACTGTCCAATATGGGGGTCGGCAACTGGAATGCTGCAATGCTTTTTTTTGACCATTTAAGCACCAACCCTTCAGATTCCCTACAATCCAGCGTGACCAGGGCCTTTTATTTTACCTCGGCCCAGGTTCCCGGTGATTTTGATGCGGACGGTGATGTGGACGGCACAGATATATCCAATTTAATCACCGATGCCAGTTTGCTGGATCTGGAGTTTTTTGCTGGAAATTTCGGCAGGGTGAATTAGCCGGAAGTGATTGAAAAAAAGTATTAAAATGCGTATGTCGACCATCAGTCGCTTTTGGGATTGGCTCAAAAACCGGCAAAATTCTATCTGATACATCCATGAGTCTATTGCTTCGATGGCCTGGTTGTGGGTACGGGGCTGCATATAATTCCTGGTTTGTAGAGCCTGTAGCGTTAACCATATTAAAGGAACACAGGACACCCATCTGAAATAGCATAAAGCCTAACCCCGTACTGTCTCATTTCATTTCAAGAACTCATCTTGTGAAATATATGTTTTTATTCATTGCATTGTTGGGTTCAGGAAGCTTATCCAAGTTGTTCAACTTTATTTTCTGACAACATTAATCAAAAACATTTTCTCATAATGTTTTTTTATAATATATCAAAAATATTTTGAAGAAATATTTTCAAGGTCTGAACACGAATCAGGTTGGTCTCCAATAAAGAATATTCTGGCAGATTCTTCCGGAATCAATTATATTTTCAGTAAAAAGCCTACCCCAGAGGGGCAGGCTTTGGGGTAACCCCTATAAGGGGATAATATGCCTTGCCTCCTGAGGGGGCAAGGTGAGTTGTCTCCCACAGTTAATATTAACTGAACAAATTTGGTTGCTCAGCTTTTTTGTCTCTCCGTTCCTGATGTTTAACATACTTTCGGATCATATCAGAATCCAAACCAACTGTATCCACGTAATATCCTCTCGACCAAAATTTATTACCCCAATAGGGTTTTTGTTTCAATTTCTTAAACTTATTAAAAACTCTAATTGCAGTCCTACCCTTTATCATACCCATATAATCTTATATTGATATTTTGGGTGGTATCATTACCAGAAGATGTACATGGTCAATTTGAACATTCAGCTCTACTATTTTACACCCTTTTTGTTCTGAAAAAGCTCTGATACAATTTTTAACTTCAATACCAATTCTACCACTTAATATTTTATACCTATATTTCGGAACCCAAACAATGTGATACTGGCATTATGTGCACCA
>NZ_JAIOSW010000415.1 GCF_021107415.1 Desulfobacula sp.
GGGTGCAAAAGGAATTTTACCTGAAAAAAATCCTGTGGCAAAAAACATTATGATTTTCTGATGTAATGTCATTTTGCAGTTCTATATTCTGTATCAATCCCTGTCAAGGAAATTGGGCCCGGTGGGTTGGAAATGAGACTTGGCATCAGATAAAATTTGGCTGTAAACATCTTTTAACGGAATTTTTTTTTCTATTGCTATTCTTTTTGCCGCATCATACTCCGGAACAAACCGGACGGTGTTGTCGGGATTGGTGATCTTTTTTACCAGCAATTTCCCAAACTGGGTTCTGACAAACGCCTTTTCTCTTAAAAGAAAAAACCGTTCACATTCATGATATCTCACGCCAATGGATGTGGTCTGGGTGAGTATAATGTGAATAATATTATCCAGATCTTCTTTGCAGCACATCACCTCAATCTGAATCCCAGGTCTGTTTTTTTTCATCTGAACCGGAACATAACAGACATCAAGCGCCTTATTTTCAAACAGATTTTCCATTAAAAATCCTGAAATTTCAGGGTTCATGTCATCTACATTGGTTTTAACAACATGAATGGTTTCTTTTTGAATGGCTGTTCCATCTTCCTTTTGATCTGCACTCTTTTCTCCCAGAATAATACGCAGCAGATTGGGAAGGCCTGAGCCGGTATCTCTTTTCCCTGAACCATAGCCGACCTTTTGTATAACCATTTCCGGCAATCTCCCGAAAGAGGAAGTAAGGGTGGTAATAATGGCTGCCCCTGTGGGTGTAACAATCTCTGTTGTTGCATCGGACGGTTTGACAGGGACATCTTTTAAAATTGCCACAGTTGCCGGAACCGGAACCGGTATTTTCCCATGGGAGCACATCACAAATCCTGATCCTAAAGCAATTGGGGAGGCATATACCTTTTTAATGCCAAGGTACTCCACACACAGAAAAGATCCAATGATGTCCACAATGGAATCAATGCCGCCGATTTCATGGAAATGAATCGTTTCAATATCTTTTCCATGAATTACTGACTCAGCCCGGGCTATTTTTTTAAAAGCAAAAAGACTGTTTTCCTTCACCTTTTCAGACAAAGAACTGTTTTTAATCAAGGCCTTAATATCTTTGTAGTTCCTTTGCGAGCTGCCATCATCAATAACATCCACAATGATATCCGTTGCCTTTAAATGGTGCTTATATACAATGCTTGTCTTTAATTGGAATCCTTCTAAAACACCTGACAGTTTCTCTTTTATCCAGTCAACAGGTACGCCAAGGTCAATCAGCGCCCCAAGGGTCATATCCCCGCTGATTCCGGAAAACATGTCAACATATGCGATCATCTATGATATTTTTCCTGCTGCGTGAACCTTTAAAATCTCAAGTACCAGATTTGCAGAACTCTCCATATCCTTGATGGCAATAGATTCATTTAAGGTGTGAACATCGGTCATGCCGGTTCCGAGAACTCCTGCAACAATGCCTTTGCTAAAAAATATATTTGCATCTGCACCACCGCCAATGGTCTTGCTTTCCAGAGTCATACCAAGATTGCCTGCCGCTTTTCTGGCAAGTTTAATGGCCTTGTGATCTTCAGAAATATTTGTATTGGTAAAATCATTCTCGACAATGGCTTCTATCCTGGGAAGATCTGAATTGTCTTTAAACTTCTTTGCTACGGCCTGAAACGTATTTACAATACTATCCGTAACTATTTTTAATTTTTCAATATCATGGCTTCTTGCTTCCCCGTGGATCTCAACAAACGCAGGAACAATATTAGTGGCAACCCCGCCTTTAATGGTTCCAAGGTTACAGGTGGTCTCTTCATCAATCCGGCCCAAATTAAGCTCTGAAATGGCCTTAGATGCGACCATAATGGCATTAACCCCGTTTTCAGGTTCTGCACCTGAATGAGCAGCCCTGCCATATATTTTAATAATGATTTTGTTAGCAGCAGGCGCTTTTGTAACAATCCCCTGTGTATCGGTTGAATCAAGAATATATCCGAACTTTGAATCTATTAAGGAATAATCAAAATATTTTGCCCCTAAAAGACCGATTTCTTCACAAATCGTAAAAACAATCTCAACCGGCGGGTAATCTATTTTATTTTCAAAAATGATATCCATGACTTCAAGAATGATGGCAAGGGCGGATTTATCATCCGCACCCAGGATAGTAGTCCCGTCACTTCTAAAAATACCATCCTCAAACTGAACTTTTATACCCTTTCCAGGTCCGACCGTATCCATGTGGCCGGATAAAAATACAGGCTCTGCATTGACAGTCCCTTTAAACTTGGCCACAAGATTAGAACAATTACCACCCACCTGTTCCCCTGCAGTGTCATAACAGACCGTTGCTCCCATTGCCGTCAATATTTTTTCAAGTTCCAAAGCAACATCCTTCTCCTGCCGGGAAAGTGAATCAATCTCAACAAACGATTTGAATCTTTGTGCCAGTCTCTGTGAATTTATCATTTATTATTCCTTTATTTAATAGCGTGTTATATAAGCAATTTGACAAATCAAAGAAATAAGATATACTAAATTTCTTTGATTAATTCTATAATTAATTGTGGAAAGGTGTCTATTTATACTTGATCACATCAAGAATCTATGATTGGTAGAAAAATTCAAATAGAAAGAAAAAATAAGGTCGCGTTGGTGACTATGAATCGTGCCGGGAAAAAAAATGCATTTGATGAGTCCATGTTCTCGGCCTTGGAAAATGTTACGGATGAATTGAAACAGGATCTTCCCAGGGCTATTATCATAACCGGAGCTGGAGACGATGCGTTTTGCACAGGATTCGATGTTAACCCCAAAAATCCATTGGTGGCTGATTTCCTAAAAGTGTTGGACAGTAATGATATAAAATCGGCCGGAAGATTGGTTAACCGTATTCGAAAAGCAGTTGACGGGTTTATTTCTTTACCCGTTCCTATCATTGCCGCGATAAATGGATTGGCTTATGGGGGAGGGATGGAGCTGGCAACAAGATGTGATTTGCGCGTGATGGATCCAACAGCTCAACTGTGTTTTTCAGAAGTCCGATTGGGTTTGATGCCGGATTGGGGGGGAGGTCCTTATTTAACTAAACTTGTCGGAAGTGCTATTGCGTCAGACCTCATACTGACAGCTCGTATAATAAATGCTCAAGAGGCTTTAAAAATTGGTTTGGTTAACCGTGTGAGTGGCAAAGGATGTTCTGCTAATGAGGCATTGAACCTGGCGGAACAAATCGCGCAAAACGGCCCCAATGCCGTTCGTCATGCATTGGCTGTTATTCGACAGAGCCAGGGACTGTCTTTGGAAAAAGCACTTGAACTGGAGGCTGAAATGGCTGCTGAACTTATTACATCAGGTGAATGCATGCACGGCATTACAGCGTTTATGAAAAAAAAGAAACCCGAATTTCCCGATTGTAAAAAACAACCATCATCACAACGATGACCCGGGGAAGACCTATGGGCATAAGAAATCGAATAAAATAAATTCAAAAATATTTCGTTTTTTCCTTTGTATTTTTAAATGAAAACCTTAAAATAGATTGACAAATAGGGCTCTTCAGGTATACTAACTTTTTTTATTCGATGCGGAAGTGCGCGGCTCACTGGTGGGGCCCTCGGACTTCAAATCTAGTGATACTATTCTAGAAAAAATCGTTCAAAACACAATCATAGCAAGCATCTTAGCCTTTTATAATGTTTTTATCATACTTTAATAGTTTCTACAAAAAGCTTCTAAACCAGCATAGCTATGCGAGTTTTCAGCTTTTACCGGAAAAGTCAAGTTAGGACTTCGCTAAAGACCCACGTCAGGCTTGCGTTCCCAACACACCGGCACTCCCAAAAGTCCCGGAGGAGACCCGGGGAACTTCATTTCAACTTTATAAATTCTTTCTTTATTCAAAATTTAAATATGAAGTTAAGGATTAAAGAAACAAAAAATGTAAAAAAATGATAACTTGGTTTTCCTGCATTTATGATATAATGATATGTCCCAATTCAACCATATTTAATGAGAAAAAAATGAACGATTTAAACATTACAGAACCGGTAATACCTCAGATACTGAGTGACCCCAACTTGAAAGACTATAAATGCCCTCACTGCAATAAATTTCTTTTTAAAGGCAATGTAAAAAAACTGAATATGGCATGTCATCATTGTCAAAAAATGATTAGGACTGATGAAGTTGAACTTTCTAAATCAGTGCCGAAATAACAAACAGACTGAGTATTTGTAAAAGTATTAAACCCCCTTTTAACAAAGGGTATCAGCGACTGTAGATAGACACATTAAACACGTTTTTACTATCTGATTATGCCTTCCAAAATGATGATTTTATCTCCAATAAAATAGAATTTCATCAATTCACCTTAAGTATGTACTTGACGTAACAAAAATATAATTGATCTTTGAATGGTCAAAGGCGATTATCTACTTGATATTTCTACAAAAAATAGGAATGGAGGTCGATATGAACCCTGACTTAAAGTCACAAC
>NZ_JAIOSW010000276.1 GCF_021107415.1 Desulfobacula sp.
CCGTGATTGACAATCATATCAATTTCCCCGCAGATGATCTTTATGAGCCAAATGCAGATATCATTTATGAAATTGCCAACCCGTTCCCCTTCAGGGGCACAACTTACATTAACTCTGCATGGGCTGATATCAAAGCCGCTCATCCTGAAACAATCCGTATTTCAAAGCCTGAACCCTGCTCTTTGCTTCAAAACTTTGAACTGTCTAAAAAAATCAAAAGCACAGGGATTAAAGATAAAACAACCCTTCTGAATATACTGCCGCATCCTTTGCTCATTGCACTTGCCCAGGCCTCTACAGATCCCGAAGAGCTGATGCTTCTGGCTAAAAAATCATGCAGGATTCTTTTTGATCCTGAAAACCAGACTCCCATTGGAATCGGATATAAAAAGAACCCGCACGATAAAGTTGTCCCGGACATTTATGACCATGAGCTTTTTGAAGTACTTGTAAATAACAGGTATCTTCCCGATGTTTATAAAAATACCCTGGTATTGAAACCCGGCGTTCAGGGGAGCAATGAAATCACCGGGGAATACCTGTCCGATGATAAAAACACCCATGTCTTTGAGTATTTAAGACGAAATTCCTATATCCCCTGGGGACATTTTGCATCCAACATGGCAAATGATGCCATCCGATACACTGCCTTTGATCTTTGTCTTGAAGACATGAAAGGTGTTCGTCATTTATACTACCAGCGGACATTTGTACGACTTGCTGCGGAGCTTGGCATTTGCCTGCCTGACAAAAGACAATGCCTTACCAAAAATGAACTTGAAAATCTCAGGGATAAAATACAGGCAAAACTTAAACACAGCCCCGACCCTTCCCTGGAATTTAACAATACCCTGTGGGGCTGGAACTTTGGGTTTGGATATGCCCAGTCCGGCCACAGGCTTCATGCTTCCCATCAAATGATCCACCAGCAGAATGCCATGATTCCAAAACTTGTTCAAACTTGTTCAGGCAAAAAAATACCTTCTTTTTCCTGCGGCGATCTGATCAGTGATTTCATACGACAATACAGAAAAATAACGGATAAAAGCTTTTTTGAAAACTATCTGGCTGCCATTAAAAACAATACCAGAACCGATGAAAACAAAATCAATGAATCTTCCCTGATCCTGATGGAAGACGATCAGACCATTTTATTTGTACCAAAGGCGCAAATCTCAGAATGGGAACTGCAGCTCATGGCCAAAACCAACTGCGGCAATATTATAGAAGCAGATATAAAAATGCGGCAATCCCTGGACAGGGGCATTCTAACCGCTGTAAAAACCCTTGAATCCCTTGGAGCAGACTTAGTAACCTCCATTGAGTTCTCAAAGCGGTTTGATTCAAAAAATACAGACCAGAATCTGTTATATTCATTTATCCCAAGGCTGCCCTATGCACCGGACACTTTTTCCGAAGCCCAGTTACGATGGATCAGTGGATGTTATCCCGAGGATTTTGCCCATGCATGCCGAATGGCAATAAAAGCCTTTATAGATTAAGGACTACAAAATGATTCTGCATGATTTTATTTATGAATGGGATGGTAAAAGCACTTCAGGGGAAAAACCCATTGCCTGGTGGCCGGGATCATACCGGGTAAGAATTGTTAAACTGGAAATGGAGGATACCGGGCTCAGTTACCTCATTCCCTTTGCCGTCATCCTTAAAAATAAAAGTACCCCGGCGACCATGAATATATCCCTGAGAAACTATATCCATAATTTTGCCCGGAAAATATCAAAAGAATATGATCTGGATATTGGTAAAACTCTATGGATTGAACTGGATAACATGATCAGGGTGGCTATGCTGAATCCTGAGCGGCAACTGGCCTCTGAAATGCTTTATTCCATATCCTGGCGACCTATCAGACCCAATGAATTGGAAATGATTAAACCCTATATTACAGGCATGTAAAAAACCGGCTCCATAATCCTTTCCACAATCCCGGCATACCGGTATTCGGGATTTTTTCTTCAACCATTGATTGACTTCAAATCCGATCAAAGATAAAGTATGCTCCTTTATGATAAAAAATTTTAAAAGCAGATCAAAATGGAAACTGATCAATCTATCAGTGAGATAGCACTTAGACAGATCACATCCAGGCAGATCACACTGACCGATCCGGAAACTGTCGTGGAAATAAAAAAACTTCCCTCCATGGGATTTGTTTTTCTTAAGGCACTTTTAATTGCCCCCTTTCGCTCCAATACAATTAAAGATGACGCCATTGTCAATAAAACCCGGATTATTTTAAAAAACTACTTACCCGATAAAGAGCTGATTAATAATTACAGGACCGTTTGCGGCTTTTCAGATGACAGGCCCGATATTATTCCCATATCCTATCTACAGACACTCTTCATCGGTCTTTTGGGCAAATTTATTATATCTTCTTTTTTCCCCATCAATCCATTGGGACTGATTCATATATTTCAGTCTTTTGAGCAAAAAAGGCCTGTAAAAACCAATGAAATCCTTGATCTTGCCTGCACACTGAAAAGCATTGAAAAAACTCAAAAAGGCATTGAAACCAGTTTTACTCTGGAAGTCATATCCAGCGGCCAAATCGTCTGGCAGGGCATCTCAACTTTTTTTACCAGAAGCCCTGTAAAAATCAAAAAAAAGACGAAAAAAAAAGACGACACCATTTTAATAAAACAAGAGACATTTTTTATTCCGTCTGATACCGGCAGAAAATATGCGGTCGTCTCAGGAGATTACAATCCCCATCATCTTCATACTCTGTTGGCCAAGCTTTTTGGATTCAAAAAAGCAATTGCCCACGGTATGTGGAGCCTTGCACGGGTTATTGCAAGCCTTGACAAGGAATTTGGGATTCACGATCGGGCCGTTATTGAGGCATCATTCAAGCTGCCTATTTATATGCCGGCATCAATAGCGTTAGGATACGAATGTCAAGAGGATACAAAAGATCATCAGACCGTTGTCATTTTTGAACTTCGGGATGAACAAAAAGAGCTTCCCCATCTGAAAGGAAGACTCCTGTATAAAAATCAGGAATAGTCACTATGCTGGGTTCCATATTTGCACTGACTTCAGCCTTTTTCTGGGCCAGCGCTGTGATCCTTTTTAAAAAGAGTGGAGAAACATTTTCTCCTGTTTCGCTCAATATTTACAAAAGTTTTGTGGCATTGATCCTGATATCCCTGACCATGGTGATTTTAAACATTCCTTTCTTCCCGGACAAACCCATTAATGACTGGCTGTTGCTGGCTGTATCAGGTTTTCTGGGAATCACACTGGCAGATCTTTTCTTTTTCATGGCCTTAAACAGGCTTAGCGCAGGCCTTGTCGCCATTATAGAATGCCTCTATCTTCCCAGCGTGATCTTTTTTTCATTTATCTTTCTGAAAGAAAATTTAAGTGCAGGTGCCATTATCGGCGGTATCCTGATACTTTCAGCTGTTTTTGTGGGTTCAATAAGAAAAAAAGGTCCCATTAAAAAAGGTCCTGGAAACAGGGACTTATTGTCCGGCATTATAATTGGCTGTCTTTCCATGATCTTTCTGGCCATCGGCATTGTCATTGTAAAGGAATTGCTGGAATACACAGATGTCTTCTGGGCAACCCTTGTCAGGGTGGCAGCAGGAACCGTATCCCTGCTTATCATTGTATTATGCCACCCCAAACGAAAACAATATTTCAATGAACTCAAATTCTCAAAAGCATGGTTCATTGCTCTTCCCGCCTCTGTTACGGGGAATTATCTGGCGCTGCTCTGCTGGATGGCAGGGATGAAATATACAACAGCATCACGGGCAGCCATTTTTAACCAGATGTCTACGATTTTTATCTTTATCCTGGCCGCCATTTTCCTGAAAGAAAAAATAAATAGAAATAAAACCATCTCCATAGTTCTGGCACTGACCGGTGCCTGTCTGACAATTTTCAGTTCATAGCTGTCTAATCTTATTTCCTAACATTAATCAGTCTCGTTTTCTTTTTTATTTTTCCCTTCCCGTATCATTTCCTTTCGCATTTTCTGAAATTTCATCAGCATACTGAATCGGTCATGGCCTATAATTTTTCTCACCTCCAGAAGGAAACGAAATCGCTCCATTCCAAGTTTTGCCTTTGCTCTTTCAAGACTTTTGTATTGATCCAGAGCTCCGGCTTCATCAAGGACTCTGGCTTCGATCAGCATTTCCAGGTCAAATTGTTCCGCCTCAACATCTGCCTTGAGGTGAATGAGGTTCCTGATACTTGCTCTGTAGGCATTATCCAGTCTTTCAATCTCAGTTGCCTTCAGTTCAAGCTTTTGTACCACGCGGGGCATCTGCCACCATTTCCCATGGAGAGCCCCCTGACGGGCTGATAATCCCATTTCAGGAACCAAAATGGTAAGAATTATCAATAATATATATTTTTTTAGCATAGCATTGCTCCTTTTCCATGAATCGTTACAAATGAAACCAGATCACTCTCTTCGGGCTGGGGAACAATAAAATTCATAAAATCATCATCCGAATCTATGTCCGGCATCCCGACAATACCCTGGTAAGCAGGCGGAAGAGGATCTTCCACCAGATTTTCAATATCAATCATCAACGCCATTTCAGATTCGGTATCAACAATTTGCGTATTGTTTAATACAATGGTTTTGAATTTTTGAAACAAAGGATTTAACACCACAATAAGGATAAGCGTCACTGCAACAGAGAGGCCGATAATCTGCGTGAATCCCCACTTCCACTGCACGGGAACCTTGCGGGTGTACTCCGGCATTCTGATATTCTGCTTGAAATCCGGTGTAAATCGGCAGGCCATATTACCCAGTCCGGTATATTGTTTCATGAGATCGCTCTGCCGCTGCCTGCAAAAAGTACACGCTGACAGGTGCTGCCTGGCCGCATCATCAAGATCGGATTCATCCACCATGGCAACCATGATTTGATCTGTATTAAGATGGGTGGTCTGCTCCTCTTTCATAGTATCATTTCCTCCATCAGCTTTATTGCAACTGGGTTTTTCCTGAATTTTTCAATGGCGCGATAAAGGTGGGTTTTGACGGTGCTTTCCCCCTTTTTAAGCGTTTGAGCAATGACTGCAATGCCCATCTGATCAAAAAACCTCAGCATGAACACTTCCCGTTCCATTTTAGACATCTTTGCAAGTATGATTTCAATAGTTTCCCAGAACACTTTTCGTTCCATGGTAATTTCAGCTTCAGGCAGTGTATGTCTGTCCGAGTGATCCTCAATTACATTATCCAAATTATCATAGTTACGAAAAAAACCCAAAAACATCTTTTTCCGGACAAAATCTCGGACCCGGTTCAGAGCGATTCGGTATAGCCAGCTTTTAAACCATCGAGGATCTTTAAGTCCTGACAGATTCCGGTATGCTGTAAAAAAAACATCCTGGGTAAGGTCTTCAGCATCAACTTTTGATCTAATCCGATAGTAAACCATTCTGTATACAGATCCGCGGTATTGATTCACAAGCCGATGAAAGGCGGCCCGATCCCCTTTTGCAGCTTTTAAAACAAGGGGATCTGCCTTATGAGTACCGCCAGATGCTGATTCGTTTTTTTTTTGCACCGGATGTGACATAATTTTAATAGAGCACAATCCATGATTGTTGGTTTATGGCATCGTTCATAATATGTTTGAGCTAAATCACCAACACTCCTGATTTATACCCACTTTATAGTTTATTTTACCCATTCTTGTCCATATGTAAACCAAAATTTAACTGTCTTCACACCCTATCCGGCAAACCCCGGTCGATTTATCGCTATCGGTTTATATCATTATGTTTTCATTTTTCTCCTCCTCTTTTGGATTTTAAGTGATTTACACATATAGACGAACAAGCACGCTGTTTTGTCTACAAAAAAAATTGCACGTCTTAAATTATACTTCCGGCTTTGAACGATCAGCAGCGTCAAAGATCAGGCCTGCCTGATAATTTTTGGCTGATCGTTTTCAGATATTAATTGACAAATAAAATATAAAAAAGTATAAATTCTTCCCAGACATAAAGGTGTCCAGGATTGTCACGATTCAATCCTGGGGTAAAAGGAAAGGCGGTGCAAATCCGTCACATGTCAGCCATTGCCGTGATCGGGGACGAAAACTGCAATATGTCACTCTTTTAAAAAAGGGGAAGACGCAGTTACTAGGATGATCCTTAAGTCGGAAAGCCTGCCTTCATGTTGAACCAAAGGATTCATTGCTGAAATAAAATCCTGTTGAATAAAACTATTCAGGAGGTATTTTATGTCCCAGACTTTGAACCGGAAATTCGGCACCATTATTACCCGTCTCATCCAGAAAGAAAATCTCACCAGAAATGAAACAACGCAAGCGTTTATCTCTGTTTTGAACAATGAGGTCACTGACATGCAACAGGGTGCCTTTCTGGCAGCCTTGACATCCAAGGGAGAAACAAAAGAAGAAGTTGCAGGGTCCTGGGAAGCCATCTATGATCTTGATACCACCAAGGTGGACATAAGCAATGGGATTAAAACAGTTGAAAACAGCGGCACCGGCATGGACACCTTTAAAACCTTCAACATCAGTACGGCCGCCTCCATTATTGCTGCCGGCGGCGGCATCCCCATGGCAAGACACGGAGCCCGGGCCATTACATCTGCCTGTGGAACCGTGGACATGGCAGAAGCCCTGGGCGTTGATGTGGAATGTACGGTCGATATTGTTGCAAAAAGCATTGAAACAGCAGGGCTTGGCCTGTTCAACGGCATGAGTCCCCATATCCACCCAAAAGCCCTTGGCAGAATCCTCTCCCAAATTTATTTCGGGTCAACCCTTAATATTGCGGCATCCCTTGCAAACCCTGCCCTTCCTTCCATCGGAGTCCGGGGCGTATATGCCAGGGAAATGATACGGCCGGTGGCAGACGTCATGAAAGAAATCGGCTATAAAAGTGCCATTGTACTGCACGGAACTATTAATAGTTCTGGTGATAATTCTGACAAGGGCATGGATGAAGCCTCGGTCTGCGGGATCACCCATTGTGCCGGGTTTTTTGAAAATAATGAAATTGATGAATTTACCATTGATCCGAAAAAACTTGGCCTTGCTGCCGGTAACTGCAATGATCTTGCCCCTGAAAAGGATATTAAAACAGAATCAAAACGATTTGCCGCCCTTTTAAACAACCAGGAAAACAGTGCCAGGAAAGATGCTGCCATCCTCAATGCTGGCCTGATTTTTCTTGCAGCAGATCGGGCAGCCAGTCTTGAAGATGGGATTGAGCAGGCCGCCCAAATTCTGGAATCAGGCATGGCCTTTCAAACCCTTGAAAAATGGGTGGCAGCCCAGAACACAGACCCTGAAAAAGGATTGGCAAGACTTCACAGCCTGGTGCAATAAAACAGATCTCGTAAGGAAGGTGTTAATGAAACTGCTGATTATAAAATCCGGTCAGGACTACATCCGGTTCAAGGATCACAATTATCTGCTTGTCAGGCTTGATAAAGCGAGTGTCTTCCCGTTTGATCAAATGGATGTGGTGCAAAAGCATGAATCCCGCCTTAAGGAACAGGGGTTTGACAATGTATGCATCAGAAAACTTATTCTGACTGAAGAGGATATCTAAAAATGAAATTAATTTTAACAGGCCTTGGTAAGCTTGAAATCAAACCTGATAATCAAAAAACAGATACAATTAAAAAAGGATCTATAAAAACAGCCGTCCTTTGCTGCGCCATCTGTAGAACCGACGCCAAGATGTGGGAACAGGGTCACAGGGATCTTATCTTTCCAAGGGTTCCGGGCCATGAAATAGTGGTCAAGGATATAAGCGGCCAACAATTCATTGTCTGGCCCGGAAAAAGCTGCGGTATTTGCAGGTTCTGCAAAACGGCTAGGGAAAACCTCTGCGAAGATATGAAAATCACCGGGTTCCATACCGACGGAGGGTTTGCAAGCCAGGTCGTTCTGCCGAAAGAAAGCCTGATTCCCCTTCCGGATGATCTGGATATCCATGTGGCCTGTTTTGCAGAGCCGGTCGGGTGTGTCATCAATGCCTTTGAAAAATTATCCTATAAAAAAAATGACCGGATATTGATATATGGTTCCGGCACCATGGGGCTGATCACAGCTCTTTATGCACAGCATCTCGGGCTTATCCCCCTGATCATTGAAAAAAATGAAACAAAGATAAAACATGTTGCCTCCTTTCTTGCGGCAACCGGCATTACCTGCACAAAAGAAACCCATGAGAGTGAATTTGATCTGGTGATCAATGCATGTGCTGATTATATTGCTTTTAGCCAGGGGATTGCTAAGGTCGGCAAAGGGGGACAGATTTCCTTTTTCAGCGGGATTTCAAAAAACGAACAGATTGAAACCAATTTACTGAACCTTATCCACTATAAAGAAGCTAAAGTATCCGGTGTCTACGGCATGACACGGGATCACATGAAAAAAGCTATTCCTTTTATGCAGACCCATGAAAGCTGGCTTAAACTTTTGATTGAAGAGATAGTTGCTCCTGAAAAAGCCCCGGAACTGATGCCAAAGGTGCTTTCCGGGAAATATTTAAAATATATCCTTGATTTTAGCCTTGCAGGGGACATGCCTCAGGTTAATGTCAGACAGGAAAGTCGCCCCCCTGGTATAAACCTTAAAGATCCTGCCCTTCAAAGTCTTTGCAGAAAGGTTATTGAGGATATAAACCCCCTGCCGGACAGCTTGATTGCCGCTGCCACAGCAAAGATAGATGAAAAAACAAAACCTTTGGGAGCGCTTGGCCGCATGGAAGACCTTGCCGTCCAGATGAGCCTGATCCAAAACGATCTGAATCCTGAAATCCGACAGAAAAACCTTTTTGTTTTTGCAGGAGATCATGGGATTACCGAGGAAGGTGTCTCAGCCTATCCGTCCGAAGTTACACCCCAGATGGTGGATAACTTTTTAAACGGCGGTGCTGCCATCAATGTCCTGTGCCGCCATCACAATATTGACATGAAAATTGTGGATATGGGGGTTAACTATGATTTTAACCCCCACCCCGACTTGATCATGAAAAAGGTAGCCAAAGGAACAAGGAACTTTGCCATTGAAGATGCCATGACAAGACAGCAGATGATCGCAAGCCTTGAAAATGGAATGACCACATTTCTGGATGCATATGGCGATCACCCCATTGATATTGTGGGACTTGGAGAAATGGGAATCGGCAATACCACCTCTGCCTCTGCCATTATTTGTGTCATCACGGGGATACTGCCTTCCCGGGCTACGGGAAGGGGAACCGGTGTGGACGACAAGGGACTTGCACACAAAACCGAGGTCATTGAAAAAGTCTTAAATTTTCATACCATTGATCCTGCAAACGGATTTGAGATCCTTCAAAAAATCGGCGGGTTTGAAATAGCCGGCATTGCAGGGGCTGTTCTTGCAGCGGCCTCGAAAAAAACCGCTGTTGTTCTTGACGGGGTTATTTCAACAGCGGCCGGACTTCTAGCCTATATCATCAACCCGGGCATTCAGGGGTATCTCATCTCTGGTCACAAATCCGTGGAGCAGGCTCAAAAGGCTGCTCTTTCCCATATGAATCTTGTGCCCCTGATTAATTTTGACATGCGGCTGGGTGAAGGCACCGGGGCTGCCCTTGCCATCGACATGGCAGATGCTGCCTGTAAAATTATGACCCAGATGGCATCCTTTGACGAGGCCAAAGTTGCCCGGTCCTCTATAAAATAAACCCAGCTATTTTC
>NZ_JAIOSW010000281.1 GCF_021107415.1 Desulfobacula sp.
CATGCAATACAATCTTCGGGTCTTACTGCTTCTGCCTTCCCTTTCTTGTCAAATTCAAGTACGTTTTTGGGACAAAAGTGAATGCAGATGCCACACCCTTTACACCATTCTTTATCGATTAAATGTTTGATAGTTTTGCCTTTTCCCATAATATCCTCTTAATAGATAATAAATATCTGTAAATTAAGGCCTTTCTTTAAGTGTTTTCAATTCGTATGTCAAGGATAACTCCATTAAAATGAATTTTATTCATTCTTTTTTATTTAATGAAAAAATGCAAGAAAAAAAGATAGGTTATGAAAAAATAGAATGGTTGGGCCTTTTGGTATTTTATATATCATCTAAAATAATTAAACATTTGATTTTTGTATCAAAATATATGAACCTATGAGAGAAGATCAAAGAAAATGGGGCGTATGAATGTTTGCAAAATAATTATTTGAAGTGATCAAATGTGAAGAGGAAGGTAGATATGCAGGAAAAAGTCAATTGCCAATTTGAACAAATAGGAATAATAAAAACGCCATATCAAGATAATGCACCCTATCAGCCAATAGATACAGACGAGGGTGAATTTTGTATAATGATCAACCCTCAATATGTCGATGGTTTGAATGAACTTAAGAAATTTCATTATATTTATGTCATTTATTATGCACATCTTACAAATCGTAAAATCAAAATGATGGTACAGCCACCATGGACTGGAGGGAAAAAAGTAGGTGTTTTCGCCAGTAGATCTCCAGTCCGGCCTAATTCTATTGGATTAAGCATTGTTCGCATTAAAAATATTATTAAAAATAAAATTTATACATCAGGATTAGATGTGTTTGACGGGACGCCTTTACTCGATATCAAACCATACATAAAGGATCTTGATAATAAATCCGATGCTAATTATGGGTGGATTAAAGAAATGGATGATATGGAGCATCTATCTTTGCACATTAAAGGCATCCCACATGATTATTAAATGATGGCTTAAATACATATGAACCCTCCTCTTGTCAGTGTTATTCTAACTACATTTAACCGGGCCTGGACCTTGAAAGATGCCATTGATTCGGTTCTTTTTCAGGATTATCCAAATATAGAATTAATAGTTATTGATGATGGATCAGAAGACAACACGAAAGAGCTGCTCTGCGCATATAAGAATAAAATGATGGTTTTGACTCAGGAAAATTCAGGTGTCAGTGCTGCCAGAAATGCGGGGATAAAAAAGAGTAAAGGAGAATTTATTGCCCTGCTGGATTCCGACGATGCCTGGGATAAGAGAAAGATATCCTGCCAGGCAGCGTTTTTTAAACAAAATCCTGAAGCCCTGATCTGTCAGACCGAAGAGATCTGGATAAGAAATGGGAAACGGGTAAATCCTAAAGTAAAGCATAAGAAACCATCAGGAATGATATTTGAGCCGTCATTAAATCTTTGCCTGGTAAGCCCGTCTGCAGTTATGATGAGAAGACAATTGTTTGAAGTGAAAGGATATTTTAATGAAGATTTCACGGTTTGCGAAGATTATGACCTGTGGCTTCGGGTCAGTTCAACCCTGCCGATTTTTTTGATTGATAAGCATTATACTATAAAAAGGGGGGGGCACAAAGACCAGCTCTCAAACTTTCATTCCCAGGATAAATTCAGAATCCTATCGTTGCTGAACCTCATAAAATCCAACAATCTTACACAAGATCAGGCTGCAAAGGCAAAAAGGGTTTTGAAAAAAAAATGTATTATCTATGGAAACGGCTGCATAAAACGTGGCAGAAAAGAAGAAGGGGAATACTATTTAGGTGTCGGACAATCTGTTAAAATGTCTGGTTAAAGATCTAAAATGTTCATTTCATAAAGAGGGATACCTTCTTCGTCTGAGCCTGTTTCCTGAATTTTACACCGGGAAGCATCCTCTTTTAGAATAATGGAAGAGTGGGGAGCCCTTATTATTGAATCCTGAGTGATGGTTTTTGCAACCGTGACAACCGCTTGAGGTCGGTCTTTTTTTGAAAATTCTTTTAATGCTTTTTTCTCGATAACAAGGTTTTTATTTTTTCCTTCCATTACAGCAATTTGATTTTTGATCTGTTCAATTTGGTCTGCAATCTTATCCTGGGTTTCAAAAATGGTGTTTAGTTCCTTTTCAGCAATCTTTGCTTTTTCATTCAGCTTTTTAATCTTTTTTGTTTGGTCACCTTCTGCCTGGGAATTTTTTAATTCTTTTATTTCCAGCTGGGCACGATCCTGAATATGGGCTTTTTCAGATATCGTCAGATAGAGTTCCTGGTCCTGGTTTTCAAGTTTTTTAATTTCATCTTTTAATAAATTGGATTTACTGACAGATGCTTCCAAAGTTTCAACAATCTGTTTTTTCAGTATCTCAATATGTTCATCCACACCCACTTTGAGTTTAACAGGTTTTGAAGAAGAAGTGCCGATTTTACCAGCTTCAATACCCATTTTGGCTGTAACTTGAGAGGAAATAATATGGCCTGTTTGATTTTGGCAGCTTCCGCTTAACATAATATCAGAATCAATGATTTCCTTTGATATTACAAGGTCCCCAAATCCCATGATATTTGAATGATTGATAAATTTTGCATAAATATTTCCATGAGCGGAAATATTTGAGTCAGTAATGCCTGCGGAAATATTCAAATCCCCTGACATGTCAATGGTCCCCCCTTCTATTTCCTGGGCAGTCAGGTTTATTCCCTTTACTGTGAACCCTTCTTTAATCATGCCTTTAACAACGATATTTCCTTTAAAGTCAATATTGCCGGTTTGAAAGTCAACATTACCAGGGATTATAAGTTCCGGGTTAACTGAAATCGTCCCCATGGCATCAAGGTGGGGTTGGCCGTCAATTACGGCATGAATGCTAAGCTCGTCTTCCGACATTTCAGTACCGGAACCTGCAACGAAAACAGGATCAATTATTTCATTAACCGGGATAGGGATACCTGAAACAGTGATTCCGGGCTTGCTTTCCTGTGGGGGTATTTTTTGCGCAAGAAGATCTTCTTTGTTGACATGGGGGATATTTCCCCTTTCCCTGAAATCAATGCTTCCGTCTTCATTGATTTTCCCGGGATTTGTAAAATCTGTTTCAAAATGGAATTTTATTTCCCTGTCATGCCCATGAACCGGGTCTTCACCTGTGGCGATTATAATTTCTTCAGTAAATGATTTTGAAATCCAGATTTCAATGGCCTCATCGTCAAGTATGCCATAGGAAATCTGTTTTTGTCTGAGCATGTCAAGCAGGTCGGAAAGACCAGGTGTTGGTAACTTATTATCAGGATCTTTGATTTTTTTAATAGTTGCCTTTGTCTGACTTTCGGAAATTGAAATTTCAAAGTATTCATTAATAATATCATCTGTCGTATCAGTGGCGGTGTCATCAGCTTCAAAAAATTTGTCTGAACTTTGAATCTCAGTAGTTATCATCCGGGTGAGAGCCTCTTTTATAATTTTTTCTAGGAGTTCAGAAGGGGCGGGTTTGTTTTCCTGAAGGTCTTGTCCCTCTTCAGTCACGATTTTTCCAAAATTAAGATTTACCGGATCTGAATGATGTTTAGTTGTCACCCGATCAAACAAGCCTTGGATGGTTTTGCAAATGGCGATAAATTCATTTTTAAACGTATCCGGTGCAGGCGCAATCTTTTTATGTTCCATCAGGCTTGAAAGAGAGAGGTTTGTGTTTAAATCACTCTCATTTTCAGTACTTCTTTTTTTTGATTTCAACATCAATTTTTGTGCTTTTTTTTCATCAATAAGATGTTTATAAGCTGTATCTTTTTTTTTAAGGCTCTGTGCAATTTTAAACATTTGCTTATTCTGATGCACGGTTACCCTTTTTAGCTGTAGTCTTTTTAAGGTATGTTTGAAGTGTTTAAAACAGTTTTTGGCCTGATCTATCAGATCTTCATCATTAAACGGAGAAATGATGCAGGCATTGATTTCAGCTTTGTTAATGGCACTGATCAAGATATCGGGTTTGTCAGCAGGTATCAGCAGCATTCTTTGAGTTAAGGGTGAAATGGATTTTACCTTTTGTAAAATATCATCACCTTCCATTTTAGGCAGCTTAAAATTACTGATAAACAGAGCGAATAGTGTTTTTTTTGATTGGGTAAGTGTGTTCAAAGCTTCTTTGGAGACCTGTTCACAAGTAACATCCCATCCTGATTTGGATAAAATGGATTCGGCATGTTCCCTGATGGTATCATTGCTTTCAAGAATAATGACTTTTGGTTTTTTCTTTTCCGTCATTTGATTTCACCTTTTATATCAGGCATCTCAAAGCCATTTCGATACGCTGCCTCACTGAATTGATCATAAAGCCCATTAATCGTATCTGAGAAAAGGGTTTGGATTTTTTCCAAACTAATACCCTGATCATTTTTTACGCTGTTTTCGATCTCATCTATAAGTGTATCGAGATTGACAGGTGTTTTAGATGAAAGATCCTTGATTTCTTTTTCAATTATTTCAATATCATGGTCAAGCTCATGGATTGTTTTGTTATGAGTTTTTGTTGTTTCCATCAATTCACAATTGAGGTCATATAATTTAGCATTCTGCTTTTTGGCAAGAGTTAAAAGTTTTTCATTGTCCAAAAAGAATTCATAAAGTTTAATACCCGACTTTATGTCTTTGACAAGATCATCATGCTCCCACGGCTTGACGATATACTTTTGAATTTCCCCCTTATTGACGGCATTAATAATGGTTTCCATTTCAGAATGGGCTGTCATCAAAAACCGGGCAGTGTCAGGAGTGAGTTTTTTTGCATGTTCAAGAAACAGGGTTCCTTTCATGCCGTCCAAGTCTTGATCTGAGATAATTAAAGAAAAGGACTTTTTTGTTTTTTTTATTTCCTCCAGTGCTGATTCACCACTGTTTGCAAAAACATACTCGATTTTTTCCTTTTGGAGAATACGATCAAGGGCTTTACCGACCTGCTCATCATCGTCAACAACAAGTACTTTATGTTGATATTCAGATTCCATCCATTGGCCTCTAAGCTATTTGCAGTATAAGCGTTTAAAATTTATTGTTTTTATCTTAACGTCTATTTTCGCCAAAATCAACTCCAAAGCCAAAACCCCAATCCACTGCCTATTTTTTTGAACTTCTCCATTAAAGTTATTACATCCAATGAGTGGATTGTTATGGCACCCGGCCCTTTCCCAGCAATTTATTAATGGAGTGTACATAATCTTTATTCCGGCAGGGCTTTGCCAGATGGTCGACATTGGCGTCTTTTTGTTTCAACTCTTTTATGGATTCTAAAAATTCTATATTACCGGAGATAAACAGTATTGGAATGGTTTTGTCTGTTGCTCTTATATGATTATATACATCCATTCCATTAATATTTCCTGGAAGAATATAATCCAGACTTATAAAATCATATGGGTTCCTATCAAATAAATCCTTTGCAATCTGCCCGTTAGAAGCAGTATCAACCTTGTGACTACAGGGTTCTTGTGTTAATATCCTATATTGTATATCCGATATGGCTGTTTCATCTTCAACAAGAAGAATATACTTTTCAAAATGTGATAGTTCTTTACGGAATTTTATTTTTTCTTCACTTGTCAGCTCTTTTTCAATGACCGGCAGACTTATAGTGAATTTTGTGCCTGAGTTAAATTCCGACTCAATGGAAATATTGCCCTTGTGTTGTTCGATATATTTTTTTACATTGGCCATTCCATAACCAGTTCCTTTAATTGTGCTTTCATAAGAACCTGTCATATCCTTAGTTCCCTTTAGGGTGAAAGAAGGCTCATAAATTTTTGCAAGATGTTCTTGGGAAATCCCACACCCGTTATCCTCAATTTCAAAGCAGATATTGTCGTTTAGGCAATATGTTCGAATAATTATTCTGGGATGTTCAGACATACTTATGGCATGGATTGAATTTTGTATTAGATTTATAAGCGCATGCTCGATCATTCCGGCATCGGCGAGCAAATCAGGTACGCCTGGTTTATCCTCCTTTATCAGTTCAATGCCTTTGAGATCCTTTTTCAACAGACTTAGAACAAGATCAATTTTTTCATTGATTCTGAAAAATTCCTGCCTGGGCTCCTGATCCTTGGCAAAGGCAACCAGGTTTCTGGTTAAGTTTTTCCCTCGTATGGTCTGTTCAAATATTAATTCAAGTGTTTTTTTTGTCTTTTCATCTTTGCAATCCATCAGTGAGAGCTCGGTATTCCCCATAATAATGCCCAAAATATTATTAAAATCATGGGCCATTTTTCCAGCAACCTGACCAACCAACGCTAGTTTTTTATGTTCTCCTGCAATTTTTTGAGCCTTTATTTTTTCTTTTTGAGCCATTTTCAGTTCGGTAATATCATGGGCAACGACCCGTGCTCTTTTTAATTTTCCATTTTTATAGACAAAATCAGTGTTCAAAATGACACATAATTTTTGTCCATCTTTTTTAACAATGTTGTATTCAACGCTGCCGGCAAGATCTTCTCTTGTAGAAAGCTTTTCAAGTCTTCCAATATATAAATTTTTACTGTCTTCCGTTAAAAGATCCAAAGGATTCATGGACAAAAATTCTTCTTCTGAATAACCGGTATATTTGCACATTATATCATTAACGTTAATGAATTTGACTTTTTCAAAATCGATCTCATAGTTTCCCGCCGGAGCATTCTGAAAAAGGTGTCTATATTTTTTCTCACTTTCCCGTACAGCATCGTCAGAATGTTTGCGGTCAATAGCGATGGCCATCTGATCAGAGACCACCGAAAGTACTTGCAAATCTTGTTTTTTGTAAAGACTGGAATTTAAATAGCTCTGGACAGCCACCACTCCGATAACC
>NZ_JAIOSW010000328.1 GCF_021107415.1 Desulfobacula sp.
AACAGACAACTTGGATATGTCCCTGCCTGCAAAGGTTACAGAGCCTGAACTTAAGATAAGCATGCCAAGCAATACTTTCATGGCAGTTGACTTACCTGCGCCATTGGGCCCGACAATAACAGCCAGTTCACCTTTTTCTACCTCAACAGAGCAACTATTGAGTATGGGTACATTATAATCATATGCTGCAACCATATCTTGACCAGATAAATAAGCCATTAAGTGGATACCTTTTCTTTAATTCCTCTGCCTAAATAAGCATCAATAACCTGTTCGTTATTTTTTACCTCTTCCGGAGTCCCTTCAATTAAAAATTGGCCATTGGTAAGTACAATCACCGGATTACACAGCTTTGAAATAAAATCCATATCATGCTCAATCATGCAGAATGTATAACCGCGTTCTGAATTCAACCGTAAAATAGCATCACCAATCTGTCGCAACAAAGTACGGTTTACGCCGGCACCCACTTCATCCAGCAGCACAACTCTGGCATCCACCATCATCACGCGGGCAAGTTCTAATAATTTTTTTTGCCCTCCGGAAAGCCTGCCTGCTTTTTCATTTTTAAGGTGCATTATATTAAGAAACTTTATGACTTCTTCCGCCTTTTTCTGCAGTTTATTTTCTTGTTTCCGAATTTGTCCGCGGCGGAACCAGGAATTTATAATATTCTCCCCAAGCTGATTACCAGGCACCATCATTAAATTTTCAAGTACAGTAAGGGTTGGGAATGGATGGGCAATTTGAAACGTTCTTAAAAGACCTTTGTGGAATAAATTATGTGAGTCTAACCCTGTTATATCTTCTTCTTCAAGATAAATTTTGCCTGAGGTTGGTTTATATAAGCCTGCGATAAGATTGAATAAAGTGGTTTTACCAGCGCCATTTGGGCCAATCAAGCCAGTAATAGAGCCTTTTTTAATATGTAAATTTACTTTGTCGACAGCCCTGATTCCGCCAAAGTGTTTAGAAAGATTATTAACCTTAATCATTTACAATCCTTTCGAATCTTATTCATCTCATCATGGCAAAAAAAAATTCCAAGAAAATTCCAGCACGGGACAGGGCATGGGGGTTATTAAAAGGTTAAAAAATTACTGCTATCCGATAGAAGATTCTCGTCAAAGGCTTGACTCAGAATCTCAACTGCTTGCTCTATCTGGGCTTCATTGATTATAAAAGGAGGTCCGAACATAATCATATCGCCGGATTGTCCTCTGTCACATCCACCCGAATATTCAATAAACATCCCCCGTTTCATGCATTCTGCTGCCACACGCGCTGAAAACGCATATTTTGGATCAAGGGTTTTCCTGGTTTTCTTATCTTCAACAAACTCAATTCCCCTCATCAGTCCCATTCCCCTGATATTGCCCACCAGGGGATGGGTGTTTAAATCCTCTAGCTTATGATCAAGATATTTACCCATTTTACTGCGCCCTTCAACAAGATCATGCTCATACAGATAATCAATGGTTTTTGATTCCACGGCACAGCCAAGGGGATTACCTCCCCATGAATAGCCGGCACCAAACATACCGGAATTATCAGCAATTTTCTTATATATGTAACCTGGAACAGCAACGGCTCCTATGGGAAAATACCCCCCCCCAAGTCCTTTTCCCAGGGCCAGAATATCCGGGACAACATTAAAATGTTCATAGGCAAACATTTTTCCCGTCCGCCCCATTCCGGTCATTACCTCATCAAACATTAAAAGTACATCATACTTGTTACAAATTTCTCTGATACGTTCAAAATATCCCTTTTCAGGAACCACTCCGCAAAGGGACATGCCTGAAACAGGTTCTGCAAGGAAAACAGATACATTGTCAGGCCCGAGGCACATGATCTCATTTTCAAGGGCATTGGCACAGTCAAGATTGCAGGTTTCAGGAATTTTATTGAACCAGCATCTGTAACAATATGCCGGTGGTATATGATGAAAATCATGGAGATAGGGGAAAAAGTCTGATCTTCTGCCCGTAGAACCTGTCCAGGCCAGAGCACCTGCTGTGCTGCCATGATAGCTCTGCCACCTGGAGATCACACAGGTTTTAGATGGTTTATTATTATCCAAATGGTATTTTCTGGCAATTTTAACTCCAATCTCCACAGCCTCTGTACCACCTGAAACAAAAAAGACTTTATCCATGGTATAATCAGAGGCTTTGCAGACCTTTTGGGCAGCTTCTTCTAGCGGAGGGTTTGTAAAATCAATGCGATGGACATATGATACCTTCCCTGCCTGATCTCCGATAACCTTTGCCATTTCCTTAAGCCCATGGCCAAGATTACACAGTATCGGGCCACCGGAAGCATCTATATATTTGTTCCCCTTATTATCGTAAAGATAAATACCTTTTGCATTGGCAATGGAAATATATTCCCGGTTCAAAAAGAAATGAAAGACATGAGATGCGTCATTTGAATAGTTATTTTCCATTCATTTCCCTCCTATTGAATACTTCCCAAAACCGATAAAGTTTGTGGAATATCTTTTTCAAGGGCTACAATTATAATAGCAAGATTTACTGTATTTCTAATATAATCGTGCTTTTTAATTTCTATTGTCAAGGGAAAAATCAAAAAGATCAACCTCCTATTTTGCTTATCTTGTTGATGTTTACCTGTCAAAAGAGCCTTACAATTTTAAAATAAGAACACCGCTTGATCCGGAAAAAAGAAATGGGCACGTTGCAATTGAACACGAAAAAGAAGCAGTGTCTTAGATTAACCTGGTGATTTACTGATCAATAAAAAATCAATAAAAATTTAAATTTTTATTGATTTGGGAAAAATTAACTGTTATGGAATTCAAACATACCATACCGTATGGTCTGAATTATTAGGGTGAGAAAATGCAAAAGTTAAATAAGGCAGCATGGTTTGAACAGGGTTTTAACATTCTTAAAACCAGTGGTGCTGCTGACCTTACCATTGAAAACCTCACAAAAAGTTTAAATAAAACCAAAGGATCTTTTTACCATCATTTTAAAAATCGTGACGATTTTTTTAAAAAAATTTTAGAGTTTTGGGAAGCAAAACAGACCTTTGATATCATACAAATACAAAAACAGGAAAAAACCTTTAAAAGTATTAATGCAACGCTCTTAAAACTTTCAAAAGAAAATATGGACCCGGATGTTGAAGTAGCCATCCGGGCCTGGGCATTAAGAGATCCTTTGGTAAGAATCTTTCAGAAAAGAATCGACAACCAGAGGATGGGATTTTTGCAGGCCATGTTTTCTCTGATGACAGATGATCATGAGCAGGTGGAAATGATTTCTTTGATACGATACTGTTTTTATATTGGCTCTCACCAGATTATTCCGGCCATTGATGAACAAACTTATAAAAAAAAATTAGACGCGCTAATGGGAATGTTTGAAACCTATATTGAGTTGAATAAATCAAAAAAAAACTATGAAGGAATTATGGAAAAATAAAGACTGGATTCCAGAGTGTAAAATTGCTTGACTATGGGAATCCTTGATTTTATAGTTGCAAAACTTACAATTATAATTGTAGTTATGCTGTATTAATCAGTAATTTAAATTTAAGGGGAAAAAAAAATGAAATCATTTTTTAAAACTTTAGTACTTGCATTATTAACATTGATTGTGTTTTCTGCACCTGGCTTTGCCGGTGATACAATCAAAATTGGCTGTGGCGGTGTTATTTCCGGTGACCTGGCACCTTATGGAATTTCTGCTCTAAGAGGCGTTGAGATGGCCATTGAAGACCTTAATGCCAAAGGCGGCATTCTGGGCAAAAAAATTGAATTATTAGTCGGTGATGATGTATGCAAACCTGAAATCGCAGTAAACATGGCAACCAAACTGGTATCAGACGGTGCACAGATGATTGTCGGTCATGTCTGTTCCGGCGCAACCATTGCTGCAAACAAAATTTACAAAGATGCAGGGCTTCTGATTATTTCCCCGGCATCCACAAATGATGATCTGACCCTTAAAGGTGAACATCCCAACTTTTTCAGGACCATTTCATATGACGGTGCCCAGGCAGATCTGATGACCTCTTTTGTACTCAACAACCTGAAAGTCAAAAAAGTTGCCCTGATCCATGACAAGGGTGATTATGGTAAAGGCCAGATGGAACTTGTCAGACAATATTTTGAAACCCTCGGCGGTATTGAAATTGTTCTTTTTGAAGGTGTAACAACCGGTGCAGTTGACTTTACAGCCATAGTACAGAAAATAAAAAGATCCAAAGCAGACCTTACCATGTGGGGTGGATATCACTCAGATGCTTCCAAAATTGTTGGGCTTATTAAAAAGAAAAGAGTTAAAACCACCTTCTTCGGAGCTGACGGTATCATTGGTGACAACTTTGTAAACCTGGCCGGCAAATATTCTGATGGTGTTTATGCAACAGGTCCCAATGACACTTCCAGCAATCCGCTTTACATAAAATTAACCAAAAAACATCAGAAAAAATACGGTGAAGATCCCGGAACATTCTTTCACAATGGTTACGCATGTGTTCAAGCTCTTGCCAATGCTGCAGAAAAAGCAGGTTCCCTTGATTATGACAAAATGCGCGCCGCCCTGGTTGCAAACAAAATCGATTCTCCTTTAGGACCCATTGGTTTTGATAAAAACGGCGACGTTGTGGGTGCAGGTTTCTCCGTATATCAAGTTCAGAACGGCAAATATGTACAAGTTAATTAATAACTGATCTATAATGAAAAACAGGAGCGTAATAGAAAAACCATATTATAGCTCCTGTTTTTTTAAGTAACAATTTTACTTTAATTTAACAAAGGTTAGGAGTTTTAAATTAATTAACATGCGTCTGTTTACTATTATACTGGGTGTTGCAGTCGTCGGGGTACTTGGTTTTTTCGGTATCAAAGAGATTATTGCAGATCCTGTATTGAGATCGGTGAAATCCCTGTGATGTAGGACCCGTTATTATGGAGTATAGGCAAACCAAGTGAACGCCTTTAAAGACAGCCCTATCACCCTATATAGATATACATAAATTACTGAGTATTTTCCGATTGAATCAAGCTGAAATTGACCGGTTTCAATATTTTACACCATTTTTAATCACTGATATCCTTTGAGTGTTTATAACCCTTATTTCGAGG
>NZ_JAIOSW010000074.1 GCF_021107415.1 Desulfobacula sp.
AAAACTATAATTATCTGCCGGGAAATAAATATGAATGAATCCAAAAACAAGGGCTGTGATCATTAATATGGAAAATAATATTTTTAATTTGATATTCATTTCAGGCACTCTTATAGTTATTTGTGTTCGTTGTTTTTCATTTGAAAAATATAAATTCTATCTGCCAAGTACATCTTTGAATGCAGGCAAAAGTGCTTCATGTTGAAACGAGAACCCATTATCCAAAAGCTTTGCCGGTCTCACCCGTGTACTGGTCAAAAGGGTTTCTTTTCCCATTTCTCCCCACAAAGCCAATGCCAGAAATCTTGGCATGGTAAAAAATAATTTTTTTGAAAAAACGTTGGCCAGTGTTTTGGAAAACTCCTTATTGGTGACAGGATTTGGGGCGGCCAGGTTTACAGGCCCCTGGAGTTTAGGATGACCCAATATATACAGGATACCGGATACTGCATCATCCATACTGATCCAGCTCATGTATTGTCTGCCATGGGAAAGCTTCACACCACAGCCTGTCTTAAACGGCAGTTCCATTCTTTTAAGAGCTCCGCCGGCCGGGGTTAGTACGACTCCGATCCTTAGCTGAATAGTCCTGATGCCCGACTTTTGAGCATCAATGGATGCATCTTCCCACTGCTTGCAAACCCTGGAAATAAAACTATCGCCCACACCGCTATCCTCGGTTAATACCTTATCTTTTCCTTCACCATAAAACCCGATGGCAGAAGTAGAAATAAAAACCCCGGGTTTTTGATCAAGGTCTGCCATTTTCTTCACAAGCAGCCGGGTGGGGATTATTCTGGAGTCAACAATCTTTTTTTTTTGGCTTTCCGTCCATCTTCCCCTTGAAATATCAACACCGTTTAAATTGATGACAACATCAAAGTATCCTGCATTTTCAAGATCAAGTATATTTTTGTAAGGATCCCAGAAAAGCTCATCCTCTAAAAGGCTACTCTCTTTTCGAACCAGCCGGATCACTTCATGACCACAGGTTCTCAAAAACGGGACCAATGTACTTCCTATGGTTCCACTGGCACCGGAAATAAGGATTCTTTTTTTGGGAATTTTGTCCACATGATGTTCAAGGTCGTATTTAAGCACCCTGTGCCGATAACTGAACATTCTTTCAAACTCTTTTTTGGCAAACCTGTAAAATGGCCGGCTTAAAATTCCAAGCGGCAATTCAAATTCAACACTATCTTCCATGGTTGAGTTTTCTTTGCCGTCCGCTGCAAACCTGTGGGTATGTTCCCATTTGGAAAACGGCCCTCTTATCTGACGATCTTTGAATATTTTATTTTCCTGGTATTCTATATGCTGTGCCTCCCAGATCATGGGTATCTTAAAAATACTTAGCCTGAAGGATACCTTTACTCCCTTTTGAATACCATTACCCTTGCGCGCAATCATTTTTAAGGGCGCCCACGGCGGCGTCAACCTTGAAATGGCTCCATTTGCCGCATGCCACGAAAATAGAGTTTCAACGGGTGCTTTTATCTTTGATTTTTTTATATAAACATTATGACGCATATTTTACTCTATTGAATAAATGATTCATTGATTTTGCGTTTTTTATATTATAATAATAATCTTCAAGTTAAAACACTTTTTATCAGGAAATAAAACTCAAATTTAAGGCATACTCTTTGCATTAATTTTGGAGACAGTTAAGAGCAGTAAAACATATTTAGTGAATATTTAAATTGATATTTATTACTTATTAAGGGAGGTATAAAATAAATGTATAAACCCATTGAAATAGCGGATGGGATATATTCTGTTGGATGCCGTGACTGGGATATCAGGGATTTCCATGGTTATTCCACCTATGAAGGTACAACCTATAATGCATTTTTAGTACTGGGTGAAAAAAATGTTCTCATTGATACGGTAAAAGAAAAATTTTCAGATGAACTATTTTCCAATATCAGCAGAATTATTGACCCAAAAAAAATTGATATGCTTATCAGTAATCATACGGAAATGGACCATTCCGGGGGCATCCCCAAACTGATGCAGATAATCGGTGAAGACAAACCCGTCTATTGTTCAAAGATGGGTGCCAAAAATCTGAAAAGCCATTTTAATCGTGACTTTAATTTTCAGGTTGTGGGAAGTGGTGATGAACTCAAAGTCGGAAACAGAACATTCTCTTTTCTTGAGACAAAAATGCTTCACTGGCCGGACAGTATGTTCACCTATCTTGTGGATGACGCCATTTTGTTTTCCAGTGATGCCTTTGGACAGCATTATGCCGGCGACATGTTCTTTGACGACGAAATCGGAGATGAAATCATCCCCCATGCAAGAAAATACTATGCCAATATTCTTCTTCACTTCTCATCCAGGGTACAGGCACTTTTAAAAGATGTTGCAAAAATGAATCTGAAGATCAATATGATCTGCCCGGATCATGGTATTCTCTGGCGGGATAACCCGTCTAAAATCATTAACCTCTATGATAAATGGTCCAAACAGGAACCGGCAAACAAGGTGGTTGTTTTCTTTGACTCCATGTGGGAGAGTACAACCAAGATGGCCCGGTCCATTACCAGCGGTATTGAATCGGAAGATGTGAATGTAAGACTCATGAACACCAGGAAATGTCATCGAAGCGATATCATGACGGAAATTATTGAAGCAGGAGCAATTGTGGTAGGTTCTCCTACTCTCAATAACGGTATTTTCCCTGTTATTGCAGATGTCATGACATATATCAAAGGCCTGAAACCTCAGAATAAAATTGCGGCTGCCTTTGGTTCTTACGGGTGGAGTGGTGAAGCAGTAAAAATCCTTAATAAAGAATTTACTGAAATGAAACTGGATATCATTGATGATGGTGTTAAAGTTCAATATGTTCCTGATGAAGATGATCTGAACAGATGTTTTGATCTGGGCGTAAAAATCGCTAAAACATTAAAAGAAAGGTTATAGAGATAACCTGGGGGGAATCATGGCTAACGAGTTTAATGCAAAAGATATTTTTGAAATTGCTATAAAAATTGAACAAAATGGTGCAATATTTTATCGGAATGCTGCAAAACAGGTAAAAGAGGAAAAACACAAACAATTTCTTCTTGAGCTGGCTTCCATGGAAGACGATCATGAAGTAACCTTTGCAAATATGCTAAAAGAATTAAAAGATGAGGAAACCTTTGCTGCAACCTTTGATCCCGATGATGAGAATGTCCTTTATCTGAAAGCACTGGCTGATACCCGGGTCTTTTTTGAAAAAGACCAGCCCGATAACAGCTTTAAGAGCATATTGAGCACTGCTATTCAGACAGAAAAAGATTCCATTGCATTTTATCTGGGGATGAAAGAACTGGTTTCTGCAAAACTGGGTCAATCAAAGATTGATGATATTATCAAGGAAGAAATGAGCCATATCAAACTTCTTGCCGGGAAATTGATTGAGGAGAATTAACGTTTCAAAATAAAAACCCATAGTATCCTGGCTTTAGCATACTATGGGTTTTTAATTTTTATGTGTATTTATTTAAACAAGCCTTAAGATTTCCAAAGACCGTGAAGATTGCAATAGGCCCTTGCAACAACATTAGCAGCATCGGTTTTAAATTGGGCTTCCGGTGTACTTGCCGGTGTCAGCATCTGTCTTTGGATAAGTGTATTATCTTCTGAAACAAGTTCAATCCACTCTATCCAGTGATCAGTTCCCATGGGATGGGCAACACTGCCGACCTTCACCAAATACCCGCCATCACTTTTTTCAATTACAGGAATATGTTTTTCCACTGCTGCATCCACAGTATTTTCAATCAGGAGGTCCATTTCCTGTCCACAACACATGACCGGTGGTTTTTCTCCATGAAGTACCTGTACGATGTTCCCACATTTACTGCATTTATAAATACCAAGTTGTTCAGCCATTCTCAATCTCTCCTTTTTTTTTAGGTTTTATTATTGTTATAGTTCCACAAAATGAAGTTTAGGTTCTAAAAAAATACAGGTGAATAAAAAAAATCAAATAGAGATACAAAATTTTATACGCCATTTACAACGAATTTTCCAGAAATATTTCCTGCCTGGATTTTTTATTACCCTTTCTATATTCAGTATTTAGCAAACCTCATGCCAATTGATCAAAACCAGATGCTATCTTTGCGAAAGCCCCTTTGGTTCAACAAATCGCAATACATGATAAATGTGAAATACTATTAGATAAAGATGACAGAGACATTCATGTCTCAAATAATCGTACCGGCACTCCATAGCAGACAATACAAATATGTATCAAACAAATCTTCAAATTTGCCATCCCTGTCTTAAAATATCCATGTTATTGACAAGAATCCCCATATAGACTTCTTCCATTTCTAGCATTTGTTTGTCTTTTTTCCTGAGCCACTCTGATAACCAGGCAAACCTGAGTGCCAGGAGGTATTCCGGAAAAAACCGCCACCCCATTTTACTAAAGATATCTTTGCCTCGCAGCTCTTTTATAAAAGTCATAACCATGGGCATTCCCAGACCGTCCGGGTTCTCAATTCCGGCACATCCGACAAGGTTGGCCGCATCATATATAGCAGGTTTCATTCCGGCAAATTCCCAATCGATCACAGCCCTTATTTGATCATGATTCCAAATAATATTCAAAGGATGCAGGTCTCCATGACAAAAAGAAACTGGCAGATTGTCATGAATCTCCATGAATTCTTTTTCTAAAAATGCTAAAAATGGAAGATATTTTTTATAGGCCGAATTATCATAAATTTTCATTTCACTGAATAATTTATAAATATATTTTTTAATGGAAAAAGGCTCAAAAGAGATGTTATTTCCTATATTAGCAGAGGCCTTGGAGAGACCCATTAAAAACAATGCAAAACTGTTTCCCATCTTTGATGAGGACAGGTAGTCCGGCCGCTTTAATACAGTACCATCTATAAAACGAGAAAGTTGAAAACAGACGTCCTTAAAAAACGGCAAAAATTCCCCGTAATTGGATTTTTGGTATAATAAGGCAAGTTTCAAGCCATTATCATTCAAATATTCAATTGCTTTTGCAACATTTTGCCGAATTTGAAATTTATTTTTAGAAAATTTTTCAAGCAAAAAAAGCGTGCCGTCTTTATCCTGAAGTACCGCACGGGAGAGTGTCCGTTCGGGACTGCCCTGGATATCAATATCCCCACGGACACATTCAAATTCAATATTCCACTGACAATTTAACCATTGAATAAATTCTTCATTTTTATCATTAAAGAATTCTTGCAATCTGCAATTCCAATTGTTCTTTTGGCAATGCACCCACCAGTGTATCAATGATCCGACCATTTTTTATCAAAAGCATGGTCGGAATACTTGAGATGGAATATCTCGATCCAATCTGCGGGTTGTTATCCACATTGAGCTTGGCTATTTTTAACCTTGCCCTGTATTTTACGGCAAGCTCATCCAGAACCGGACCAACCGCCTTGCAGGGACCACACCAGGGTGCCCAGCAATCCACCAGTACGGGAAGTGTTGAAGCCAACACTTCCCGATCAAAGGTGCTGTCCGTAACATTGACCGGACGGCTGAACATTTCTACCGGCAATGCATTCCCGCATTTCCCGCATTTTGGCATTTCATCTATACGGGATATTGGAATCCTGTTTTTTGCTTTGCACTTTGAACATGCCAATATCAAGCTGTTTTCATTCATTATGACATCCTAAATCATTGCTGTAATACTTTTCCCATATTCCTGAGCGGCCTGAATTCCCCCTCCTACCCAGCTTGCCTTGAGCATTAAAGGGCCTGACACCATTTTCATACCGTAAATATTCTCCATGGTCTCAAATATTCTTCCCGGAGCCTCACCGCTCCAGCCATAGGCACCAAAAGAACCACCGGGCTTATCTTTAAGCTCTGCTCTTTCTGCTATAAACAGAATCTGTTTCATGGATGTAATCATTTCACCATGATAGGTTGCCGAACCAAATGCATATCCGTCATACCCTTTTAAATCGTCTTCACTCTTAATCTGACTTGTTTTTTTAACATCAACATCATGTCCTGAAATGCGAACACCCTCTGCGATCAATTCGGCAATCCCTTTTGTCTCGTCAGATCTTGATGCGTATACAATTAAAACTTTTCCCATTTTTTCTCCTTTGTTTAACTATGTTTAAATAAAATTTTTGAATCCGCCATCTTGATGGTCTTTGTTCCGGTCATAAACATGGCTTTTTTCAAGGTTTTTTTGATGTGCTCAAGGTGCAGTTTCACACCCAGGGTTCCGGCACCGACCGCTGCCCGGATAATGTCTCTTCCCAAAAGGACTGCATCTGCACCCAGTGCCAGCATCTTCAACACATCATACCCGGTTCTCACACCCCCATCGGCTGTAATTGTAACGGAATTCCCAAGTTTTTTTCTGATCAAGGGCAGCAGGGTGGCAACGCCAGGGGTTGAATCCAGAACCCGACCCCCGTGATTAGATACTGCGATAACCGAAACACCTGCGTCCGCACACTTTTGCGCTTCATCCGGGATCATGATACCCTTGGCAATAAAGGGCAGCGATGTGAATTTTACCAATTCTTCAATATCTTTGACGCTCTTTTTAAATACAGGCTGCCCATGCAATGCCATAATGGTTGACCCGCAACCGTCCAGATCTATACCAACGGCTTTACAGCCATAATTTTCAGCTTTTTCAATCAGCTTTTTTAAAACATCCTGTGCCCGTGGCTTGAATATGGGAATACCATACCCGTCACAGGCTTTCATGGCATTTAACGACGGGTTATCCTCGGGTGTATAAAACCAGGTATCCCCTCGGAGTCCAATGGTGCCCGCTTCTTTTGATCCTCTTAATACTGATGTGCAGAACATGGTTTCATCTAGAGCATCATTATACTTCTGGGCACCTGCCGTAGATGAAGCCAGCACCGGAAATTCAAGATCAATGCCCAGAAAGGAACAAGAGGTATCCGGTTCAAAATGATCTCCCAATACCGACATATTCAATTGGATGTCTGCAAGGGCTTCAACATTTGCCCTGAAAGACTGCCCCTGCCCTACACCGCCAAGCCCGATGGGTTTTCCATATGCTTCACGCTGGCATATTTTATCAAAGTTGCCGTCACATGACGGATATGCCGCACAGATTCCCTTGAGCTTTTTCCTGGCCAGATCCCTTACCTGTTCAAGGAATTGGGGGATCTCTTTCATATTCATAATCATTCTATCGTCTGCATGACAAACCTCACATATGCCGGGTTTATTTTCACTATTAAATGTCTCATGACAAACAGAACAATACCACTGATTCATTAATTTTCTCCTTTTTTGATTTAGGCTCTGGCGAGAATATCATTCATTCTAATTTTAGCAAACCTGTATTCAAAAAATAATTTTTTCTGTAAAATTTTAGACTGCAAAAATCAGACCATACAAAATTAAAATCTTTGGAGTTCACTTAATCCAAATTTTGCTTTAAACTTGTAAACCTGGCACAAATCGTGCAGACTTTATTATTTTAAACTTATCCCTGCAAAGGAGAAACATATGACCAAAAGTAAAACAATATTATATGCATTAAGTACCTGCAGCCACTGCAAATCAACCAAAAGACTGCTTTCCGAATGCAATGTTGAATATGACTACATCGAGGTGGATGACCTGGAAGGAGCAGAGCGAAAAGCCATTCTGGCAGATATTAAAGCAATGAATCCCCGCTGTTCTTTTCCCACAATTAAAATTAATGACACCGTCATTGTCGGATATAAAGAAAAACAAATTAAGGAGGCTTTAGGGATTAAAAATGAAAATTGAACAACTCTATGCAGCATTAAAAAAATCCCAGGAAGCAAAAGGGATTCACTTTAATAAGGATAAGGATCTGGTGTTTGAGCTTCTTGAGGCTCTTCTTTTAAATAAAGAGCGATATGGATATATGGCCTGTCCCTGCAGGCTTGCCTGTGGTGACAGGGAAAATGACAAAGACATCATCTGTCCCTGTGAATACCGGGAATCTGACCTGGAAGAATACGGGGCCTGCTTTTGCGGACTTTACATTTCCAAGGCACTTCATAACAATGAAATCGAGTCGGAAGATGTTCCTGAAAGAAGACCCCCTGAAAAAATATTTTAGTTTTTAAGGAGACCCTCATGGATGACTGTATATTACCTGTTATGAATACCGGCCTTCGTGGCATTGATGTGGCCAGTTCAAAGATTTGTGATGTCCGGGGAAAAGAAGGAAAACTGATCTATCGAGGCTTTTTAATTGAAGATCTGGCCCAAAACGCTAGTTTTGAAGAAGTCTGTTTTCTGTTATTGTATGAAAGTTTGGCAATGCAGAGTTTGCAAATATATTCACAGAGGTGACACACCACCTGAAAAATGTCCGATTTGTGGCGTACCCGCAAGCAAATTCGTGGAAATTGATGAAGCCTCCATACCGGAAAAAATGCCCAAAAGAAAAAAACCCGAAAGAAAAGAATTGGGAACAAAAGATGAGGGTCAGACACCCGTCCCTGCCATTAAAAAGACAGGTTTTGAAAAAATCAAATCATTACTGGTCAAGCACCATGCCCACCCGGTTTTAGTGCACACGCCAAATGGGATACTGCCCATAGCAGTCATCCTCTGGCTTACGGCCTGGATATTTGATTATGACCTTCTTTCCAAAGTCGCTTTTATTAACCTTATTTTTGTCATCATTGCCCTTCCTCTTGTGATTTTCACAGGAATTCTTGAATGGAAAAAAAAATTTAACGGGACCATGACCATGATTTTTAAATTAAAAATCCTGACCGCTGCACTGACCACTGTTTCATGTGTGATAAATTTTGTCTGGTACCTGTTAGACCCAAAGATTCTATCATCGCCCAAAGCCTGGATATTTCTTTGCATAAACATCCTTATGCTGATTGCTGCAGGCATTGCAGGGCATATTGGCGGGAAGCTGGTGTATAAAGATTAACTATATTAAATTTCTATCAAAAGACCCACCGGGCAATGATCTGATCCAAACACGTCATTATCAATAAAGGCTTGTTTAACAATGCCTTTATCAATAAGGTCCCTGGTTACAAAAAAATAGTCAATCCGCCAGCCGGCATTGTTTTTTCTTGCATTAAACCGGTAAGACCACCATGAATACTTAACTTCTTTGGGATGAAGATACCTGAAAGTGTCCACGTACCCCTGATCAACCATACGGTCCAGGACATCCCTTTCAATTCTTAAAAACCCGGATCGTTTGGAATTGGGTTTTGGATTTTTCAAATCGATTTCATTATGAGCCGTATTAAAATCACCGGTAATAATCAGGCTTTTTCCCTGATCCCTGAGTTTGTTTGCATAGCTTAAAAACCAGTCATAAAAATCAAGTTTATACTGAAGGCGCTCTTCACTCATCTGACCGTTTGGAAAATAAATATTAAATAAAATAAAATTATCATAATCCAGTTGAATGACCCGCCCTTCATTATCAAATTCAGGTTTTAAAAATGAAGTGGTCACTTTTTCAGATTTTGGTTTTGAATAGGCAGCAACGCCGCTGTATCCTTTTTTAATAGTTGAATAGGACCAGAATGATTCATAGGAATGCAAACGGATCATCTCATCGGTCCGCTGAGCTTGCTGGAGTTTTGTCTCCTGGAGCAGGAGAATATCGGGATCAAGGTCATGAATAATCTTTATAAAATCTTTTTTCATCACTGCCCGCAATCCATTTATATTCCAGGATATTATTTTCAACTGGCTTTTATCAGGCATAAATATTTCCTTATATTTATCTATTTCTTTGTCTCATGATACAAGTGTGTATCGACCATCACTTTTTCAATCAGGATGATTGCAATATGATTCTTGCATCAGCAATGATACACCGATCCCTGGTGCAAATAACGGGATTTAAATCCACAGATTCAAAATCATTTTCAAGTTCCATGACAAACAGGGAAAAATTAACAAGTAAATGGGTTAAAACCTCCATATTCACACCAGATTTTCCCCGATACCCGGATATGATCTTTTTTGCTTTCAAAGATTCAACCATGGAAAAAACATCGTTTGGTTTAAGCGGTGCCATCCTGACTGCCGTATCATTATAGATTTCAACAGAGGTGCCGCCAATGCCAAAGACAATAACCGGTCCAAACTGAAAATCATTTTTTGCCCCGATAATGACCTCAACGCCCTGAACCATCTGTTCAACAAGGATATTTTCGCACCCGGGTAGTTTTTGCAGTCTTACCATTTGACTTTTCAGGTGATCTTTTGACAAAATTCCTGTAACAACAGCCTGATGCTCTGTCTTATGAAGAATTTTTTTTGAAACAGCTTTTGCCACAATTGGAGAATCAAATTTCTTTAAAAACTGATCTGCTTCTTCAAAGAAATTGGTTAAAATAAATTCCGGTATATCAAACCCCTGTAATTTCATTAATTCCTTGGCATCCGGTTCCAGCACCCATCCCAAGGATTTACTTTTTTCTATAATTTTTTTGCTGTTTTCCTTTAACATGGTCTGCACCTCATCAATGCCTTGGCCATGAGCACTGCCCCCTCCACAGAGGATGCCACGGGAATATTATTGAGTTCAAACCCTTCGATAATAATTTTATATTTATCTTCATTTGGAACATATGCGATCATTGGTTTGCCTTCATTTCTTGCCACCTGGCTGAGTTTAGCCCCGATATCAGTAGAAATACCCGGCGAATAAGGAATCAACAGAGCCATGATACAGTCGATATTATCATCCCTTGACAAATGTCTTGCAGTTGTAACAATATCGCAATCCGTCGAGCTTCCGGTGAGATCCAGAGGATTGTCAAGGGAAACAATATTTCTGATTCCAGGTGTCAGTTTCTCCTTAATAATATCTATTGTTGCAGATTCTATCCCGGGGATGGATATACCATGCCGCTCACAGGCATCGGCAGCAATAACACCATGTCCGCCGCTCAGAGTAATAATACCAATATTGCCTTTTATGCCTTTGGGATAACAGCTTAATGACTCGCAAAAAGACGTCAGTTCATATTCATTTTCTGCCTCAGCCACACAATATTGTTTCATGATTTCAGAAAAAACCCTGTAATCCCCAGCCAGGGACGCGGTATGGCTGGAAACAGCCTCAATCCCCTTTTTGCTCTTTCCGGCCTTTAAGATTATCACGGGCTTGGAACATTGTTCCGCTTTTTTAATAAACTGTCGCCCTTCCCCTTTTTCAAACCCTTCAACATAAAAAGCGATCACCTTTGTCTCAAGATCCTGATCAAACCAGTCCAGCATATCTGTTTCCCTGATATAAGCCTTGTTCCCGATGCTCACCGCAAGGGATATGCCAATACCCTGACCTGCAAATTTAACCATCTGATCCACTAGGACGCCCCCGCTCTGGCTGACAAAACCGACATTGCCCTTATCAGGACGAATGATTCGTTCTCCCGGGAGAAAAAATGTATCCACATAATCCGAAGCATAAATCCCAAGACAATTGGGGCCGACAAAGGGGAACGCGGCTTCTTTTGCTATATCCAGCACCTGTTGCTGTAGCCTTAAATTTCCAGATTCAGCAAATCCGCCGGATATGATCACAGCACCTCCAACGCCCTTTCGTATACATTGCTCAACCACCCCGGGAACAACCTCCGCACGGACGGCAATGACTGCCATATCAATGTCTTCCTGAATATCCTCAACACTGGGATAAAGTTTTTCCCTGTTGAGGATTCCCCCTTTTGGATTCACTGGAAATGCTTTAACCGGATACCGCAAATGATTTTTATTGTAAATCACGTTAGCCGGATGATTGTCCTGTGATGTGGACACTCCGATAACCGCCATAGTCAATGGTCTGAAAAGATATTTTAAATCCACTTTTCTTCCTTTAGGGTTCACTCAAAAATAAATTACCGATTTTGAGAGTTGAGTCGCCTGGCCTACAAGGCGTGGAAACTAAGGAATATCAGGCATATGCTGTGTTTTCACAACGAAGTAGAACAGGATGAATCAGCTCTCAAAATGTAAAGTTATTTTTGAGTGGGCCCTTACTCCGGCACTCTTAGTTTGTATCTGAAAAAAGGGTTGATAAGCCCCTGCATCAACCCTTTTTACTGACGAGAATTAATTGATTGATTAATTAATTAATTGTCTTGGTCAGCAAGATAATCATCATACATTGTTTCTAAAATAAGCTTATGTTTTGATTCTTCCTGAACAAGAATCATTAACACTTTTTTTACACCTTCATGATCTGTCTTGCCTGCAAGTGTGGAGTAAAGCTTGACTGCATTTTCTTCTCTTTTCATGGCAATTTTAAGGATTTCAGGCATGGGCATCCCTTCCTTATACTCTGTTTCCACCATGTAATCACTGATTTTAAGATCTGTAATTTCTTTAAATTTATAGGAATCAATTTTTTCTTTATTGCCTGTCATATCTGACAGAAGACTAACATGTTTTTCTTCTTCTTTTGCAAAACCTTCAAATGTTTGCTTCAGTGATGCCATGGTAGCTTCTTTAGCTAAAGATGTATAAAACTCAACTGCCTCTTTTTCCTTGCCAATGGCAAAATCTAATATTTTATCAACCGATCCGAATTCCATGCTATTCTCCTTTGTGTTAGCGGTTTTAAATTAATTTATTATTTCAAACAAAATATCAATTACTAAGTTAATAAGCAAATTATATACCACATGAATGAATATTTAAACACAATATATATTATGATAAACAGGCCAATTTTCAATTAAAAATTTATTTTCCTAAAATTTCATTCCGTGCTGAATCCACATTTTTTATCTGCAAAGATTTAAGTTTAAGAATAAACACATTTTTTGAATAAACAATACAGAATGAAATAGGCAAAATAAAATAAGCATAAGCCTTTTATTGAATTTTTCTTTGTGGTATATTTTAACATTAAAAAAACTGGGTATAAACATCAGGCAAAGCGAGTGAATATGTTACCGGATCAATCAAAAAAACAGACCATTGATGCCCTGAAAAAAAGTGAAAGCACCATACGGGCAATGTTCAATGCCACAAACAGCCTGATTTATCTGTTTGATGTTAAAGGAAAAATTATTAACGTGAATACCCCTGGTGCTTTGCTGTTTAATAAAACTCCCCAGGAAATGATCGGTAAAAATTTTAAAATATTTTTTGAAGAAAATGATTTTTCCAGACTCAGAATGCTGGTAGACAAAGTGATGGAAACTCGCAAGCCCATCAATTACCAGAGAAAAAGAGATGAAAAATATTATGAAATTAATTTATATCCAATTTTTAAGAACTCAAACCATGTCGATGGGATCTGTGCCTTTGTCAATGATATTACAGACTTGAAAAAAACTGAAAAAGTATTTGTGGCCATAGAAACAGCAGGCGGCATCTGCCATGAAATGAATCAGCCGCTACAGGTCATTCTCGGCAGCCTGGAACTTCTCAAATTAAATATTGAAGATGATGATCCGAATATCAGCCTGATCAATAAAATATTATCGCAAACAGAAAAATTAGGTATGATTACAAAGAAACTGACCAATATCACCCGGTACGAAACAAAGGGATATTTAAAAGGTACCATCTTTGATATAGATAAATCCTCTGAAATTAAATGAACATGCCGGATATTTTTTCAAAAAATCTGAAAACAACAGCTCATTGTCTGTTTTGCAAAGTAGAAAATTTAATAGTCATTGCTGAAAACAAAACAAGCTATGCCATCAGGGACAGTTCACCTGTAAGCCAAAGCCACATGCTCATCATCCCCAAACGGCATTGCCTTGATTATTTTGAAATGAACAGGCAAGAACGGTGTGATGCGCATGAATTGATTGAAATGCTAAAGAATAAAATTCTTAAAAAAGATCCCACGGTTAAGGGTTTCAATATTGGTATAAATTGCGGAGAAACCGCTGGTCAGACTGTATTTCACGCCCACATTCACCTCATCCCGCGAAGGGAAAATGACACACCAAACCCCAGAGGAGGTGTCCGGGGGGTTATTCCGGATAAAATGAACTACTGACGAGCGTGCACGTTTGCTGGACATTGGATCAGTAGCAAAAAAGTATAGCGGATGGCCCGGGGCTGACAAAAGGCTTCTAAAAATCAATATCTTGCGGGATAAGCATCCATTTTTTTTTTGATTTCATCACAACAAAAGATTCACTGGAAGCAATATTGCCCTGCTTGGGAAGTTTAGATGACATAAAGGTGTAAAGCGCTTCCATATCTTTTGAAAAAATAATTTCCGCAAAAAGATCATATCTTCCTGTTACAGCACATACACTGTGCACTTCCTGCATCTTTGAAAGATCATTCAAGGTTTCATCTATTTTTGAATCATCTATCACCCTGATGGCCACAAGGGCCATAAAGAGTTTTTCAATCTTAAAGACATCCACAAGCCCAACAATTTTCAAGACACCCGACTGTAGCAGATTTTTCATTCGCACCTGCAGGGTCGGGCTTGTGATTTCCAGCTTGTTGACCAGTTCTTTTACCGGCATACGTCCGTCTTCGCTCAGATAGTGTATCAGCTTTTTGTCCAGCACATCCAGTTTTTTCATATTATCCAGATCACCTCTGCAGTCTTATATTTTTACCCAATCACCTTATGAATTATGTTGAGCGCATAGTCGATATCTTCATCCTAATCTTGTATAATTATTAAATCAAAAATTACTAATTTAGTCCATATTGACCTTCATTTAGATAAACTTTTTCAATGTAGGGAGAGGTCATCGCTGAGAGCTGAGCACCATAGGTCAGATGAAAACGAATTTGGTCTCCTACTTTAACAGCGCTCTCTTTTAAATCAACGATAATGTGATCACTGCTGGAACCGATGATCTCCATATTACCTACCGGGCTCAAACCCTGAGTCAGTACATCCTGACGACCGATTCCTAAAATAGCTCTTCTGATAGTTCCCCGATCGGAAAAGGCAGGAACATCCCCAAAGGCATCAGTGCCGCTGATACCACTGGGCAGAGAATCCTTTTGCTTGACCTCTATGACTTCGGCAACAAGGCAGCTTGTGTTTATTTCAAGTTGTTTAACTGGCGAATAGTCAATTGTATTACACCCGGTAAAGATCATTTCACCGATTCTTAAATTATTGATTCTGCCCATTCGGTTAGATTTATTAACCCATTGATAATTTGCAGAATTACCTCCGGAAATAAGATCAAAATGAATTTTATATTTGTTTTCTAATGTTATGGCAATCTTTGAGAGTTCATCCATTTTTTCCTGGTCTGGAAGAATAGCCCCGATACAACCTAAGTTGGTGCCGATGCCAATGGTTTTGACTCCCTTAAAAGTGTTGATGATTTTAAGGGTTTGATCCATATCCCGGGGCAAAATACCTTCCCGCAAATCGCCCAGATCCACCATCAGTATGATGCGATGGATCTTGTTCTGTACCCTGGCTTCTTCAGACAGCTGTTGTATTACAGCAATCTCTGAGTTGAGGCTGATATCGGCATATTTTACCACTTGTTTGACCTTGCTCATGGGTGGTGTTCGGATGAGAACAAAGGTGTTTTTGATACCGGACTTTTTAATCTTTTTAATGTTTTCTATTCTTGAGTCGGCAATAAACTCAACCCCGGCTGCGGTCATTGCAGCAGCAACAGGCGGACTGCCGAGGAAACCTTTGGTAACACCCATCATTGATATACCTTTTGTCAAAAATAAATCCTTTAAATATTTTGTATTTTTGTATATCTTTGCAAGGTTGATTTCTATTCTTGGAGAATTCATTAAGTTATTGTATGAACGTGTCATCAGTGTTATAAAACCTGTCTGTATGAGGGTGCTTAAGGCACCCCTACAATTTCAATTGATAATTCGGCCTGCCATTTTATTTGTATGATTTCCCTGGTCGATAATTACTTTGCCGGAAATAATTACCTTCTCAATGCCTTTTGAATATTGATGTGGATTTTTATATGTAGCGACATCACAAACAGTTTTCGGATCAAAAATCGTTATATCCGCAACCTTATCAGGCGCAAGAATTCCTCTATTGTCCAATCTCATGATCTTGGCCGGCATTGAGGTCATTTTTTTTATTGCTGTTTCCAGGGATAATACCTTCTCATCCCTAACATATTTTCCCAGTACTCGAGGAAACGCCCCATAATACCGGGGATGTGTGCTCCCCACATTTAATTCACCATAAGTAGCAACGGCTCGCCCATCACTGGCAATAATTGTCTGTGGATGTTTCATGATCGTCTTGATATCCTCTTCATCCATACAGAAAACCAATGTTTTCACTGATCCTATCTCTTTAATCAACAGATCAAAAATAAAATCAAGGGGATCAATCTTCAATTCTTTACAAATCACAGCAATTCTTTTCCCCTCAATAGATTTGTATTCGGGTGATTTCACCATTGCAATTTGAACGTTTTCCCATGGAGCAGTATTATACGCATGAGTTCCGAGTTTTATCGCCTTATTAATTTCCAGACGAATCTTTTTTCTGGTTGGATTGTCGCTTAGATATTCAATCATCTTTTGATGACCGTCCTGTATTACCCAGCGCGGAATATAGTCCACCAACCCTGTACCCCATGCAATATAGGGATATTGGTCCCAGGACAGATGAACGCCTCTTGAAATTGCGCTTTCTAAAAAACCAAACAATTGATCTGTTTTACCCCAATTGAATTTTCCGCCTAACTTCAAATGTGAGATCTCAACCTGACACCCGGACTCTTCTCCGCAACGTATTGCTTCCTCAATCGCAGTAAATAAATTTTGTGATTCTCCCCTGATATGAGAGGCATAAAGCTTATTGTGCCGTTTAACAACGCGACAGAGCCGAATCAATTCATCTACATGGCTAAAAGAATCCGGAACATATTCCAGACCCGTCGATAGACCGGCGGCTCCTTCTTCCAGACTTTTTTCCAGCAGGTCTTCCATCCCTCTCATTTCATCCTTGGTTGGCGGGCCGCTTTTTAATCCCATCACAGCACACCGCAAGGTTCCAAAGCCAACCAAAGGCATGAGATTAATTCCCGGGGATAAATCATTCAAAAACTTAATGTACTCTCCAAATGTGATCCAGAATTTTCCGATTTCATTTGCTTTTCCATAATCAGAATTAACACTCAGATGATCTTTCACTTCCGCTAAAAAAGCAGTTGATAAGGGAGCTGCGCTCATGCCGCAATTCCCCACGATTTCAGTGGTTATTCCTTGCCTGATTTTACTTTCCGCTTTAGGGTTAATCATTATAGTGGCATCAGTATGAGAATGAATATCAATAAATCCGGGACATACGATTTGGTTGGAAGCATCAATTACTTTATCGCAATTGATATCAATCAAAGTCCCTATCCTTTCAATTTTCCCATTTTTAACTGCAATATTAGATGTATAAGCAGGAGAACCGGAACCATCAATAATTTTCCCATTTGTAATTAATAAATCACACATTTTTTTCCTATCAACTTGATTTTAAAAATTTAAAGGAAAATGGCAGGCCACCAGGCCTTCTTCCTTGGTTTGTTCCAATACAGGAAATTCCTCCCGACAGATCGATTTCACGTATTGACACCTTGAGGCAAACACACAACCGGATGGTGAATTAAATGGACTTGGGACTTCACCTTCCAGCGTGGAAACATAATTTTTTTGGCCCGGCACTGTTTTGAAAACACTCTCAATCAGCGCTTTGGTATAAGGATGATATGGGGATATTCCTATTAAATCGGCGGAAATAATTTCGACAATTCGCCCCAAATACATGACAATTACCCGGTCACAAAAATAACTTACTAAAGACAAATCATGTGAAATAAATAAAAATGTCAGATTAAGCCGTTCTCTTAAATCTTCCAGTAGTTTAATAATCTGGGCCTGGACCGATACATCCAGGGCGGCAGTGGGTTCATCCAATATGA
>NZ_JAIOSW010000207.1 GCF_021107415.1 Desulfobacula sp.
GGGTGATTCCCCAGGTCAGCCGGGATTTTGGACGGGAAATGCAAAGATCTTCCAAAGGTTCCTTTAAAAAAGAAAGAATTTCATTTTTGTATTGTGCAGGCCGGATAAAATCAGGATTGGTTTTGATGTGGTTGATAAGCCATTCCTGGTATTTGCTCATTTTGAAAAAATAATTGGATTCCTTGATAACCTTGGGCGCAACGCCATGGTCCGGGCATTTGCCGTCGACAAGTTCTCTTTCCTGGTAAAACCGTTCACATCCAAAACAATACAGCCCCTCATAGCTTGAAAAATAGATATCTCCTGAGTCATAAATTTTTAAAAGAACATCGCTGACCACCTTGATATGATCCGGATCTGTTGTTCTGATAAAATGATCATTTTTGACATTTAATATTGGCAATAGATCCTGAAAAAGCTTACTGATATTGTCTGCATATTCTTTTGGCGTTGTTTTCTGGCTTTGGGCTGCCTGAACAATTTTATCTCCGTGTTCATCTGTTCCGGTTAGAAAAAAAGTTTCATGATCATCCATCTGTTTGAATCTTGTTGCAACATCAGCAGCGATGGAGGTGTATGCATGCCCCAGATGGGGCTTGGCATTGACATAATATATGGGGGTTGTAAAAAATTGCTTTTTTGCTTTCATTATTTTGTAGATCCTGTTATTGCCTCGCCAGTTGTTGGATGGTTTTTTCTATTTCGGTATTATTTTCTAAACGAATAGTGATACTCTCTTTTAACACATTCTGCCTGATAACTTTTCCTTTACCTTCTTCTATGGTGATTCTTTTACCCAGTTTGGGCATTTCGCGTTTAAGGCTTTTATAGGTTTCATTTTCAAAGGTCAGACAGCACATCAGTCTGCCGCAAACCCCGGAAATTTTTGTGGGATTCAATGACAGTCCCTGCTCTTTGGCCATTTTGATGGAAACCGGTTCAAAGGTATGCATAAAAGAAGAACAGCAAAGTTCTCTTCCGCATTTGCCAATACCACCGCAATGTTTTGAAAGATTGCGAATCCCGACCTGACGCATTTCAATCCGAATAGTGAATTCTTTTACCAGAAGTTTGATTAATTCTCTGAAATCAATCCTGCCGTCAGCAGTGTAGAAAAAAGTTAATTTGTTTCGATCAAATGTGCTTTCAACGCTGAACAGGTTCATGAAAAGATCTAAATCAGTAATGCATTGGATGCAAAAATCAAAGGCTCTTTTTTCAAGTTTTTTTATTTCTTCTCTTCTAAGACAGTCTTCTTTGGTGGCAACACGGATAATCTGCTTTAATTTTTTTTCCACATTTTCAACTTCAACGGGAGGGATGGCGATTTTGCCAAATCCAAGACCCTGCTCGGTTTCTACGATTACAGAGTCTCCTTCTTTCAGCACAAAAGCATTGCTTTTGAAGTCATATATTTTCCCTGCTGTTTTAAATTTAACGCCAGCAACTTTAATCATAAATTAACTTTCCTTTGTTCGTAATAATTTTAAGGAAAAATCTATCCAATGTTAATCTTAATGTGCAGTTTGATGCCAGTCTTTTTTCCGTTTCATAAAGATCTTTGATCCACTCACATTTTTTTTTTGTTCCAGCCATTTGACTAATATCTATAATAGCGTCAGAAAAATCAAGATTAACTATTTTTTTGGGATGAAATTTAAAAACCATTAGATCCCGGAAAAACGTTTTCATAATGGCAATGGCATCATCAATTAGGTCGGGATACAAGCTCAACTTTTGTGAAAGCATCAATCCTTTTGATATGTCGTGATTCGTGTCAGCTTGAATTATGCCGGCAAGGGTTTTAAGCAGCCACTTTCTTTTTTTGATCCAGTCAATCTTTTTTGCTTTATCATCCAAAGTTAAATTCAAATACATCATTGCCTTTCTAAGATCAGAATCGGCAGTTTTCGATGCAATTGCCGCCATTTGCTTGTCAGTTTTGAATTCATTGATCAGGTATTGCTCAATGAATTCGTTGGTCAACGGTTTAAATCTGATTTTACGGCATCTTGAAATAATGGTTGGAAGAAATAAAGATATCTTGCTGGCAATGAGGATGAAAAATGTTTTTTCAGGGGGCTCTTCAAGCATTTTTAATAATGCGTTCTGGGCCTGGATATTCATTAGATCTGCATTTAATATTAATACCATTCTGAATTTGGCTTCATTGGGCCTGGATGAAATTGCTAATCCCATTTCACGGATCTGGGATATGGAGATTATTTTTTTGTCTTTTAGAGGGTTGATACTTAGGATATCGGGATGACTTTTTGCATTTATTTTACGGCACGATTTACAATCGTTGCAAGCAAGTCCCGTCCCTTTCAAACAATTACACCCCTTAGCAAAGAAAAATGCCGCTTTTTTTCTTCCTGTATTCTCATTTCCAAAGAAAAGAAGGGCATTTGGAATTTTTTTTGCCTGAATGATGATAGTTAACTCGGATACGGTTTCCGCTTGGTATTGCATTTGATCAAAATCAGACATGGTTTGATCAATAACCATTTGTTAATAATCTACCCGCTCCTTTAGTTCTTTCCCACATTTAAAAAAGGGGAGCCGTTTGGGAGGAATGGTGACTTTTTGGCCGGTTTTCGGGTTTCGGCCTGTGTAGCTTTTGTACCCTTTTATATAAAAACTGCAAAAACCCCTAATTTCAACCCTTTCTCCTTTTATAAATGAATCGGAAAGCGAGTCAAAAAATATTTTAATAACCTCTGAAGCTTCGGATTTTGTCAGGCTTGCTTTCTCTTTTAATGTCGAAATCAATTCAAGTTTATTCATACTTCCTCTTTCTATTATTGAATGCTGCAATCTTATTATTTTCATAAGGACTTTAATTAAAATTTGATAAAAAGTCAAGGGGTTATGCTAAAAAATCAGGGACTCTTTCAACATTATCTTCTTTAACTTCAACCCCGGCGTATTGTCCTAAAACATCTATTTTGATAACAACACGTCCTTTGCCTTTATATCTTGCAAACTCGCCTTTAACCCCTGCCATAGGACCTTCTAAAATTATCACAGGCTGGCCTTTTTTTATGCGGACATTTTCTCCAGTGATCAGATCCATATTGGCGCTGGTAAGGATTTTTAATGATTCAACCTGTGATTCGGGCACGGGCACGGGTCCGGATTGATTTCCCAATAATCTAACGGCCCCGACAGTTTTTAAAATATTGAGCTGGTCAGCAGCTTCAAACGTTGATTGTACAAAAACATATCCCGGGAAAAGCGGGATTTCTATCATGAGATTTCTATCTTTCCGCCTGCTTTTCCTTTTTGTTTTGGGTAAAAACGCTTGGATTTTTTTTTTCACAATACTAGTGTATACTATTTGCTCAAAGTTACTTCTTGTCAGAAGAGCAAACCAGTTTAATCGTTCAATCATTTTGTACCAAATTCTCCGATTCCATGAAGATTTATTAGAAAGGTAATACTCTGTTCACCACGTGATTCTGAAAAATAAAGGCTAAATAACCAGCAGGATTTATTGATAGTGAATCCGGCCTGGGTTTCCACGGTTTTATTTTCCTGTATGTTTTTTTCAATGGAGTAATATGCGGTTAATTCGTCTGTTAAGCTGATATCAATCTTTGAATACAGAGATTCTGAAGAGCTGCTAGTATATCGATATTCTGTTCTTAAACTGTCACCCCGATTGTCTTTGAGAGTATTCCCAATGTTTAATGTTTTAAAATGGCTGTCATAGGGAGACCAGGAAAGATCCATATCAAGGGTACAAAACTCATTTAGATTCAGCTCCGTATCCAATAGGATATCAGAAAATGGTTTTGATTCATTGTCCCTTTCCCTTTTGATATCAAAACTTTGGGAAATTTTGATATATGCAAAATCGCGGTAGGTTAATCTCTCTTCGCCTTTAGGGGTTAAACTGGATTTTCTGGAAATGAAATGATTGGTAAGAGACCAGGTAAGTAAATTTTTTTCCGGAATATTGTCCAGAGAATCAAAGGTCGGCAGATCATTTTGAATGATGCTCGGGGTAAAGGCGTATTCAATATTCGGGATAATTTCATGTTTGATCTTATCAGCAAATTCATTGTTGGGATTAAAGATTTTAATCAGTTTTGTGGATAGTTCCGCGCCAATATCATACATCTGTCTTGTCCGAAGACTGTCGGAATTGCCGTTAATATCCGTGAATTCATTGGTATGCCAGACGGTTTGCCTTACACCAACAGATGGTTCAAAATTAAAAAAACCGCCAAATTTCAGGGGCAGATAGACTTTGGGGTAGATATCTGCTCGTTGCCCTTTCACAAGTGTTGCACTTGTATCTTTCCTGTAAAAAGATCGATACTCGGTATCAAGAGAATAAAAGAATTTTGAAAGACCAATTTGCTGTTTTGCAGCATCAAACTGAATGCTTGGAAGTGTTTGCAAAGTTGTGTCATCAATATTCTGGCGCCGGGCAGAAATATTGTCATACCACAAAGCATCAACATTGAATATGTAGCTATCCCATGATTTATTGATATTCAACCAGTTTTTTCGGGTATTGTCATCATATTCATCCAGACTTCGCCCAAATTCTTTTTCAAAATATTCTTTGGTTTCATCATATCCCGTAAATCCGTCTTGAAATTCATGAAGGTAATCTTCATCACTGACTACGTCGATATCCAGCTTGGCTGTAATTCCATTGGGAAGGTCCTGGTTGTGTCTCATCCTGAACCAGAAGCGGTCAGAGTTGGTTCTTTGAGGGGTGGTGGAAAAACTATAGTTTTTTGTACTGATGGTTCCATCATCTGTTTTGTCATCTTTAAGAAAATCAAAGAATATTGACCCCTTTGTCTTGTTATCCAGAACATATCGGTATTCAGTACCCAATTTTGTTCCTCGATCAGACATGTAATCTGCATATACCGTTGCATCGGTATTTCTTGAAATAGCGATAAAAAGAGGCTGTTCGTATTCAAATCCCTTTCGGTCAGATGATGATATCCTGGGGATTAAAAGGCCTGTCTGGCGTTTGGTCTGGACCGGAAACACAAGAAAAGGGCTGTAGACAACAGGAACCTTCTTGGCCCAAAGAACGGTATGGCTTGCAACCCCGTATCCTTCAACAGTTACTTTGATATTTTTGCCGGAAATTTTCCAGTCAGGAGAATCACCTGTGCATGATGTAATGGATCCCTTTTGGGCACTATAAGTAAATTTACCGGTCTTTCTAATAATCTCACCATTAATATAAAAATTGTTTTTCTGGATAAAAATGGTGCCTTTGTTTATCGTACCGATTTGACTTGTAAGGTTGATATTCATTGCATTGCAGGAGATGGAATCTTCACCGGCTATTAAAAGAACATTGCCTTGTGCAAAGGCATCCTTTGTTTTATTTGAGAATTCAACATAATCTGCTTCAAGCCTGGTTTTGCCTCCTGTGATCACTACATCATTTTCGGCAATATAGAGGTTTTTTTTGTTGTCAAAGGTCACTGTCCGTGCAGATATATGCCAGGAAATTTCTTCGGGATTTTGGGGTAAAGAATTTGCTATTACGCTCCCCCCGGCTGATATGAATATATAAAAAAAAGCAAATATCACAAAAAGTGGCCAAGACTTTTGCTTTGACAAACTAACCATGTTCTTTCCAGTAAAAAATTGCACATCAGTTAAAATTACTGTATAAAGCCATCTTATACTTTAAAAGTCAAGTTTTGAATACATGATTTGGAGAGTTCAACATGACAAAGGTTAAATAAAAAATGACGTTTTCAATTATAGATTCCATTGGCAATACCCCTCTTGTTGAGATAAAAAAGATGAATCCTGTAAAAGGGGTCAAGATTCTTGCCAAACTTGAATATATGAATCCCGGTGGCTCTGTTAAAGACCGGGCAGCGCTGTATATGATCAACGAGGCGGAAAAATCCGGTGAATTGACCAAAGACAAAATTGTTATCGAGGCAACCAGCGGGAATACGGGTATCGGACTTGCCATGATTTGTGCGGTTAAAGGATATAAAATTGCCCTTACCATGGCAGAAAATGCAAGTGAAGAACGAAAAAGTATTTTGCGCGCAAGGGGTGCCCAGATTATTTTAACCCCCAAACGTCTGGGGTCTGATGGCGCAATTGAAGAGGCATACAGACTTGCCAGGGAAAATCCGGATAAATATTTTCTTTGTGATCAGTATAATAATGAAGCCAATTGGAAAGCCCATTATTATACCACGGGACCTGAAATCATTGAGCAGACCAATGGAAAGGTCACTTCTATTGTAGCAACCATTGGAACAAGTGGAACGCTTATGGGGCTTTCCAGGAGATTAAAAGAGCATAATAAGGATATTTGGATTGTATGTGTTGAACCGTACCTCGGGCATAAGATCCAGGGTCTGAAAAATATGAAGGAATCTTATACCCCTGAGATCATGGAGAAAAGCCGTCTTGATGAAAAGGTGAATATTGATGATGACACGGCTTTTGCTGCTGCTCGCAGTTTAGCTGTAAAAGAAGGACTTTTTGTTGGGATGAGCAGTGGCGCAGCAATGGCAGCTGCCATTGAGCAGGCCCATAAAATTAAACAAGGTCTTATCGTGGTTATCTTTCCAGACAGCGGAGAACGGTACCTGTCCACCAATCTTTTCTCTGTAAAAAGCCATATCGGCTTGTCGCTTTTTAATACATTTTCAAGATCAAAAGTAAGGTTTGAACCGCTTGAAAAAGAAAAAGTGTCTATATACACCTGCGGACCCACTGTCCATGAAAGGCTCAATATAGGGCAGTTCAGAAGATATGCATTTACGGATTTACTGGTCAGATATATCGAGTATCATAATATTGCTGTCAATCATGTGGTTAATATCACAGACTATGATGACAAGACCATTCAGGGGTCACAGAAGGCAGGGAGGTCACTTTCTAAGTTCACCCAAACCTATATAGATCTTTTTAGGAAAGATCTATCAAAATTGAATATCCGAAAAGCAGATGCCTATCCAACAGTATCAGACCATCTTGATGAAATGGTTGATGTGGCAAAACAGCTGCAATCAAATCAGCATGCCTATGAAAAACTGCATTCTCTCTATTTTGATATTGGAAGCCTGCCCGAGTATGGTGATCTTTCCAGAATTAATCTTGATAAGATAAAAGTCGGGGCAACAGTGGATCTTGACGAGTATGAAAAGCGTAATCCAAAGGATTTTACATTGTTAAAACGGGTTCGGCTTTCAGAACTTAAAAGAGGCGTGGGGATTAAGACCCAATGGGGTAATGTCCGTCCTTCACTTCATTTGCAGTGTGCGGCCATTGCCATGAAGTTTCTGGGAGAAAATTTTGATATTCAAACCGGCAGCCTGGAACTTATATTCCCGCACCATGAAAACGAAGTTGCCATTGCAAGAGCTGCAAAAGGAGCAACGCTTGCAAGGTGCTGGCTGCATTGTGATCCGGTTCACTATGACGGGTCTTTAGATGCATCAGATATTGAAACACTGACACTTGAAACCCTTGTCAACCAGGGCTGGGCCCTCAAAACCATTCGACTCTGGTTGATTTCCAACCATTACAGAAAAACCTTAGTGCTGTCAGAACAATCCCTGAAACAGGCTCAATATACTCTGGATAAAATCAATAGGTGTCTTACTACTTTGAGTGTGATTAAAGAAGGAGATAATTTTAAAGAGATTGATCAATTGGTATATGATATAAAATCGGCTTTTCTTCAATCCATGGAAGATGATTTAAAAATTTCAGGGGTCATCTCTTCTTTGCTGGCAAATGTGAAAACCATCAACAGGCTGATCAATCAGAACAAAATTGATCCGGATAGTGCCCAAAAACTTGTGAATTGTTTTAAAGACATTGATTTGGTTCTTAAGATTTTTAGTTTTGGCAAAAAACAAGAATATTCAGGCGAAATCCAAAATCTTATAAAGGAACGTGAACGCGCACGAGAGCAAAATGACTGGGAACTGGCGGACAGGATTCGGGAGCAGTTAACAGGTTTAGGCATCAGCGTTCATGATAAAAAGGCATAAGTCATGACAAATAAATTTTTATTTTTTCCCTTCACCCATATTACCTTAAAACAGTTAAACACCATTTTAGCTTTTTTCCCGTCATTTCAATATTTACCGGGAAGCCGGGATTTCAAGCATCATCAAGTATTACAGGCGTTATTTGAACAGGGGAAAATCGCTCCGTTTTTTTTATCAGCCAAAGAACTTGAGACGGTTGAACAAAAACTTGAACAATATCTGGAATGGGTTCGGATTCATAAAGGAAATAAAGTAAATCTTAAATCACTTTTAAAGGACAACCCTTATTTTACAAGTGATACAAATGTGACAGCCATTAAATCACGGATCAAAGGGTTTAAAGAAGGTAAAAGAGATCCAGATACTGCTTTATCAGATGAATCAGCCCTGCAACGCGATTTGTTGTTTTTGAAGATGGCTCAATTGTGTGATGAACAAAATGAACGCATTGATTTGGAGTTAAAAAATCTGGATACAACTCGCCATAAGCTTATGTCAACTTTGCGCGGATTAGAAAGCCCCTCAAGTGATATCAAGGGCAGTAAAACAGATGGCGATAAAGATTCAGGGGATATGATGACCCGTGAGCGGATATATACCTGGTCAGGATGTATGGCTCAAAAGGGGGCATTCAAAAAAGAAGGGGGAGGGCAGCCTTTATTCATCACTACCAGTGAGGCAGTATTTGACTATCTTGAGTCTATTTGCAAAGATGTTGTAAATGCCCTTGACATTGATAAAATAAAAGTGCATGAAAATGAATGTGAAAATAAAAGTGAATGGCAACATTATTTTTGTGACTATTTGATGCGTGCAATTCAAGGCAATGGAACCCGGGAAAACAATATGCCAAAAGTGAATGACAAGTGCTCGCTTTCAGGGCAGATTAAATTAAATCTCTTTTCCGGGAATGATATAAATAAACTCTTTAATTATTCAGAAAAACATATACCTGTATGTCTGATCAAATTAAAGTGATAAAAAACTTGATTTTAATTAATACAATGTTATAAAAGCGTTTTTATACAGATTATATTTAAAGAATGAGTTTATAATATAATAATGTTAATTTTTTAAGGAGGCTATTAAAATGGCATTTACCCCAATTGTTGATCACGAAAAATGTGTTGGTTGTGAAGAATGTGTAGACGTATGTCCAGTGGAAGTATTTGAAATGGAAGATGGCAAGTCTGTTCCAGTTAATGCTGAAGAATGCATGGGCTGCGAAAGCTGCGTGGAAGTTTGTGAAGAAGACGCTATTGTAATTGAAGAAGACTAAGAAAACACGTCTTACAATAGATAAAAATACCGGGTGATGCTTTACATCACCCGGTATTTTTTTTTGTGCCGACAGTATTGGTCAGGTATACACCTGTAATAACAAATACTGCCCCAATAATTAAAGAAAAGGTTAAAGGTTCTTTTAAAATAAAGAACGAAAGAACAATAGCACTGACAGGGACAACGTTAATGAAGATACCGGCTTTCATCGGGCCGATTTGTTTGATCCCTTCATAATACCACAGAAATCCAAGCACTGTGCCAAAAAATCCCAGATAGAACAGACTCGCCCATTCAACAGGTTTATAGGATGCCATATTCAAAAATACACCCTTAAAAAGGGCCGGGAAAAACAATAGCAGAGTCCCTGCAATGGATGAATAGCAGACTGATACAATGGGGGATAAATCATTCATGGCTTTTTTCCCCAGGATCGAATAGGCAACCCAGCTTGCAACACATCCAAAGATGAGAAGCTCTCCTTTCCCAATCCCCAGTGTTAATATAGTAAAAAGATTTCCATTTGAAATAACAATTAAAGCGCCTGTGACTGACAGACAAAGCCCAATCACTTTCAGGAAGTTAAGCTGCTCCCTAAAAAAGATAACAGAACAAAGGCTGATAAAAATAGGATTGCCGGCAATAATCAGTGATGCCTGGTTGGCCTGAATATGATTTAGGCCTGAGAAAAAAAACAGGTTATAGGAAAAGATACCTGTAAGACCCAATAAAAATACGATAAATATTTTATCAGGGGCAAGCCTGGGAAGGTGCCCTTCGATTTTTACGGTTAAAAAGATGAGAAAAAAAGAAGCGATGAAAAACCGTATGAAAGCTGCTGAGGAGGGGTCTATATTGTGAGAAATTAATTTCCCCGCAATAAAGGTTCCTCCCCAGAAAACAGCAGCAAATATCAATTTGAGATATGTCAAACTTCTATCCTTTAAATAAAAATAATTTTGGTATTAGCACAGACAAGCGTTTAAATGTCAAGCAAAACACCTCAAATTCAAATCTTGCGTTATATGAATGATGTAAAAAGGTTGAGGAAGTTTGATTTATTTTTAAAATTCACCTGTGATTATCCCCAAGTAAAAATTCTTAAACCTTTACAATTTCATACGCTATAAATTATATATATGAAGACAAGATTTTAACCCTATATTCATCAGGACAAATGATTTTATGCCGAATTTAAAAGACAAAAGATTCTCCTCACAAAATATCTGTAAAATTCTTTTGGCAGGAAAATTAATTTCAAAGGACCAGGCCCGGGATCTTTTAAAAAAAGAGAGCAAGGTAAGAAGTCTTCTCCTTAAACAGGCGATAAAAAAAATCAATAAAGATTTGTCAAAAGATCAACAGGCCTCCCTGATTTCTTTTATTGATGTTATTTTATATTTTAAAATAGAAAGAAAGGGTTACCCTTCAAAAAGAATTGATGAAGATTTGATTTATAAAACTTTGGCTGAAGCATGGAAGGTCCCCTATAAAAAAATTGATCCATTGAAACTTGAGCTGAATCTTGTGACAGGGACTATCTCTAAATCATTTGCCACAAAACATTTATTGCTGCCATTGATGGTCGAGGAAGGCAAATTGATTGTTGCAACCCCTGATCCTTTTAATTATGAGGCTATCAGCGATGTTGAAATGGTGTCAAAACTTAAAGTAAAGACTGTGGTCAGTTCAAAATCAGATATTGAAAAATTGATCAATGAATTTTTTGGATTCAGGCATTCCATTTCTGCGGCAGAAGACCTTTTTTCAACAAAGACACTTGATATCGGCAACCTGGAACAATTTGTCAGTTTAAAATCCCTGGATGATATGCCCTCAACAGACCAGCATATTGTTAATGCGGTTAATCATTTGTTTTCCTATTCGTTTGATCAGAAGGCCAGTGATATCCATATTGAGCCCAAACGGGACATCTGTCTGGTTCGTATGAGAATCGACGGGGTGCTTCATACGGTTTATAAGCTTCCCAAAAAACTTCACAATGCCGTGGTCAGCAGGATTAAAACCCTTTCACGGCTGGATATGGCTGAAAAAAGAAGGCCCCAGGATGGTCGGATTAAAATGGAGAAAGATAATACTGAGGTTGAAATCAGAGTTTCTACCATCCCGGTGGCATTTGGTGAGAAAGTGGTCTTGAGAATCATGGACCCGGATGTCATTTTTCAGGATCTTGAAATGCTGGGGTTTTTTCAAGATGATTTTAAAAGATATAAAAAATTGATTACCATGCCGTTCGGCATGATTCTTGTGACAGGACCGACCGGATCAGGAAAGTCTACGACTCTTTATTCAAGCTTAAGATTGCTCTCTTCACCTAAAGTCAATATTACCACCATTGAAGATCCCATTGAAATGATACATGAGGAGTTCAATCAGATTGCCGTACAGCCCTCGATTGGTGTGACATTCAGTACGGTATTAAAAAATATACTCCGCCAGGACCCTGATATTATTATGGTGGGTGAAATAAGGGATCTTGAAACAGCACAGGCAGCAGTCCAGGCTGCATTGACAGGGCATCTTGTTCTTTCCACACTTCATACAAATGATGCAGTGTCCACGATTTTCAGATTGCTTGATCTGGGTATTCCCCCCTATCTTATCCACTCATCATTGAATGGCATTGTGGCACAGAGACTTGTCAGGAAAATTTGCCCCTATTGTGCCCAGGAGTTTGAAATGGATGCAAAAGAGCTTGCTGCCCTTGGACTTAAAATTAAATCCCAGGGTGTTGTCAAGCTTAAGCATGGGAAAGGGTGCGTGAAATGCAGAAATACCGGATATAAGGGACGGTCCGGGATTTATGAAATAATGCCGTATTCGGAATCTCTTAAACAGCTGACAACTTCCAATGCAGGACTGGAAACACTAAGAAAAAAAGCCGTGGAAGAAGGGCTTGTTCTTTTACGCAAAAATGGTATTAAAAGAATGCTTAAAGGGCATACCACTTACCAGGAGATTTTGAGGGTTACTTCGGATCAAATATAGCCTTGAAACTTAATTTTTAACAATGATCGACAAGCGGTTAATTAATTTACCATGTCATCCGGGTAAATGGCATAACTTGAAGACATAATCATTACGGTTGATGAAATGTCTTCAGTATGGAGTACAATCAGTTTTCCGGATTCCAGGTTCTCAAGTTTAATGGATTCTTTTTTTTGGGGTTGCCAGAGTGTATGGTCTTTTGTCTCATTTTCCCGAAGAATCGAGTATATCTGTCCGGGCGTAACTTTGGCTTTTCCCGTGTCAATAAATGCAATAGTGTAATCATTAACCATGATATTATTGTCTTCGGAACAAATAATTCTTGCATCAATAGGGTTAGGATTTTCTTGAACCGTTAAAATAGAATCCCGCTTATAATATTCCATAATCAAGTCATCTTTATATACAGCTCTATATGCATTGGTGATTAATGCTTTTACATAAGTCACTTTATGTTCAAGTATTTTAACCTGTGCTTTGATCAGATGCTTTACACCGATAAATGTTTGACCATGAATTTTTTCTTTTAGATTATGGGTGGTGAAAATGTGGTAGACTCTGCCGGGAATAAGTGTTCCTTTGCCTGAGGGTTTTATAAAAATAATATCATTAGTAGACATCATCAGGCTGCCGTCCTGTTCCTTTATGATATTGCCAAGGGATGGGTGTGCCTTTTTTTTAATAAACCCGATATGATCCATTTGGGAAAAAGAAAAAGAGGCCTTAACCTTGACGGGAACAATTTTTTTTTCAACTTTCTGGACTTTTACAATTTTTGGTTTAAGCGCAATTTTTTTCTTTAAAAAGATTTGTATCTTTTTTCCGGGATATATCCAATGGGGATTTTTAATATCATCATTTAATTCCCACAGGCCTGGCCAGTCCCATTGGGAATTATAAAATTTTTGAGACAAATCCCAAAGGGTATCCCCTTTTTTTATGGTATAGTAGAAACCTGAGTTTTCTCCCGGAATAAATTCTTTATCATCCTGGGCAAACCCTGTTGAGCAAAAAGCAAATCCCCAAAAAGTTAAAACAAATATTGCTATCATTGTTTTCTGACTTTGCATATTTTCCTCCTGATTTGCCTTGGTTTATTCTTGAATTCTTGACTTTATTTAAACTATAGTCCTATAAAAAGTCAAGAATTGTTGCGAATATCATAGGAATTGGAATGAAAATGAAACATATTGCCAACTTATTATTTGAAGTGAGGATATTAAAGGATATTGTTAGATCCGGATATGCTTTTCTGGGATCGGGAAAAGAAAGTATTGCTGAACACAGCTTTATGACAGCCTTTATCTGCTTTGCCATGGCCAGGATAGATCCGGATATTAATAGTGAAAAGCTGGTGACCATGGCCCTGGTTCATGATATTGCCGAGGCAAGGACAGGAGATTTTAACTATGTAGAAAAAAAATATTCAACTATTGATGAGGCGTGTGCAATTTCCCATTTGATAAAGCACCTTTCTTTTGGTAATGATATAAAAAATTTAATAGATGAGTTTAATTCAGGTGAGACAAAAGAAGCAAAACTCGTTAATGATGCGGATCAGATATCTTTTATCCTTGAATTAAAAAAAATGGATGATACCGGAGCAAAAGGTCCTGAAAAATGGTTGCCGATTGTCCTTAAAAGACTTAAAACAGATACGGGCAGACGAATAGCTCAAAGTATCATGGAGACCCGTTGGGATGAATGGTGGATGAATGATTATTCCGAATAAACAAAATTTAATTGATTTTTCAGAGTGTTATGGATAAAGAGTTTGTTTCTTTACTTTATATCTATGATTCAAAGACCTTTGAGGATTTATCGAAATTTTCAAAACTAAACGGATTTATTCTTAAAAAATGTGATGATTTTATAAAGGGGTGTGATCTTGCAAAATCAAAGCCGCCGGATCTTATCCTTATTGACCTGGATATAAATAAATCACAGGCCTTTAAAAGAGGCATGAATGCGTTTTTGAAAATTCAGTTTAATTTTAAACCTGCTGTTTTTCTCATTTTATCTGAATACCCGGAGTCTAATAAGAGACTGAAGCTGCTGCATCAAGGGTGTGATGATTTTTTAATCAAGCCTTTTTTAATTGAAGAAGTTCAAGAAAAGTTCAACATTTATCAGCAGTTTAAACATCTCAATCAAAAAATCCTTACCCAGGACTCAAAGCTTGAAAAAACATTTGGATATCTGGATAAATTTAAAAAAGAGTTAAAAATTACAAAAACAGAGCTTTATGAAGAACGAACCACGCTGAACAATGCATTGAAACAAGTCAACCAAATGACACAGGAACGGAATCGAATAAAAAAAGAGATAAAAAAAATCAAAAAGGTTCTTTTTCACAATATAGAGGGATTTTCAGATCTGATTTCCAATTTGATTCAAACAAGGGTTGAAAAAAACAGGGGGCATGGTGAACGGGTTGCCCATATTGCTCATTTTATTGCCAAACAGCTTAAATTTGATGAAAAAAAGTTGGAGGATATTCGAAAAGCTGCTATGTTGCATGAGGTTGGACTTCTTTTTATCCCGGAATTGATATTGCAAAAATCAGAAGATCAACTGACTGATTATGAAAAAGATTATTTTGTTCATTATCCGGCTAAGGGTGCCGATCTTCTTTTAAATTGCACTGAATTTAAAAATTGTGCTGAGATTATTCGGCATTTGAATGAGAATTCAGATGGAACCGGCAGTCCCCAGGGTTTAAAACGAAGATTTATCCCCTTGTTGTCCAGGATTTTAGCAGGAGCCCATGTGTTTGACATATTAAGAGATGAAAAAGGTATTTCATCCCTGGAAATATTCTTAGAAAAACTGGAAGCATTCTCAGGCACAAGACTTGATCCTGCTATCGTGTCCTGGCTTGAAAAATATGCAGTGCTTCATATGGGATCTGATTCATACCGGGTAAAAGGTGTCGGGATTCATCAGCTTGAGCCTGGCATGGCCCTTGGAACGGCGCTTTTTACAAACACGGGAACCAAACTTTTTTCGGTAAATACTTTACTTACCAAGGAAGCTATTGATAAGATTAGAAAATATAACAGGGAATATCCTGTTGATGAAATAGTTTATATAAGGGCGTGAGATATGGATATAGCTTCGATTATAGGTGTTGTCTCCGGTATGGGGTTTATCCTTGGAACCATACTGCTTGGCGGTTCGATTATGGCGTTTGTCAACATCCCTTCGGTTTTAGTTGTAATGGGGGGTACCATAGCAGCCACATTGGTAGGATATCCTCTTAAGGATTTTTTAAGTATATTTAAGGCTGTCATGAAGATCTTTATGTTTAAACTTCAGTCGCCTGAAGAGATTATAACCAACCTGGTTGAAACTTCCAATAAGGCAAGAAAAGGCGGTCTTCTTTCCATTGAAGGAGACATACAAAGCACCAGTGACCCCTATCTTGCCCAGGCCCTGCAGATGACGGTGGATGGGGTTAAGACGGCAGATATTGCCGCAATCATGCAAACAAAGATGAAATTGACCAAAAAAAATCTTGATACAGGTGCCAATATGTTGTCCAGCATGGGAGCTTATGCACCGGCTTTTGGAATGATCGGAACATTGATCGGGCTTGTACAGATGCTGGCTAATCTGGATGATCCCTCATCCATTGGCCCGAAGATGGCGGTTGCAATGATCACTACATTCTACGGGGCTGTTATAGCCAATCTTTTTTTTATCCCAATGTCTGATAAGCTGTCCGGACGAAATGAAGAAGAAATAACCAATATGAATATAATTTTTGAAGGAATTATTTCCATAAGAGAAGGTGAACATCCGAAACTCATGGAAGATAAGCTAAATATTTATGTAGGTGATAAACAAGAAAGCAAAGAGAAAAAGTAATAAAAAGAGAATAAAAAATGGCTGATGACGTTGCTTCTGCAGAAGCTGAAGAAGAAGTATCCCTCGCACCTCCACCGGAAGAAAAAAAAGAAGGGAAGGCGGGTGCACCGGCATGGATGGCAACATTTGCCGATCTTGTGACGCTTTTGATGTGCTTTTTCGTTCTTCTTTTTGCCATGAGTACCACCCAGCAAGAGACCTATAAGGAACTTGTACAATCATTAAGAAGTGCATTAGGTGCCCAGGCAGTACCTGAATCAGGTACCAGGGAAGGCCTTACCATGCATGCGGTTCCATCTGAAGAACCTTCTGAAAATCAGCAGATTGATGAGCTTGGCGGGATGATCGAAAAAGAAATGGAAGAGATCGTCAGTGAAATCAGGGAACTTGTTTTGTTTAACAAGCTGGGAGGAGAGGTCAGTGTGACAAAAACTGACGACGGTGTTGTGATTACCATGTCTGATCTTTTGCTTTTTTCACAGGGGGGGGCCAGGCTTTCTGAAAAAGGACATGATATTTTAAAAAAAGTTGCTGCTGTTCTTTCCAAGCTTGCATACCATGTTAAAATAAAAGGGCAT
>NZ_JAIOSW010000400.1 GCF_021107415.1 Desulfobacula sp.
TGTAACACCATTCGTTGGTACATTCAGGTCCTCTCGTACTAGGAACATATCTCCTCAACCAGTTATATGTTCGGGCCTGCGCCCACGAAAGATAGGGACCAAAATGTCTCACGACCCTTTTATGATATCCAACAAACTCTGCTCACGTACCACTTTAATTGATGAACAGCCTAACCCTTAAGACCTGCTCCAGCTCCAGGATGTTTTGCCTCGACAGTCGGGTGATAAACCGGCCCGTCGATGTGAACTCTTGAGAGGTAGGCCTGTTATTACCCGGCCGTTTTTTATTTCAGGATAACTTTAAAAAAAACCACTCGATTAAAAAGGGTCGTATTCAGGAAAAAAATTTCCCCTGCCACAAGATATAGGGTTTGGACTACCATTAAAAAACCCAGACTTATGAATACCAAGTCTTCACCGCATGATTCAGGGCACCTCTAAGCACTACCAAATCAAGTCAACGCCTTTTGAATAAAGGGTCTTACCCCATAATGATAGACAAAAGACTCGCCCTATTGCTTGAATTTTTTCAGCCCTGAACGGTTAAGATTATTCCTGGTTTTCTTAATAATTTTAAGGCCAGTGACCGTTAGAGATTGGATTATCTTTGAGTGCAACTATCTGCGTATAACTGGCAATTGTGCATAGCCATGTTTCTAATTTTGAAGGGAAAAAAATCATCTAGCTAAAACGTTTTGGTTTAAATTATTTAAAACTTATCATTGCATTTTTGAGCATTGCCAACCCGACACATAGCCCCAATGCTTTTAACAGTCCAAAAATTTCAGGACAAGGTATATAAGGAATCATTTCTAAAGAAGTATTTAAAATTTTCGAATTAAAGGCACCTGTTTTTTGTCTTTAAACAGCTTAGTCATTATATTCAGGGTGTTATCACCAATTAGAACATTCGCTTTTCAAACTGAATAAAGTAGTATAGTTCCCTTTATCTTCAGCATTGAAAACTGTTGTAAAACCACAAACAACCGCCTTTACATCAACTTCGGTCATTTTTATTTCTCCAATAATATAAATTTTAATATACCTTGATTTTAACAAGGGGTAATGCAGGATATTCCAGCAGAATTTCCTTCTATGAGTATAGTTTACGCTTCATCTTGCTGCATTGATTTCCATAAATCCTTATTAAAAGGGAGTCTTCTTCTCGGGCATTTTTTACGATAACATAATTCGCAGCTTTTAAAATCAACCTGAGTTGGGAAAATGATACCTGATATGGATTTAACCGGAAACATCAAAAATGATTCTGTAAGCCTCACTCCAATAAATTTTTCAACATCTCCGAAAAGCGAAAAAAGTTCTTTTTGCTGTTCAATAGGCCAGACACTTATATCGCCGGACCCCGGCTGCATGGATGCTGTTTTATTTATATTGTATTTTTGAAAAAGGTGCTCCTCAAGATATTTTTTGCTGAAATCAAGAAGAGACTGTTTTATTGTATCTAACCAATACTCTTTTAAAAAATTCCCCTGAAAAATTTCAATCGTATCAACTTCTTTACCACAGGTAACAACATAAGCAAAAACACGTTCAATAGAATCTAAATTTTTTCTTAATACATGGCTTTTAAATGCAGTCCCGTCTATCGAAACAGTATCTGTACCCTTTTTGTCAATAAAGCATTCCTTGAAAAGAGCTTTAGGTTTTCCTGCTTTTTCAGCCATATCAAAAAGGCTTTGAAATTCTACTGCATGATCAGTCTCTTCTTTAATACGATTTTGTTTAAGAAGGTCATTTAGATCCAGTTTAAATGGAATATCAGCAAGAACTTTCATGTTTCATTTCCTTTGAGCATAATTTTTTATCATCTCTCATAAAGGGAAACTCAGTCTTTGAACAAAGGTTGTCTGGAAATCATGATCACAGGCAAAATCAACCACTTTAATCTGTTCTGCCATATTTATTGCTTTTTCAAGATACTTGTCATCACACAAGGTCATTACAGCACCTACACCGGCTAAATTCCCGGCGGGTTCTATTTTGGTAATGTCCATGGCCGGGATCATCCCTAAGGTCATCATGTCTTCTTTGTCAAGAAATGATCCAAATGCCCCTGCAACAATGATCTTTTTAGGTTCATCAATACCTGCTTCCTCTAAAAGAAATTCAATTCCGGTAATCAATGCAGCCTTGCCAAGCTGCACTGAACGGATATCTTTCTGGTTTATAAAGACATCAGAGCCATTTTGAGAAGAATCTTCAGGCACAATATTGTATTGTGTTTTACCGGAAGAATCATTTTTTAAAGCTGAAATCACTATATCTTTTTTAAAAGCACCGCCTGGTTCTATGATATCCTTTTCACAAAACTGGGCTATGGCACTTATCACACTGGTTCCACATATTCCAAAAGGTTTTGGCCAGGAAGATTTTGAAGAATTAATAAGAGTATATTCGGGCAAAGCTTTCTGATCTTTGATTTGGACTTTGTTCACAGCACCGGGAATAGCCTGTATCCCGCATGAAAGAGAAGCGCCTTCAAATGCAGGACCGGTTGCACATGAGGTTGCATAAAATCCGCCGTTTGCCTTTAGCAGCAATTCTCCGTTGGTTCCAAGGTCTATCAAAAGAGTGCCGTCTGCCTGATTTTCAAGATCTGCAGCAATTGCCGCACTAAGTATATCTCCTCCAATAAAACCGAATACCTGGGGCAGTACCTGAATTGAAATATTGTCTGATTGAAAGCCCAAATCTTTTGACAAAATATTTTTAGTTTATAAAAAGCAGGCTGATAGGGAGAAACCCCAATTGATTTAGGATCGACTCCTGCAAATATATGAATCCTTGTGGGATTACCTACCACCACCATTTGAGAAACCGGGTAGTCTTCAAGATCAAGGAATTTCAAAAGATCTTTCATACCCCATTCTATTGCTCTAACAACCAGTCTTTGCAAATGCCCAAGATTTTTTCCATCCTGGTTGATCTCACCAATGCGACTCATGACATCATCCCCGTATAACACCTGGGGGTTTTTTACAGACAATGAAGAAAGAATCTTTCCTGTGACAGTATTGCAAAGATAGACAGCAATGGTGGTTGTACCAAGACCCACTGCAATACCGTAGGAATCCCCGGCATCAGCATCTTTGAATTTATTTTGAAAACTTTCAGGAAGAGATACTGGTGCCTTGCTGATTATATGAGAGGACAGCATATATGTTTCCGGAATTTCAATAGTAACATTCCCGGAAACAGTGAATGTACATGCTTCTTTTAATGCAAATTCACCGTTTTCTTCAACAACCTCGACCTGACATTTTTTACATTTTCCTTTGCCACCGCAGTCTGCCCTTAAAAAAATTTTTTTATTCATGAATGATTCCATCAGAGATTTGCCGTATTGTGCTTCAATCTGCTTGTCATGTGGCAGGAGGCGGATATTGTATTTTTTATTTGACATTTTTATTTCTTAATTTTGGTGTTTAATTCTGTCTTGTCCTTGAATATTTTTTCTAAAATTTTAAACTGTAATATCCAGCAAGCATCTACATGCAGCCTCTGTATCAACCATATCATATCCGGTAGCAAGTATGCCGATGTACTTCAAATTCTTTAACCGAATTATGGTTTCAGCAGTTATTAGCATCAATTTAAAAAGTCCAATTTGGTTTAAGCTTTTATCTCTCCAGACCTGACCGATTTTATAAAGTTCATGCAAAAATTGTCATGTCCGGCAATCATTTCTCCTGTTTTTAAAGCTGCCATGATATCTTTGTCTAACGGGTCCATTATGGCAGAATCAAATCCATTAGCCATCATCATTACCAAAAAAATTCGATTAATAATCTTTCTTTGCGGCAGTCCATAGGATATGTTTGAAAGCCCGCCTGTTGTATGAACGCCTTCAAGGTCCTGCATAATTGTTTTTACAGCTTCCATAGCTATTGGTCCGTTGTTTCCGTCAACACTCAAGGGCTGAATCAAGGGATCTACAAAAATATCATTTCTTTTCATACCGATATTTTCAAGTTCTTTAACAATGGCTTTTGCGCGGGAAATAACATCTTCCGCACTCTTGGGCATGCCTGAGTCATCCATGCAAAGGGCAATTATCCTGCACTCTTTGCCCTTTAGAAATGAAACCATCGGATCAAAACGGTCCTTTTCAAGACTGATGGAATTGACCATTGGAGTTTTTTCCACCAGGTCATATGCCATTTCAAGAATTGCAGGGTCAGGGCTGTCTATGCACAACGGAAGATCCGTGGCCTTCTGAACCACTTCTAACAGCCATTTAATATCTTCTTCTTCATGGCCTATCCGGGCTCCTGCATTTACATCAATATATGTTGCCCCGTGTTGGGTCTGTTTTTTTACATCATTTGTTATGTAATCTGCATCTCTTTTTTCTACAGCATCCTTTACCTGGTTTAAGGTGGTATTGATTCGTTCTCCAATAATGGTAAACATTATATTTTCCCCTTCTTAAATAAATTTAAGTTATATATTTCTTTAAAATTGTTTGTGGACAGACATCATTGCAATCCATCCATGGTAGCTAATTTCTTTTATTACTGGTTTAATGTTGTTATCTAAAAGTTCCATAATTGCAAATTTAAAGTCATTATTCATAAAGTTGTGATTCTTCCAAAGAATCCGCATAGATTTCAATGGAATGTTTTACCTGAATATTCGAGCCAGCTTTTGAAAGCATATCGCTGATTTGCATAATACAGGCTGGGCAGCCACTGGCCACAATAGAACAATTAGTGTCAGTAATATTGTCTTGTTTCAGTTTGCCGATTTTACTGGAGATATCATAATAAAATAGGTTAAAGCTGCCTCCCATACCACAGCATTTATCTGCACCCTCCATTTCTTTTAGATATTTTCCAGAAGCAGTGATTACCTGTCTGGGTTGTGTAAAAATGTTCAAAGATTTTTTAAGATGACAGGGATCATGGTAAGTGACAGTTTCCGAAAATTTTTTATCTTGATCTGTTTCATCAGAGCCGATCTGCATCACATCAACTATGAATTGATTGATATCCATGGTTTTTTTTGAAAGATCATCAAGGTATTTCATAAAACTGGTTTCCTTGCCTTGGTAAAGGGAAGGCCACAGTTTTTTTATGGTGGATGTACAGGTGGCACAGGCTGTGACCAAGTAGTCAAATTTTTCTTTTTGAAACAAATTTACATGATGCTTCACAAGCGAATCAAAGGTCTTTCTATCACCAGATGCCAGCGCAGGTATGCCACAACAACCTTGCGTTTCGGGAATAACCAGATCCACATTACTATGAAGAAGTGCCTTAACCGATGCATGGGCAATATGAGGCATGATCTTGTCAATCAGACACCCGGTGAAAAAGGCAACTTTGATGCTGGACATTTTGGAATCAAGTTTCAGGGTGCCCAGGGATTTATGGAACGGTTCTTTTGCTATTGGCATAAAATGACGGTGCGAAAGCAAAGGAGAGACTAATCGTGCGCAAGATGTACCTTGTATGTTTTTATTATTTTTCGCCATTATCTTCTGAAATTTTTCAGCCCATACCAAAAGTATGTTAAATATCGGTGGGTTGGAAAGTACTTGATTGAAAATAATTTTTTTAATAAATGAAAGTCCTTGATATTCGGTTAAAATTGCCCGGGCTTTGATAAATATTTCCAAAACATTGACCCCTGATGGACAGTTGGCTGCACAAGAGCCGCATAAAAGACATTTGTTCAACCGTTTATTGACACCATCCGGATCAAAAAAGAGATGGGTCATCAAACCGCTTAAGAGAGCAAGTTTTCCCCTGGCCACATCTGCTTCATACAGGGTCTGTTCAAAAAGGGGACATACAGATTGACACATACCGCATCTGGTACAGACGATCAACTGCTCTTCCAGCTCCTTGACAAGTGTTGCCAGTTCATTCATATTTCCCACGTCTTTATACTCCTGTTATCTTCCCCGGGTTAAGGATGCCATTGGGGTCAAGGGCTCGGCGGAGGTTTTTTGAAAATTCAATGGATGAAGCTCCGACTTCTTTTTTGAAGAAGGGGGCTTTAGCAATTCCTGTACCATGCTCTCCTGAAAGGGTGCCACCCATTTCAAGTGCTTTGTCAAAAATCTGTTCAATGGCCTGCTCAACTCTATGCCATTCTTTTTTGTCACGCTTGTCTGTCAGGATAGTTGGGTGCAGATTGCCATCCCCTGCATGACCAAAGGTGCCAATGCTGACCTCAAAGTCGTTTGAGATTTGTTGAATGGCCTTGACCATGTCCGGGATTCGGCTTCGGGGGACGGTGACATCTTCAAGAACCAATGTGGGTTTCAGCCTTGCAAGGGCAGATAATGCACTTCGCCTGGCATCCCAGATTTTGTCTCTTTCCTCGTCATTGGCTGCAACTCTGATACCCGATGCCCCCATTTTTTTGCATAGGGTTTCAATTTTTTGGGTTTCTTCTTCCACCACCACCGGATGGCCATCTACCTCAATGAGTAAAAGGGCGGCAGCATCAATGGGGAGCCCTGCTTTGCTGTAATCTTCAACCGCTCTTATGGTAAAATTGTCAAGAATTTCCAGGGTGGCGGGAACGATTCGGGATAAAATGATAGCTGCTACAGTTTCCGATGCCTGGTCAATGGTGTCATAAACAGCCACCATTGATTTTCTGTCAGAGGGATACGGGATCAGTTTTAAGGTAATCTCATCCACCACACCAAGGGTGCCTTCCGACCCCACCATCAACCCTGTCAGGTTATAGCCGGTGGCGCATTTGACGGTTCGAGAGCCGCTTTTAACATATCTGCCCGTGGCATCAAAAAAGTTCATTCCCATGACATAGTCCTTGGTAACACCATATTTAAGGCCCCTTAACCCACCTGCGTTTTCAGCAACATTGCCGCCAAGGGTTGAGACAGCCTGACTGCCGGGATCAGGAGGGTAGAAAAGGCCTTTTTTTTCAACAGCTAATGCCAGTGTGGCGGTCACAACACCGGGCTGGACAACGGCATACATATCGGGTTCATTTATTTCAAGAATTTTATTCAGTCTGACGGTTAAAAGGACAATGCCGTCCGTCTCAGGAATAGTGCCTCCACTTAAATTTGTGCCTGAACCCCGTACAGTTATGGGAATTTTATTTTCATGGCATATGGCAACAATTTTTCCAACCTCTTCGCTTGTCCCGGGCATGACTACGGCGCAGGGAATTTTGGGGTCAAGAACAGCGGCATCATAAGAATATGTCATCCTGTCTTCTATATCAGTTAAAAGATGCTCTGAACCTACGATTCCTTGTAATGCTTTAAGTAGTGCAGGTTCCATTATATTCCCTCCATATATTATGATATTACAAATTAATTCCTTAGACCTATGGTATATAAATCGCAAGCTTCGGCCTGTTGCTAATATTTATATAACTTTAGATAGGCCCCGACTATACAGGACGTTTTCACTTCACATGGTAAACAGTCAGTATCCAGTTCGGATAATTACATTATCAATTATATAATTCTTTAATATTATTTGCGGGCGGTACTCACTTATACACCGCCCATGGTGTTTATTTTTTTAAGGATTTAACCAGGTCAACTGCTTCGCCAGCATCCTGAGCATAACCATCTGCACCGATATCATCGGCAAATTTGCTGTTCACCGGAGCACCGCCGACAATCACCTTGACCTGATCTCTTAACCCTTCTTCTTCAAGTGCATCCATTACCTTTTTCATCTGTGGCATGGTGGTGGTCAGCAAAGCTGAAATTCCTAAAATGTTTGGTTTTGTTTCTTTGACCTGGCGGACAAACTCATTTACTTTTACATTAACTCCAAGATCAATTACATCAAAACCAACTCCCTTGAGCATGGTATATACCATATTCTTTCCAATATCGTGGAGATCACCTTCAACGGTTCCGATTAAAATTTTACAGTCTCCTCCCTTGGATGCCCCTTCTGCAAGATGGGGTTCCAGTACCTCGAGCGCTTCATTCAATGCCCTGGCGGCCAGCAGTACTTCCGGAATAAATACAGTACCATCCTTGAATTTTTCACTTATTACTTCCATTGCTGACAACATGCCTATATTTAGAATATCCTGAGCATCAAACTTGCGCTCAAGCATATCTTTTACATCTGTGATCAACTTTTTCTCATCCCCGTCCAGCACATCCTGGCGTAGTACGGCAAAACCCGAATCAAGCTCATCCGAGTCGGTATCTTCATCGGTATCTTTTTTATCCGATGGCTGAGAAACCTTATATAAATCATCACTTGCTTTCAGTTCTTTTTCATTTATTACCGGGTTGTATGACCCTGCTTCCAATGGTAGTCTGCCATATTTTTCAATCTGATCACCTATATATAGAAGACGGTCAAATTCAGTATTTGGAGGACTTGTATCTCCGATTGAAACAATAAGACGCTTGCCCGGTGATATAACCTTAAACATATGAGCCAGATATGCCTTTAAATCATCCCATGTAGCAGATTCCTCTATCAGCATCATTTCAGGAATACCGCCGTGAATGGTAAGTTTGTCAGTTCTGCACCACTTGTCATAGTATTCTTCGAACTTTACTTTGGTCATTGGGTAAGGAGTAACAGCATCGGCTACATCCATACCGCACTGAGGGATTAGATCCATTAATCCCCGATTTTCACCGTCCGTATGCATGGTTGCAAGGATTCCATTTGCATGAAGTGCATCCGAGGCCTTTTTGCACCACGGCATAATATCTTTCTCAAAATAGGCAGGATAGGTAATCATGTCATCCACGTTGGCAGACCAGAGCACCATGTCTGCAGGAGAACCAGCCAGAATACTGATCAATTGATTATAACAGTTTGCTATTGCCTCGGCCAGCTTCTCCATTTCCTTGGAGTGATCCTTATAATGCAGATAAAAATCAGTTGCGCCTAACAGGGTTTTCTGGATAAAATGCATGGGAGAAGAGCAGGCAATTCCAAGGCCCTGGGCAAATGCGACGCCATCCTCTCCAACAAAATTTTTCCATTGGCTGAAACGGTCATAGGCTGGTTTTAATTTCATATTTCCGAAAATATGAGCAAGAGCAGGATAATCTGTAACACTTTTAATGGCATGTTCCTTGACCCAGGTAATTGATGCACCTGATTTTTTCATTTCACCGGTATAACCGTGACGGACACTGATGACACCCTTAGGAGTGTGATACTCCACATGGGTCATATACTCGTCGTCATTTTCTTCGATTGACACGCGGATATCAATATCAGAAGAAAATTCAAAATCATAGGGAAATTCTTTTAACTTATAAAGACCAATACCCCTGTGGATAATATCTTCGGGCTTTTCTGGTTTAAGATATTCAGGAATTATTTTGTGCAGAGGCCATCCTTCTTTTCTATGTATTTCTTCAACAGACAGGCCCTGGTATTTCTTTGGTAAGTTTCCTGCCAATTCATTGGCATTGTGCCAAAGATCTATTCGAGGTACCCAAGGTATCTTATCCACCTTTTCTCCTCTGGCTACTCTCAGTATTCTTTCTCTGTTGGTTATACTCATTTGAATTTCCTTTTTGTAATTAGTATATTATAAGTTTCTCAATTGAGACCTTTGTCTAAAAACTTGATTCTATTTTGCTGGATACCGGAAATAGCTGTTGGCAGTATGCTTTCCGAGTTTTCTAACCCTTTTCTTACTGACTAACGGATTTCCAGCACGACATCATCAACGCCAAAAGCCAAAAATATTAATAACTTAAGCTTTAATAATGCTGGACATTCCTCTTTATTTAGCAAACAAAAGCAAAGATATGCTATCACTTGAAACCAATCATAATGTTTGGAAGCCAAAGAGCAATTTTCGGGAATAGAATGATAATTGCAATAGCAATCCCCTGCAAAAAGATATAGGGCACAACACCCCGAAACATATCTTTTAATTGAATCTCAGGTGGTACGATCCCTTTTAGATAAAAAATTGCAGGCGCCATGGGTGGCGTAAGATAACTAGTCTGAATAACCATTAAAAATAGTATTGAAAACCAATAGGGGTCAAAGCCCATCTTGGTAACTATGGGAACAAAAATGGGAACAAAAATCAAAAGAACACTAATCCAATCCAACAGGAAGCCAGCTACAAATGTTATAGTAAGAAACAAAGCAAGCATTCCCCAAGGGGGTAGGCTCATGGTGTAAAGAATCTGTTCGACTATCTCTCCTCCGCCCATGCCAAGAAAAACACCGGTATACATAGTCCCACCGGTTAAAACCAAGGTGATCATTGCGCTGATTCGCAGCGTGTTAATTGATGCATCTTTGAAAGTTTTCATGTTCATCTTTCCATAACCAATGGTGAGAATAACCGCTCCGAAGGCTCCCAGTGCCGCAGCCTCGGTTGGTGCAGCTAGACCCAAAAGGATTGATCCCATTACTGCAAAAATGAGAAAAAGCGGTGGTAAAAGTGCTGTGATAGTAAATTTGATCTTTTCTGAAAGCGGTTGGTCCAAATCGCTCTCGGGCAATCCCGGCCCATCTTCGGGACGTATCCAACAACGGATAATGATGTAAATAATGTACAAACATGATAGGAGAATCCCTGGAAAAATTGCAGCCATAAGCAACTTGCCCACAGAAAGACCTGCAGCTGGACCGAATACCACAATTACGACACTAGGCGGAATTATCGTTCCTAAGGAACCACCTGCACAGATCGTCCCACAAATCAGTCCCTTATTGTATTTGTATTTCAGCATGGCCGGGATGGCGAGCAGTCCGACAACAACCTCAGCTGCCCCGATGATACCCGTGGCAGCAGCAAAAATAGTGCACATAACGACAGTACCAAGCGCCAAACCACCGCGGAGTTTGCCTGTCCATTGGATCATTGCTTTGAAAAGCCGGGATGCAATGCCTGAAGCCTCCAACATGCTGCCCATAAACACAAAAAGGGGTACAGCTGCCAAAATGTAGTTAGTAGAAACGTCCCACACCCTACGAATGAGCATATCACCAATGGCATCTCCAAAACCTATGTAACCAAATATGAGTGACATACCCATCAGAGAAAAAGCGACTGGGAATCCGAAAAATATTGATAGAAGAACTCCTGGAAACATCAACAAAATAAAGTAGTCTGAACCTAACAACGCTTCTATCATATCTCTCTCCCCCTAATAACCATAACCAGACTTCGTATAAATTCTGCAATACCCTGAAGCATTAACAGGATGAATGCCAGGCAGAGGACGCTCTTAAATGGCCAAAGAATTGGTTGCCATTGTGTAAACTGAGATGTTTCCTGGATCTGGTAGGCATCCTTTGCCATTTCAAAACCACTGATAATCAGAATTGATATAATCGGAAAGAAGATGAATAGATAACCAACAACGTCTATCGCTGCACGCCCCCTATGAGAAAATTTCATATATAGCACATCAATTCGGATGTGTCCCTTCATACGGAGCGTGTAGGCAGCGCCAAGTAGGTAGTGGGTCCCGTAAATCATGTAGGTGACATCGTATGACCAGATAGTCGGTCGATGAAAAATATATCGAGCAGAAACTTCGTATATGAGGGCGATGATCATCGGTACCGCTAACAATGCAACAATTTTGCCAGTTTTAACACTGACTGAATCAATAATATTGAGGCCTTTGGAAATGATTTCCATTTTAAATCCTTTTAGATAAAAATAGCCGGGGACAGAAAAAGGTGTACCCGGCTCGTTTTAGTATTATTTTATTTGGAAATATCTTATGTCACCAACAGTTTTCCATTTCTTTTCAAAGGCATTTTGTGATTCCATCACCTTATTAAACGATGGGTTCGTTAGAGCGATGTCAGCGGCCCACTTCCTTCCCATTTCATGAGCACGTGTCTGAGTTTCTGGGGATAATTGGATAATTTCATTGCCATTCTGGCGAAATATCTCCATAGCCCCCATATCGAGTTTGCCGATACGATACCAGGACTCGAAGGTGGTCAATTTCGCTGACTCCTCTATGATAGCCTTAAGATCTGCAGGCAAGATATCCCATTTTTCTTTATTGATAGTGAGTTCAAAAGGCGCACTGGGTTGGTGCACACCAGGTACAATGACATATTTGGCTATTTCATGAAATCCGCTGATTACATTCTCTCCAGGAGTTGCCCACTCCGTGGCATCAATGACTTTTCGTTCGAGGGCTGGAAAAACCTCGGCTCCAGGCAGAGAGACGACAGATCCACCAAGTTTTGGGAGAATCTGGGCCCACGCACCGACAGTCCTCATCTTTAAACCCTTGAAGTCTTCCAGGGTTCGAATCGGTTTATGAGAATGTGCAAAGGCCTCTGGCGGACGGATACCACATGGAAACGCAACCACTCCAAATTTTTCCATTCGAAGCTCTGCCCAAAGCTCTTTCCCACCGCCAGCATATAGCCAGTGCATCATGGGTACCGATTCCATCCCACCGGCGTAACCACCAAGGATGGCAGTGGTTGGATCGCGACCTATATCATAACCCGGCCAACTGTGGCCTAATTCGGTGATTCCCTTCCTGACCGTATCTGTGACTTCAAGTGCTGGTGCAACAGTGCCGCCAGGAAGTATCCTTATTATCATCCGACCCCCGGATTGTCTCTCTACATGCTTCGCAAAAACTTCAGCCATATCTCTATAAAGAGGAATTCCAGGCGGCCAGGATGTGGCCATTTTTTCCGGCAAATTCTCGGTGTTTCTATTGTTGTGCCAACGAGGCTATTTCGGCCAAGAGATGTTTCAATTCGATACCAGTACATGGGATTTTTGCCGAAAACATAAGACA
>NZ_JAIOSW010000132.1 GCF_021107415.1 Desulfobacula sp.
CAGCATGCTTAAAGACCTTGGTCTTAAAACAAAGGGTGATGGAAGAGGTCCGCACACCTTCCGGCATTATGTGGCGACAAATTTGCGTTATAATTTTAGGATGGACTTGGATCATGTCGCCCGTTTGTTAGGAGACACACAGAAAACAATAAGTTCCAGATATCTTCATCCAACCGCTGAAATGTTGCATAATCTAATGAATAGGGCATCTGGATGGTAAAAATATTTTTAACATCCCCAAGGGTTAACTTGGGGATTACTTTTTGATATAAAGGATTTGAACGCAGTTTATGATATCTCCAATAAAGAATATTCCAGCAGGATCTCCTTGAATCAATTATATTCAAACCATAGTTGATCTTTTTAATGTCTGTACAATCATTAAAAATATTGATAATGAATTTTTAATCCAGATTTTCAAATTACTTGGTTATGTTTTAAACTCTTAATAGCACTGGGAGGGGATAATGAAAAAACCTGAATATGATAAGTACGATAACCTATTTCCGCTTAAGGAAGACACACTTTCTCGTGGGTTCAAATGTAACCTATGTGATAAGGCTGGTTATGGTTTCATCGGTAAAGAGATTGTTTGGGGGAATGGAGACTCAAACGCAAACCTTTTGATTGTTGGAAAAGATTCAGCTGGTGCCAAACCCAAAGAGAGACTTTGGAGGGCATCGAAACTGACATTACTTCCCCTGAGCAATAAAAAAACAGGAGCTAAATTTCGCATCTTCCTTCACAAAGCAGGGTTTAATCCTTTTGATGTTTTCATCACAAATGTAGTTAAATGTAACATAGATTATAATCCAACTGAAGAATTTGAAGAGCGCTCCTTGCCTTGTAGACAGCATCTTCAATGGGAGTTCGATAATGTTCAACCACAAATCATTATTTCTTTAGGTAATGAATCCACTGAAGTAGTTAAAGAATTATTAGACGGTTGGACGTCAATTAACGCATCGAATTTTCTTGATGGCCCATTACTTCAATCCCATCCTCCTTGTAAAGCAAGATATGGAGAAGCATCTTTAATATTGATTCCAATGCATCACCCTAGCAGGGTGGAGGGAATAAAACGTGAAAGCGATTATGTTCAGAATTTGAGATTTGTTAATGACCTTCTTAAATCATAGGTGAAAAACTATACTGAATAAAACATAACAGGCGAGTGAACTGGACATCAAGGGGTGTAGTTTTTTGGGAAGAGTGAATAAACTTTGAAACGATTATTTTTAAATCAAGGTAATTGGTTGGCGCTTGCTGCCTGTTGTTATCCTAAACGTTTGCTTTCAAGGAGGTAAAATGAAAAGAGACCTTGATCTTATCAGAAAATTACTAATTTACTTGGAAGAAAAGCCTGATGATAAAATAGTACAAGATCTTGAAATAGAGGGGTATACAAATAGGGAGGTGCAATATCATTTTATTTTAATGAATGAAGCTGGTTTGATTAGATGCGAAAAATCAATTTCTTCAACATCTGACCGTATTATCCGTGTATATCCTAATGGATTAACATGGCAAGGCCATGAATTTTTTGAAGCATCAAGAAATGATACTTTTTGGAAAAAAGCAAAAGAATTAGTAAAGTCAAAATCAGGTGCTTTACAGTTTGATGTTATTAAGGCTGTTTTAATATCAATGGCTAAAGAAAGTGTTGGCCTATAAATCAGCTAACCTTTCATTCAACAAGACGTGCTACTATTTTGCCGAATCGACCTTTTAAGGTTTTTTATATTTAAACTTTTAATAACCTTTAGTGGAAGGCATCACACGCTTGTTAATTCTTCGTTAAACTATATTTCCTGACAAGTTGAATAAAATCCATTCTTCCTAATTCAAGTTACTAATATATTTGTTTGATTCTTAGAAGAGTATTGCCTTATGCCCCGGCCGGAATATCTTAAAACCCTGGTATTTTTTTGAGGATCAGTTCACTGAAACAAGATCAAAGATAATGCTTCCGATAAAGACTTTTACCTTTATTCTTACGGGGATCTTTCTGTCATCTGCCGTGACCCAGAGTTTTACTGTGGGATTTTCACTTTTTTTAAACACGCCTGAAAAATGATTGGCCTTAAGAGCGAGCAGGTACGTATCAAAAATTCCGGAGGATACATCCTAATTTACAATGTTTTTGAAGAGTGGGGTACCCACTGAACTTTTTTTGTTTTTACAACAGACGGGATAAGCCCCAGAGTGATGATAAAAACGAAAACCATGATGGAACTGAACAGGATCAGGGTGTCGTAGTTGCTCAAGGTCAGGCTCTGGAAGAGCCAGGTTTCGCTTAATATGCCATACTCGATGAGCTTGCCGCTGATCACGCCGGAAAAAGCGGCTCCCCCCACTTGCAGTGATATGCAGAGAGAAATGATAACAGATTTATTTTTTGCGGGTGCAAGTGCCATCATTTCAGATGTCAGGGCAATGGAGGAGGATGCCTGGATCAGCCCGAGGCTAAAGGTAAGAAAACTGAAATAAGATACCAGTGAAATAGGAATCAAATCCCTTAATATCACCAGGAATAAAAACAGAAAGTATGAAAAATGGACCACAAGGAAGACCATTTTGGTTCCGAATTTATCCACCATTTTCCCACCTGTATAAAATCCGACCATGGCTCCCAGGAAAAGCATGGTACCCATGTGAACAATGGTATCATCGGAAAAATGCAATACATTTTTTTCAAGCAGTCCCATTGTGACGGGCCAGGAACCTGTAGCAAGCATCAGCATAAAACAATAGGCGCAAAAAGGCATGTATCCGGGTACGTCCGGTATGCCGGCAGCTATTTTCCAGATGGACTTTTTTTGAAATTCGATTTTATCAATTTCCGGAATTTTTAAATAAAGAAATATCTGGATAATGAGAAGGCAGGTGAAAAAAGCCAGTATAAGCTGATATGTTCCAAGGGACGCGTTTTTTTCCAGGATATATGTGAGGATAAGGGAACAGCCAATGGCAAAAATCTGCCAGCAAACCCGCAAGTTTCCAAAAAAAGATCCCCGTATTGTTTCCGGGATCAAGGGACTTAAAAGTGCAAACCATCCCGACAGAAGTGCTGATACCCCAATGCTGAATAAGGCAATTCCGCAGACAATAAATTTGATTGAACTCTGGTTATCAAAAAAGCCAGCCAGTATGATGAAAAAAAAGCCCAAAATTGTTAAAATTATCCCTGATATCCCTATCTTTTTCTTGCCGTATCTGTCTGCGTAATAGGCAAATGGAACCGATAATAAAAACATAATACAAGAAGGCAGGGACAGCAGTATCAATACATCTGAACTTTTAAATCCCATTTTTAAAAAATAAGAAAGTAAAAAACCGTTCTTGAAAAAGAGCTGGGGCATGATGCTTGCGCAGATAGTCAGAACAATGGTCATCATAATTTTATTTCTAAATATGTTCATGCAAATCCTGAAAGAATAATCTTTTAAATTTCATACTTTCGTAAGAAAATAGGTATTTTTTTTTGTATGACAAGCAATGTTTGATTATTTTTCATATTTATCAAAAAACCTCTTGACAAATCAATAACGTATCAATAATACTAATATCATTAATGTCTGACTTCAGCTAGTATGAGTGAATACGGAACCTCCTATGTAGCCGACAGGGCGGAGCTATATTCAAAGTGAGATGGAAAAGGAAAGTTTTGAAAATTGATGAGTATCAACAAAGCAATATTCAAACCGGTCAAAAGCCAAAGAACCTTTGAAGAGGTTTCTTTAAAAATTAAAACTCTTATTTTTGAAGGCGTCTTGAAATCCGGAGACAAACTGCCTTCTGAAGCTGATCTCGCAGAGCAGTTCAATGTTGGCCGGCAAACCGTCCGGGAAGCTCTCCGTATCCTTGAATTATCAGGTTTCATTATCGTAAAAAAGGGGTTTGGCGGTGGCACAATTATTAAAAATAATATTTCAGGAAGAATTGCCAATCTCTTATTAGATGCATTCCGGATGAAAAAAATTTCTGTTGATGAATTTACAAATGCGCGATTGATAATCGAAAAAGCCATTTTCAATGAGGCTATTGATAATGCGGATGACCAGGACATTGAAATTCTTAAGGAAAATATCAAGAAAGCAAAAGACGTAATTGAAAAAAATGAGGCAGCCACCAATCTAAATTTCGAGTTTCATTCATTGTTGGCAAAAGCCTCAAAAAATAATGTGTTTATCTTTTTTGAGAAAGCAATCAATGCGATACATCACGATATTCGCAGTCGCAAAGATGCAGATTTTAAAACATCGAAGATTGCAGTTCAGGCACATGAAAAAATATTGGATGCATTGATGGGAAAAAGGCGTGAGACGGCTATTCAGCTGCTTGAAGAGCATATACTGGAGGTTCGAAAATCGTATTGATCAGAGGTTTATAGTTTGAGATGCCGGACTCAACGAGGGTCCGGAGGTCTTAAAATTAAATTATAATAGCAAGTTGAAAAGGAGAAAGGAATGAAAAAATTATTGGCTGTTTTATTAGCATTGATGTTTGTTGTGACCACTAATGCCTATGCTAAAGGTAAAAGCAAACCGGCACCTAAGGCGGAAAATTTCAAGGAGATGTTTTCTAAAGGAACCGCCTATGGACAATTTAAAACTGCGTGGTTTGTAAAGGATTTTGATAATGAGGCAAGAACAGATTTTGACACATTTACAGTAGGTGGTAATCTACATTTCCGGACCGCAGCATGGCAAGGCATCAGTGCCGGCGTTGGTTTCTACACTGTCCAGGATTTTGGTGTGAATAACGATAATGATCCTGTTTACCCTGCCCTTTTCCCCAGTGATGGTGACGGTGTGAGTGCTTTAGGAGAATACTATATCAATTTTAAAATTTCAAAGACTGACATTAAAATTGGTGCGCAGGAATTAATTACACCATGGTTTAAGAGATATGATATACAACGGGTGATTCCTAGAACTCACGAGGCTATCTATATAAAAAGTAAAGAAATCGAGGATTTTGAAATTATCCTGGGACATGCATTCAGAGAAAAAGATAATGTTTCTGATGAGTTCGTTGAAATGTCTGATCTCGTTGGCGGAGTTCCGGATGATGCAGATGAAGGTGTCACCTGGGGCGAACTAAAATACACGGGCATTAAAGGGTTAAGATTGTGGGGAGCCTATCATCAATGGCATAATATTTTTGAAAATTACTTTTTTGATGCATTATATAATCATAAAATCAATAATGACGTGAAATTATTTGGTAACTTTAGATACGCTTGTCAGGATGCTGTAGGTGATGAATTGGCATTATGGGATGTTGACAGTTACATGGTTGGTGGAAAATTGGGGATTGAATTCTTTGGCGCAACTTTGGCAGGGTTATATTCTACCAATGGAGATAATAATCTGGCACCTTGGAGGGCTGGGATGAGCTTGTTAAATATCATGCAGGTAACACCAGCGTTCAGGGCCGAAGAGGATAGCTATCGCATTGACTTTGAGTATAAACTGAGCAAAATTTTTAAACCGCTTAAGGGGTTGAAACTTGGCGTTTCATATGGAATTTTCGACACGCCGGATTCGGGGAACAACGCCTCGGAAGACAAGACAGAGTTTGATATAGATCTCAAATATCAAGTCCCCTTTAAAAAAGGGCTTCATCTTAGGCTTCGCTATGCCAATGTAGATGGTGATTACACTAACAGCAGAGTTGATCAAGAAGATTACCGATTTTTTTTAGTCTATAGCTTTTAATATTTAAAATAAAATAATAGAAAGGGAAAAAATGAAACTCGATATTTTTAATCATATTTACCCCAAGACATATTGGGATAAAATGTTGGCAAAAAGCCCTAATGCAAAGGATATGGGGAAACGAACCAGAGGAGTACCTGTACTCTGGGATCTGGAAGCCCGGTTTCGCATGATGGATCAGTTCGATGATTATGCCCAGGTGATTTGTTTGTCTTCGCCACCTATGGAGAAGTTATATGACCCGGATTTAAGTCCGGAAATGGCCAGGGTGGCCAATGACGGCATGGCCGAATATGTATCCAAATACCCGGATCGTTTCCCCGGGTTTATTGCTTCACTGCCCATGAACAATCCGGAAGCATGCTTTGAGGAGATTGACCGGGTCATTATGGATCTCAAAGCAGTAGGCGTTCAGATTTTTACAAATGTGAATGGAAAACCCTTGGACCTCCCGGAATTCAAACCCTTGTTTGAAAAAATGGAACAATACGATCTTCCCATCTGGGTGCACCCGATACGCGGTGCTGATTTTACTGATTATTTAACCGAGGATCAATCAGAGTATGAAATCTGGTGGACCCTTGGCTGGCCGTATGAAACGAGCGCTTTAATGGCACGCCTGGTGTTCAGTAAGTATTTTGATATGTTTCCAAATTTGAAGATCATTACACATCATATGGGTGGTATGATCCCTTATTTTGAGGGGAGGATCGGACCGGGCTGGGACCAGTTGGGTGCGCGCACCTCAGATAAGGATTTAAGTGTCATCCTAAAAGAATTAAAAAAACCTCACCTTGAATATTTCAAGATGTTCTATGCAGATACAGCTCTGTTCGGATCAGTGGCAGGAACAAAGTGTGGCCTGGATTTTTTTGGCGTTGATAATGTTTTATTTGCATCAGATAGTCCTTTTGACCCTGAAAAAGGTCCGGGCTTTATTCGCGAGACCATAAAAATTGTTGATGAACTTCCCATATCAGATAGGGATCGCCAGAAGATCTATGAAGGGAACGCGAGAAAGCTTTTAAAACTATAATAGTAATAGGGGAAAAATTTATGTTTATTGAAGAGGCCAATAAACTTTTGGAACCTGGGTATTTGCCCATGGAAACCGGATACCAACGCTTGTCAAATGGTCAAATGTATGTAGCAGTTCTTGTTAGAATGCCCCGTTGCAAGGGCAAAATGGTTGATTGGTGGTTTGGATATATGGGAGACACTGAAAAATATAAGTTGTGGCACCCCAAAGACCACATATCTGGGGAGTGGGAAAACTGGAGTCCGGGAAACTACATCGGTGCCACCCATGTCATCAAAGAATACATGGGTGGCGAAATTATGAAGGGGAAAGCATATTTTCGAGATCCTTCCGAGTTTTTTGATACTTCCAGATTTGATGAAGCAAAAGTTGGTGCTGCAATATGTGCAGATGGCAGGAGTGAGGAAAATGTCCAAAGGGCGCAATTAATACATTTTGCCCGTGATACAGAATTTGGCTGTGAAATGCGAAGCTGTTTCTGGCTTTTTCATGCTGACGAGGCAAGAGGTGCGGCCGTTATGAAGCACTGTTACGAGGAAATGGGATATTTAGCTGATTTTTTACCTGATTTATATGTGAAAGAGACTGCTATAAAATAATATTTGAGTCGACATGACAATGGCCTGGAAGTTCTTCAGAACCTGATAACAAAGTAACTTGACATACTTATGGGCCAGATTCTAGAAAAGAGTGTGACCAATATATAAGGTAGTTTTAAATTATAAGGAAAAATCAAACATGGGGAAAAAAATATTAGTCGATTTAAGTCATCCATTTGGAGATAAATGTCCATTATGGCCATATTTCGAAGACGTAAAGATCGAGAGAATGCATTATCACGCCAAATCAGGCGTTCTTTCTCAAAAGGTTACCACGGTTATGCACTGTACAACACACGCTGATTCACCTGCACATGTAATTGAAGGGTTGCCTTACACTCATGAGATCCCTTTGGATAAATACTATGGGACAGGTGTCATCGTTGATATTCCAAAAAAGAAATGGGAACTCATAACAGCGGATGATCTGGAAAACGCCACCCCGAAAATTGAGAAGGGTGACATTGTTATTGTACACACCGGGTGGAATAAATACTGGGGGGACAGCCAAAAGTATTTTCTTGAATCTCCGGGATTAGGGAGAGAAGCGGGTGAATGGTTTGTTGAAAAAGGTGTAAAATGTGTAGGAGTTGATCAGCAGGCTCTGGATCATCCTTTGCATACCGCCATCGGTCCCCATGGCCCCGGTCCTCTTCGTCCAGATATATTTAAAGATTATGAAAAGGAATTCGGAGCCACTGTTGAAGAGACATTTACTGAATGGGAACCCTGCCATCATCAGCTTATGTCAAACGGTATTGTCGGATATGAAAATGTTGGGGGTGACATCGCTAAGGTTGTGGGTAAGCGTGTAAAATTGATGGGTTTCCCAATTAGATGGTATATGGGTGACGGCTCCATCATCCGGCTGGTTGCCGAGATTGATGAAGATGAAATGAACGATGTACCGGATCGTGTATATAAATATGGAACCAGCTAATAACAGACCTTAATATTGATAGGAGGCTGTAAAGAGAATGAAAAAAATAAAATTCGAAGAGGTAAATGCATATGAAGCGCCTGGTCATTTCGAAATGACGGCCATGCGACTTCAAGGAATTGAAGAGACCGGAATCACTAAATTCTGGATAGGCTTATCACATTTTTTGCCCAATGGTGGCGCAGAGTGGGGATATGAGGATAACCCTCTGGAAAAGGTCTATTTTGTATTAGAGGGTGAAATTATTGTCAAATCCAAAACTGAAGAAATTGTGCTGCAAAAATGGGACTCGTTGTTTATCGGCCCCAACGAGGGTCGGGAGATTATCAATAAAACCAATAAACCAGCCAGTATGCTGGTGGTGATCAACTACCCCGAGTAGTCCCGAACTCCGGGACTGGTAACAAAAGGATCAGGAAAAATGACTAACACACTAAAAAACAAGGCTGTAATAACGGCAGCCCTTACAGGATCTATCCATACCCCTTCCATGTCTCCCTATCTTCCCGTTACTGCGAAGCAATTGATTAATGAATGCCTTGCTGTATACGAGGCAGGTGGAGCAGTGGCACATATTCATACCAGGGACCAAAAGACCGGACTCCCCAATGCTGATCAGGAAGTTTATCAGGAGGTGGCGACTGAGGTAAAAAAACAGTGTGATCTTATCTTATGTACAACAACCGGTGGAAAGCTGGGAGCACCTGTAGAGGAGCGTGTTCGGGTTGCCACGACCTTGAAACCTGAATTAGCATCGCTCAATGCAGGTTCTCTCAATTTTGCCTTGTTTCACATAGCCGACAAGATACAAGAGTATAAATTTGACTGGGAAAAGCCCTACCTTGAAGCCACAGAAGATTTTATTTTCCCCAACACTTTTAAAACCATGCGCGAGTTTCTTGAAATATTTGAAACCACAGGGACTAAGCCTGAGTTTGAAATATACGATATGGGCATGATCAACAATTTGGCATATTTAATCCGCAAAGGGATTGTTAAGAAACCGGTTTATATGCAATTTGTCTTGGGCATTCTCGGTGGTATGCCGGCAACACCGGAAAATTTAGTATATCTGGTCGATACAGCACGCAGACAGATTGGTGATTTTGTGTTTTCCGTGTGCGCAGCAGGTAACAGGCAATTTCCCATGTGTACCCAGTCATTAATTTTGGGAGGAAACGTTCGTGTTGGTCTGGAAGATAATCTCTATTTGGAGAGTGGTGTTCTGGCAAAAAGTAATGCCGAGCAGGTAGCTAAAATTGGTCGAATTGCCAGGGAACTTGGTATTGAACCCGCCACTCCAAATGAAGCACGTCAGATTTTAGAATTAAAGGGATTAGACAAGGTTAATTTTTAAAAAAATAATTATCATGACCAGCGAGGTTCAGAGATGGAAACAAACAAGATAGATACTATTTTTAACGTTAAGGGGAAAGTGGCTCTTATTACCGGAGCTACAGGAGGTTTTGGCCGCGCGACTGCAATGGGACTGGCACTTGCCGGTGTAAAAGTGATGGCAACCGGCCGAACCGATGAAAAATTAAAGCCGCTTGTTGAAGAGATTAAAAAAGCAGGAGGAACAGCAGCTTTTTCTGCAGGTTCCCCAATAATACAGGAAGATGTAAAAAAGATAGTTGATGAAACCATTGATAAATTCGGTGGAATTGATCTTTTGATCACAGCGGCTGGGGTCAATAAACCTAACCCTATTATTGAACAGCCTTTAGAAGAGTGGGAAATGATCATGGATGCAAATCTTAAGGGGACCTGGTTGTTTTGTAAAGAGGCCGGAAAAGTTATGATTGACCAGGGTCGTGGAGGCAAAGTAATCCTGCTCGGATCTGCTCGTGGTGAACTTGGCATGGCCAATTATTCAGCCTACAGTCCTTCCAAAGGGGCGATTCACCTGCTGACCAAAACCCTTGGGTGTGAATGGGGAAAATATAATATAAATGTCAACGCCATTGCACCCACTGTGTTCAGGACAGATCTTACCCAGTGGATGTTCGATGACCAGGCGTTTTATAAAAACTTTTTAAACCGAATCCCCATAGGTCGATTAGGTGAGCCGGAAGATTTTTTAGGGACCATAATATATCTCTCTTCAAAAGCGTCTGATTTTATGACCGGGGCGGTTCTTTGTGTTGATGGCGGGTACACTGCCGGCTAAAGGAGGGTAAAAAGTGGAAAAAATTGCAATTGTCGGAGCCGGTCTTATGGGACATGGCATCGCCCAGATATTTGCTGTTCACGGATATACTGTGACACTGACGGATATTCACGATGATATGCTTTACAAGGCTGTTGAAAACGTGCGATCCAATCTAACCCTCATGGCTGAAAACGGTATTGGAGATTCCAAAGATATTGAAGCTGCTGTCTTTCGGATTAAAACAACCACTGATTTAAAAAAAGCTGTAGACGGTGCTCAATTCGTGGTTGAAGCTGTTTCTGAGAATTTAGAATTAAAACAGGAGATATTTGAACGATTAGACGCTGTTTGTCCATCAGAAACAATATTAGCATCAAACACATCCGTAATCAGCATTACTCAAATTGCTGAAAAATCAAATTTCAGAGAAAGGATACTGGGGACACATTTTTGGAATCCACCCTATCTTATCCCGCTCGTAGAGGTAGTCAGAGGTAAAGAAACTTCTGACTCAGTAATGGAAAAGACATTTGATCTAATGAAACAGGTGGGGAAACACCCTGTCAGGATTAATAAGGATGTTCCCGGCTTTGTCGGTAACAGGCTTCAACACGCTCTATGGAGAGAAG
>NZ_JAIOSW010000204.1 GCF_021107415.1 Desulfobacula sp.
ACGAAGCCCGGGAATCTTGAATATTTTTGACATGGAGGAGAGTACTATGAGATTTTCATATTTGGTTTTGGATACCAGGGAAACCTCATTGGCCTGATCTAAAAAAGGAAGATAAGATTCATCGATAATAAAATAAGTATCTTCATGTTTTTGAATCAGGTACTCAAGTTTTTCCCGTAAAATAAGTGAACCCGTCGGGTTATTGGGGTTACAGATAAAGACCGTGTCCGCTTCTTTTGCCATTTGTGAAATTTCATCAATGTCAGGATTAAACATATCTGAGGCTCTTGCAAGGCAGTGCTGAAAGGAAGTTTTGTGCATGAGGCAGGCATCCTTATAATCCGAATACGCGGGTCCTGCAATTAATACCTTTTTGCAACCAAGGGCTTTGGGGATGGTATAAATAAACCATGTGGTGCCATTGCCTGCCACAACCCGGGTTTGATCAATCCCGTGAAATTTTGCAAACCCTTTTCTCATGGTCACTGCATCCGGTTCGGGAAGGGATCTGATTTTCAACAGGTTGTCACAAATAACTTTCTCTATATTTTCAGGCGGCCCCAGAGGATTTAAATTGCTGCTCATGTCAATAATATCATCAATGGCGCAGTCCAAAGTTTTTGCCAGATCTTTTTTATTACCCCCATGGCCGATAATCATTAAATTAATTCCTTTTACTTGTGACCTTCAGGTTATGTATGATCTTCTGGTTACGTGTGACCTTTAACCTAAAGGTCACACTCAGGTTAAAAAACTATTAATGCCCCGGTTGCCAGAAATAAAATAGCTTCTGTTATCTCATTCATGGCGCCCAGCATATCACCTGTAATACAATTGAGTTTCTTTTTATAAAAGCCCAATATTGATAAAATCGTTATCAGAAAAACAAGGTTCAAAACCAGGCCTTTATAACCCAAAAATAAAGAAATGGCCATTGGAATCAACACAAAGAAAAAATCCTTTAACCCCATTTGTTTTTCAAATAAATCAAGCCCGGTTCCTTTTTCTTTTCGGCCATAATTTAAAAACCGTATGCCAAATATCATTGCAGATCGTGAATAAGAAGGAATAATCAGGAGCAAAGCCAGGGTTTGAAAATGGGTTCCCGTTGTTTTGACACAATAAATCCCGGCTGTTTTAACGGCCAGGATGCAGAACACAGCCACAAGGCCCATCATCCCTGTTCTGCTGTCTTTCATGATTTCAAGCGCTCTTTGTCTGGGCCTGTGACTGAATATGCCGTCTGCCGTGTCCCCCAAACCATCCAAATGGAATGCCCCTGTTACCACGACCAGAAAAATAACATCCAGAACCGCCACAACAGCAGATGGCCAAACGTATGAAATAACCCCATCAAATACCAGCAGCAGGCCCCCCAATATCAGCCCGACAACGGGAAAATACTTGATCATGCCGAGGGGAGAATAGGTCACGTTTTTTCCTGCCGGAAGAATGGTAATAAACAAAATTGCAGATCTAAAATCCGTAAAAACCTTTTTCATTAACTTTGCTCTTTTAATTTGATCTATGTGGTCTCGGCTTTATCTGAACATCAATTCCGGCAACCATCATAACAACCTTATCGGCAATTTTTGCTATCCTTTGATTGACAAATCCGGCAATATCCCTGAACTGCCTGGCAAGTTTATTCTCCGGGACAATACCAGTACCCACCTCATTGGAAACCAGGAACACCGGACACCCACATTGCTCAAGAGAGTTTTCCAGATGTTTAATGGCCCCATCAATCTGAGCCTGATCATAGGAATGAAACAATAAATTGGCTGCCCAGAGCGTCAGGCAGTCCACAAGGATGACACCGGCTTCTGGGGAATATTGATTGATTTTTTCATGAATCCTGACCGGCTCTTCAATGGTATGCCAGCCTTCTCCCCGCTCTTTTTGATGCTTTTCCACCCGTTTTTCCATTTCAGAATCACTTGGCACTGACGTGGCAATAAAATATTTATTTTTTTCTACCCTATTGGTTTCTACCTTATTCGCTTGATTCAGGGCAAAGAAACTCTTCCCGCTTCTGCACCCTCCGATCACAAATATAATGTTTTTTTTCAAAATTTCGAACTATCCTTTAGCTAAATACCCTGAAAATTAATTTTTTTCCCAACTTATCTTATCCTTGCAGGTATTGGCAACTTAAAATTACACCTGTCAGTATATAAGAATTATGCTTTACATCCAAGTTTTATTCCTGTAGGACTTTTTTTAGAAAATGAATCTTATTTGCTTTGAGATCTTTTTAGGGAGGCGGGAATGATAAACCGGAACACTGTCAAGGTGCTCAACCTTAAGCCTGTCACCCGGACGATGTGTCATGACTTCTATGTAAAAATCAATTCCGAGTTTGACACACCTGAAGCCATAAAAGAGGCTGTTTCCTGGTGGCAGGATGATTATAAAAAATTGAATGATCTCTGGTGGGTTTTAAACTATTATTCAGACAATCTTGATCCAGATAGAAATATAAGAGCATTTGTTGAAAGACATCTGGATTCTCTTGCCCAAAAAAAGAAACCTCTTGTCGACTCTTAAATTATTCCGGCCTTAAATTATTCCGGGGACATTCTTTAGTGTGCCCTATTGCTGCCAACACCCCAGATATCGACAATTTTAGTATTTCCGGGATAATCAATGGTACGATAGGTGGTGATATTGGATAGTTTTCTCGTAATTTTTCCAAGCCGGGTTGCCTGGGATTTTATGGAATGGATGTTATTATCTTCTATATTGTTAGAATTTGAATCTATCAGCAATAATTCAGAATACCCTAAAATTGCCTGCAAGGGCTGATTAATCTCATGGCAGACCGCTCCTGCCATCTCAAGAACGCCCTGAAGTCTTTCCTTTTCATATTTTTCTTTTTCAACAGCTTTCCTTTGGGAAATATCTGTAAAGGTTGCAATGCTCCATGCCATCGGGTTGGAAATATCACTACAATTTACCCTTATTTGGACCGGAAACAGACTTTTATCCTTTTTAACCAGTTCAATTTCATAATCTGCCGTACCAGTGGTGCTAAGACTTGTATGTATTTTTTTCCCGATAAGATCGTAATCATCAATATCAGAATAGATCATCCGGGTATCTTTATTTTCAAAATCCGATTTTGATTGATACCCAAACATTTGAATCATTTCATTATTCACCCATTTAAAAATCCTGTTCTGCCCCAGA
>NZ_JAIOSW010000262.1 GCF_021107415.1 Desulfobacula sp.
AACAGATAAATCACAACAAAGGCTTCCCTTAACTAATCATTTACATTCTTACTCATATGTGAATAATTAATAAAAAAATGAAAATTTAGCAAATATCATTATGGCTATTCATTATCTATAAAAGACTGCAAAGGCGAATTCAATGAAAACTCAAAAATATGCACAGGATTCCAGTGTGATTATCTCAAGGATCATGCTGCCCGAAGACGCCAACGCGGCAGGGATTGTCCACGGCGGTGTTATCATGAAGGAAATTGACAATGCCGCCGGTGTCACAGCGGTAAGGCATACAAGAAAAATCTGCGTAACCGCATCCATAGACCGGCTGGATTTTTATAAACCCGCATTTATCGGCAATCTTTTAACCATAAAAGCAGGTATCAATTACACGGGTAAAACTTCCATGGAAATCGGAGCACGGGTTCAAACTGAAGACCTGTTGACCGGGGTTAAGACCCACCTTGCATCCGCTTACCTGACTTTTGTTGCCCTGGGGGAAGACAAGAAGCCGGTGAAAGTACCGCCCCTGAAACTTGTTACAGAAGAAGAGTTCAGGAGAAACAAAGAAGCCCTTGCAAGAAAAAAGTTGCGGCTGTCTGAAAAACAAAAGGAATCTGAATGCCGGATGGATGCAAGCAAGTGTTAAATAAAAATAATTGTGAAGGATAACCATGGCACGCATTGAAATTGAAATGATAGAAAATCTTGTTTTTGCAACTGAACTTGCTATAAGAATTTCAGATTTAAATTATGCTGATCATGTTGGCAATGATGCATTTGTTTCCCTTATTCATGAAGCAAGGGTGAGGTTTCTTAAAAATTTCGGTTTTTCAGAACCAGATGTTGATGGGAAAGGGTTAATTGTTGCAGACCTTGCTGTTTCATATAAATCACTGTCGTTTTATGGAGATAAATTGAAATTTGAAATAGGAGCGGGTGACTTTAACAAATATGGTTGTGATATATTTTACAGAGTAACAAATATAAAAACCGGCAACTTAGTTTTACTTGCAAAAACCGGCATTGTTTTCTTTGACTATGCCGAAAATAAGATTGCAATTACCCCTGAAGCCTTTTCATCACACTTTTTGTAACATTTATTTCAGAACTCACCCTTTATCATTTTTTCTTATTATGGTCTGCCTGGAAAATAATAACGATTGACGTTAATAACGAGATGCGTTAATATATTGCCATGGTTAAATCTTTTAAGGATAAAGAGACAGAAAAAATATTTAACCGGTATTTTTCTAAAAAGCTGCCGCAAAATATTCAGCATCTTGCCCGGAGAAAATTAATAATTATAGATGCGGCAACTGAAATTGATGCCTTACGAATTCCACCCGGCAACAGACTGGAAATTTTAAAAGGGAATCGAAAAGGACAATATAGCATCCGTATTAATGGTCACTGGAGAATATGTTTTAAGTGGAAAACTGAAGATGCTTTTAATGTTGAAATTCCAGATTATCATTAGGAGAAAATTATGGATAACAAAAAACTTCTACCCATCCATCCGGGAGAAATTCTCTTGGAGGAATTTTTAAAGCCGATGGACATAAGCCAATACAGACTTGCAAAAGATATTAGTGTGCCTCCAAGACGTATTAATGAAATTGTGCATGGTAACCGTTCAATTACTGCTGATACTGCTTTGCGCCTGGGGCGGTATTTCGGACTATCGCCCAGGTTTTGGTTAAATCTTCAAAACCGCTTTGACCTTGAGATAACAGAAGACCTTTTAGCAGATCGTCTTGAAAAAGAGGTACATGTCCTCAATTCTGATGCTGCATAAATTTTCCCCAAACCCTTTGGAGGACAAATGAATTCAGTTCCTTTTGAAATGGGCCCCATTAGACCGGTTGATGAAGCAGACAGCCTGTTGATCCGCACCACCCGGGGCTGCCCGTGGAACAGGTGTACCTTCTGCACCCTGTATGATGACATGAAATTTTCCATAAGGTCTGTGCCTGATATCAAAAAAGATATCCTGGCTGCAAAAGAGTATTTCAATGGTCATCCCTTTGAGACCTGTTTTCTTCAGGACGGGGACAGCTTTGTCATGAGGACAAAAGACCTGATCGAAATTCTGGAAACACTTCGATACGCTTTTCCATCATTAAACCGAATCAGTTCTTACGGCAGGGCTCAGACCATGGTTAAAAAATCCCCGTCTGCCATGAAAGAGATCTGCGCTGCCGGATTGAACAAGCTCTATTGCGGCCTGGAGTCCGGCTCAACCCAGGTGCTTAAAATGGTTAAAAAAGGCATCACCCCGGAATCCATCATCAAATCCGCCCACATGGCCAGGGAGGCCGGCATGGATACCACCCAGTTCATTATTCTGGGGCTCGGGGGAAAACAATTATCAAAAATCCATGCCATTGAGACGGCAAAGGTGCTCAATGAAATCAACCCTGATTATATCCGGTTGCTGACCATCGGGGTTAAACCCGGTTCCGGTCTTGACCGCCAGATGGCAAAGGGAGAATTCACCCTGCCGTCTGAAACTCAAATCATCTCAGAACAGCGGCTGCTCCTTGAACACATAGAGGGTATTACCAGCCATTATGCCAATCATCACAGCATTGACCTGCTTCTGGAAATCAGGGGCTGGCTGCCCGGGGACAAGGATCGACTGCTCGCTATCCTGGATCGTTTTCTATCCTTGAGTGATACTGATCAGATCAATTTTGTCCTGGGAAGGCGGCTGGGATATTACCAATGTTTGTCAGATATGGAAAATGACCGCCAATATCAATTTGTAGAAAACCAGGTCCAGAAAATAAGGCAGACTGATCCTGACTCCTTTGAACAAATTTTTCACAACCTGCGCTGCCAAGTGGTTTAAATACCCTGTAGAGCCGATATTCTAAAGGATTAAAAATAAAATAAATAATCATAAATAAAGGAAGTAACAATGAAAGATCCCATTTTTGAACCCATCACCATCAATAATCTTAAAATCCAAAACAGGATATATCTTCCTGCAATGCACCTGGGTATGGCTCAGGAGTTTGAAGTCACGGATCAGATCATTCATTTTTATGCACAAAGGGCCAAAGGCAGACCCGGAATGATTTGTGCCGGTTATGCAACAGTGGATGAACTTTCAGGCAATACCCAGAATATTGGCGCCCATGATGACAAATTCATACCCGGTCTTCAAAAGCTTTCCAAAGCCATCAAGGACAACGGGTCTCTCAGCGCAATGCAGATCAACCATGCGGGTCGATATAATTTTTCCTTTTTCCTCAATGGGAAACAGCCTGTGGCACCATCTCCCATAGCGTCAAGACTGACCAGAGAAACCCCGAAAGAAATGACGGCTGATGAAATAAAGGCAACCATCAATGCCTTTGCACAGGCGGCTTTAAGAGTCAAAAAGGCAGGGTTTGATGCAGTTGAAGTGTTAAGCGGAACAGGATATCTGATCAGTGAGTTCCTTTCTCCTCTGACCAACCAGCGGTCTGACAATTATGGCGGCAGCTTTGAAAACAGAATGCGGTTCGGGCTTGAGGTTGTAAAAGCTGTCAGAGATGCCATAGGAGAAGACTTTCCCCTGATTGTCAGGATGAACGGCAATGATTTTATGCCCGGCGGAAACTCAAGGCTGGAACTGCAGGAATATGCTAAAACCCTGTCAGACGGTCCGGTCGATGCCCTCTGCATCAATGTGGGATGGCATGAAGCAAGGGTACCCCAGATTGTGGCCTGCGTACCCAGGGGCACTTTTTCATACTTAGCCCGTGGCATCAAAGAAAAAGTAAACGTACCGGTTATTGCAAGCCACAGGATTAATGATCCCAAAACGGCAAGACAGCTGCTGGATGACGGCATGTGCGACATGGTGGCCATGGGCCGCAGCCTCATTGCCGACCCCATGCTGCCTGAAAAAACAAGGCTTGGAAAAGAAAATGAGATCATGCATTGCATTGCCTGTGCCCAGGGGTGTTTTGATAATATTTTCAAATTAAAACATGTTGAATGCCTTTGCAATCCTCTGGCCGGTTATGAGGGAGCCGAACCGGTTAAAAAGGTTGCATCACCTAAAAAAATCCTTGTTGCAGGAGCCGGACCCGCAGGAATGACTGCAGCTCTAACAGCCCACTCACGGGGTCATAATGTGACAATTTATGAAAGCCAAACCCGGCCCGGAGGACAACTTTACCTGGCAGCTGCCCCTCCGGGAAGACAGGAATTTGCCCAGCTGGCGAAGGATCTTGAAACACAAATTGCGGTGAAGAGAATACCAATTGTTTTAAAAACAAAAGTAACCGAAGACCTTATTAAAAAAGAAAAACCGGACACGGTCATACTGGCAACCGGTGCAAATCCCCTGGTTCCGCCCATTCCCGGGATAGACCTTCCCCATGTTATGGAATCATGGGATGTGCTGCAGGACAAGGTGTTTACAGGCAAAAAAGTTGCCATTATCGGCGGCGGCGCTGTTGGGGTTGAAACCGCCCTTTTTCTTGCAGAGAAAGGTACGCTGTCAGCCGAAGCCGTAAAGTTTCTTCTTGTTAACAGAGCCCAGGATCCTGAGACACTTTTTGAAATGGCAACTCAAGGAACCAAACAGATCACCCTTATAGAAATGCTGGAGAAAATGGGTAAGGATATCGGAAAATCAACCAAGTGGGGCATGATGCAGGATCTTGGCCGGTA
>NZ_JAIOSW010000378.1 GCF_021107415.1 Desulfobacula sp.
GGAGGCTTTTAAGATGACGGGAAAACCAACCTTATCAGCCACCTCACCCGCCATATCAGAAGATAAGATAATATCATCACTTCCCGGGATCACAGGGATACCCAATTCAATCAATGCCTGCCTGGCTGATGATTTATTGCCTGCCTTTGCAATGCATTGTGCAGACGGACCGATAAATGTTATGCCATTGTCCTGGCAGGCCTTTGCAAAAACAGCATTCTCAGATAAAAATCCATACCCGGGGTGGAGCGCATCAGCTTTGGTCTCTTTTGCTGCACCAATGATGTTATCAATATTTAAGTAGCTCTTATAACTCAAGGCCGGTCCGATATTGACGGCATCATCCGCATACCTGACATGCAGGCTGTCCTTGTCTGCATCGGAATAGACTGCAACCGTCTTTATTCCCATTTCTTTACATGCGCGAATGACCCTTATGGCGATCTCACCCCTGTTGGCTATCAGGATACGTTTAAACCCCATGACCCCTCCACTTTATATGGCTGAATACAAATTATTTTTTTTCAATGACAATAAGCGCCTGTTTTTTCATGACAGGTTCTTCGTTTTCCACCAGGATTTTTTTTACAATACCTGCGTATTCACTTCGAATTTCTGTGAATATTTTCATGGATTCAATCACGCATACAATATCCGAAGTCTTGATCTCCTGCCCAACTTTAACCATAGGCGGTTCACCAGGGGAGGACGTACAATAAAAAGTCCCCATGACCGGGGAAGTAACCTGATAAATTTTATCATCCATGATGATTTCCTTTTGTTTGGATTAAGCATTATATTTTAAAATATACTTGACATATATTTATAATCTATGTCAAGTATATTTTTATTGGCCTTAAAAGTTAAATAAAAAAGGACTATTTGCACTGAATGAAAACCTCTGTAACAATTCAAAAAATCCCTAAACAGCCCCTGGCAGTCACGGCCTATGAAACCATTGTCAAAAAAATCATCTGCCTTGAATATCTGCCCAGCCAGCACCTTGAGGAAACCCAGCTCGTTGAAGACTTAGGGATTGGCAGAACCCCGATCCGGGAAGCCCTTGTAAGACTTCAGGGAGAAAAGATGGTGGAATCCCATCCCAATAAAGGGGTTATTGTCAGACCCATTACCCTCCAGAATACCAAAGCCATGTTTGAAAGCATGGTAATCTTTGAATTCGGCGTGGTTGACGTGGCAATTAATAAAAATTGTTCAACCTTTATAAAAAAAATGAAACAGGCAAATGAAACCGTCAAAAAAGCCATTCTCTCAAATAAGGTCTTTAAACTGGTGGAAGCAAACCACGAATTTCACATGAATTTTGCAAAATGTTCCCAGAATGAATTTTTAATCCGGGCGGTGGATGATGCCAGGAAAGAAGCCAAAAGATTGTCGTACCTGTCCTATGACAACATAATAGATCCCGCAAGGCCTATTGAAATCCATTATGAGTCGGTTGTCAAAGAACATGACCAGATAATAGACAGTCTTGTTAATAAAGATAAGTCCAGGCTCAAACAATTGTTGCAAGGTCACATTGAGACTTTCAGACAGAGGATAATAATTTATATGACATCTTAGATGACATCCAACGTATGAAAGCTCTTATAATATCAACAAATGAAAAAAAGGAGAGCAAAATGAAAAAAGTATTAATTATTTTAATCGGTTTAATGTTTGCTTTGACCATCTTTTCCGATGCCATGGCAAAGACGAAATGGGACCTGCACTTAAACTATCCTGCCGGCAATTTTCATTCAAAAGGGGCACAAAGATTTGCAGATGAAGTTGCTAAAGCAACAAACGGTGAACTGACCATTGTACTTCATCCGGGTTCATCTCTTGGTTTTAAAGGCCCAGAGCTTTTAAGATCTGTTGCAGAAGGCCAGCTTGCCGTTGCCGAAATTCCCACAGGAATGGTTGAAGGGGATGCACCCGTACTTGCATTGACTGCCCAGCCGTTTATCTCCACCAATGCCTTTGAGCAGCGCCTTCTTTATCAACTGGCGAAACCCGTGTATGCCAAAAACTTGAAAAAATTCAACCAGATGACCCTCTACACCTCTATTTGGCCTTTTTCAGGTATTTACACCCAGCGGGCTATAAAATCCGAATCTGATTTAAACGGACTTAAAATGAGAGTATACGACGGTACAGGCCTGGCTTTTGGAAAAGCTACCGGTATTGCAGCCAGGAAAATGCCTTTTTCAGAAGTCTATCCTGCAATGAAAGCAGGGCTCCTGGATTCCATGTATACTTCTTCGGCTTCAGGTGTTGATGCAAAGGCATGGGAAATTTTAAAATATTTTACCCCCATCAATATTGTGGGCCCTGTAAATATGATCAATGTGAATATAGATGCCTGGAATAAGCTGGATAAAAAAATCCAGGCCACAGTGCTTGAAATTGCCATCCAGATGGAAGATGAAATGTGGAACCTTGCAGGAGACATGGATCGTAAAAGCCGTGCCACCCTGATTGAAAATGGAATGACAATTGATCCTGTGAGCAAGCAGTTCCGTACTGAACTTAATGCAATCGGTGAAAAGTTAAGGACTCAATGGGCAAAGAAAGCAGGAGCTGACGCCCAGGCTATTTTAAAGGAATATGACAAAATTACAGGTCGTTAGACTCCTTTTAAGCAGGCTGTAAAAATAGATCTGCTGCCTGCTGATTCATTAAATTTGATAATGGACAGGATCTCCTGTCCATTATCCTAACTCCTGGTGACAACAATGAATAAGCTTGTAAAGCTGTCCGATTATTTAAGCGATGTAATGGCAAATATTTCCGCTGTTATTTTAGGATTGATGACCCTGTTGATTCTATTGGAAATATTTTTATGGAACATATTTAAAAAGACCACACTGATTGCCGACGAGTACAGTGCATATGGGCTTGCAGCTATAATCTTCATGGGAGCCGGATACTGCCTTAAGGAAAAAGGACATATCAGAATTACCCTTATCTTAGGATTCCTGCCTGAAAAAATGGAAAGGATCATCACCTTTATTGCAACTTTGATTACGACTGTTTTCATGGGATATTTATGGTGGTATCTTTTTAAAATGGTAAAATCGACCCTGCGATATGAATCCACATCAGGAACCCTGACCAATACACCCATTTGGATTCCCCAGGCCGTCATGCTCATTGGTGCGGCCTGTTTTTTTATTCAACTCGCTGCAACAAGTGTTAAGACCTGGGCCGCAATTAAAACTAAAGAGGAAATCGTATAATGGAAACAGAACTCCTGTTCATGACGATCATTGTATTCGGCGTTCTCTTTTTACTCCTGTCTGCCGGAATCTGGGTAGGATTTTCCCTTTTTATTGTCGGTTTTATCGGCATGACCTTTTTTTCTTCCCTTCCTGCCGGAAACAATATGGCATCATCTGTATGGGCCACCATTGAAAAATGGGAGTATGTTGCCCTGCCCCTGTTTATCCTCATGGGTGAAATCCTGTATCGATCCGGGATTTCCGAAAAACTATTCAAGGCTCTTGTCCCCTGGCTTTATCGTCTCCCCGGCGGTCTTTTACTTATGAATATCGTGTCCTGCACACTTTTTGCCGCCATATCCGGTTCCAGTGCCGCCACAACTGCAACAGTGGGACGGATCACCCTGGCTGAATTTGATAAACTTGGATATGACCGTAGTCTTTCCATGGGATCTCTAGCCGGTGCAGGGACTCTGGGTTTTCTGATACCGCCCTCGTTAATCATGATTGTCTATGCCATTCTGGCCGAAGTTTCCATCGGAAAAATGTTCGCAGCAGGTATTTTACCCGGCCTGCTCCTGGCGGGAATTTATTCTGCCTATATCATTTACAGAGGAATCAAAAATCCTGAGATTGCACCCCGAAGCCAGGAAAGCTATTCCTGGACAGACCGTTTAATAGGACTCAAAGATCTTGCCCCGACATTGGTGCTGATATTAATGGTGTTAGGCAGCATTTACGGAGGATATGCCACACCCACGGAAGCTGCAGCCCTGGGAGTTTTCGGTGCCTTGCTGTTTGCTGTCATCAACCGCCAAATGACGTTAAAAATATTTCTTGAATGCCTGAAAGGTGCTGTAAAAACCAATGCCATGATCATGCTCATCGTCGTGGGTGCAGGATTCTTATCCAGAACAATGGGATTTTTAGGGATTCCTGCTGCCATTACCCATTCCATTATTCAGATGGACCTTTCTCCATACATGCTCATGATTCTTCTGGGCGGATTTTATATTGTATTGGGTTGCCTTCTGGACGGGTTTTCCATTGTTGTCATGACCCTTCCCATTGCCCTTCCCATGGTGACGGCCGCAGGGTTTGATCCCATATGGTTTGGGATCTATCTTATATTAATGGTGGAAGTCAGCCAGATTACACCGCCTGTCGGGTTTAATCTTTTTGTCATCCAGAACCTGACCGGAGAGCCCATCATGAAGATTGCAGGATATGCTTTACCCTTCTTTTTTTTAATGTTATTAACAACAGCAATTTTGACTATTTTTCCGGAAATCGCTTTATATCTGCCGGAATTGATGGCAGCAAAATAAATAATTGATAAAGGATGTCCTATGAAAACAATAGATCTAAACTGTGATATGGGAGAAAGCTTTGGTGCTTATACACTTGGCATGGACGAGGAGGTGATGCAGCACATCAGCTCCGCAAACATTGCCTGCGGTTTCCATGCCGGTGACCCCATAGTCATGAACAAGACCGTCAGGATGGCCCTTGAAAACAATGTGAAAATCGGCGCCCACCCGGGATATCCGGATCTCTTAGGTTTTGGCCGCAGAAGCATGGCCCTGACACCGGAAGAAATCAGACAGTATCTTGTATATCAGATGGGTGCCCTCAAGGCCTTTTGCAAAATCCACGGTGCAAATCTTCAGCATATAAAACCCCATGGAGCGCTTTATCTTGATGCCGTTGAAAATGAAACCATTTCAAGAGCTGTTGCCGAAGGTATCATGAATTTCGATCCTGATCTGTATTTTGTTGCTCTGGCTGGCAAAAAAGGAGAAACCATGAGACGAATGGGACAAAGCCTGGGACTTAAAGTTGTTTATGAAGCATTCCCGGACAGGGCCTATACGCCCGAAGGCACCCTTGTGCCCAGAAAAGAACCCGGAGCTGTGATCTCAGATCCTGATTTTGTTGCCAAAAGAGCCCTTGATATGGCCAATGGCTTTGTAAAAGCAGTTGATGGCACAATCATTGAGCTTGAGGTCCAGACCTTGTGCGTTCATGGCGACAATCTTGCAGCAATAGACCTTGTTAAAAACATAAAAATAATTCTTGAAACAAATGATATAAAAGTAACACCCATGGGGAGACCTGCTGCATGATGCAAATTGGGGTGTTTGAAAAACCAATCTTTCGCAACGCAGGAGACCGGGGTTTTATCATTGAATTCGGACAGGAGATTGATCCTGATATCAATGCAAAAGTAAGAGCCATGGCCGCGGCATTAAATAAAAACGCTCCCCGGGGAGTTATAGAAATCATTCCCACTTACCGCTCTCTTTTGTTAATTTACGATCCTTTAATTACCCGTCCCGAAAAACTTGTGAGCGCCATTAAAGGTATTGAAAACACCCTTGAAAAAACAGATACCGAATCCTGCAAGATTGTAGAAATTCCAGTATGCTATGGTGGGGAATTCGGCCCGGATATTGAAAATGTAGAAAAATCCGCCAACCTTTGCAGGGAAGATGTTGTAAAGCTCCATAGCGAGCCTGAATACCTGATTTACATGGTCGGTTTCACTCCGGGCTTTCCTTTCTTAGGAGGACTCAATAAAAAATTATTTACACCAAGGCTCAAAACTCCCCGAATGGCTGTACCCGATGGTTCCGTCGGTATTGCAAACAATCAGACAGGCATGTACCCAATTGAGAGCCCGGGCGGATGGCAGATTATCGGGAGAACCCCTTTAAAGCTTTTTGCACCCCGGCGCAAGAATCCATTCCTCTATAAAGCAGGAGACAAGATTAAATTTATCCCCATTACCAGAAAGGAATATACAAGCCTGAGAAAAAAGGAAGAAAACTAATGGATGCCATAAAGGTTTTAGCTCCGGGGGGATATACAACTACCCAGGATAAGGGCAGATTCGGATATCAACACATGGGAGTCCCCGTTTCAGGGGCCTTGGACTATTTTGCCTTTGCCTTGGCAAATCTTCTGGTGGGCAACTCCGAAAACACTGCTGCCATGGAACTGACTGTCATGGGCCCCTCCCTTGAGATCAAAAAAGAGATGGATATTGCCCTGACCGGTGCAAACATGGGGATAAGAATCAATGAAAATTCTGTAGACCAATGGCGTTCCATACGTGTAAATCCGGGAGATATTGTCAACATCGGTCAGGTACAGTCAGGATGCCGCGCCTATCTCGCTTTTAGCGGCGGTGTTAATGTTCCTGAAATTATGGGAAGCTTTTCCACATACGTGGGAGGTAAGATCGGTGGATTTAAAGGACGTCCCCTTCAAAAAGGTGATATCCTTGAAACCCGGGATATCCCCTTATTAATAAAAGAACGAATAATCCCCCATAAGTTTATACCTGTCTACCCAACCCATACTGTTGTTAGAGCCATCCCGGGCCCCCAGGATGATTATTTTGATGCCGGTATTATAACTCTATTTCAATCCGAATATATAGTAACCGCCAGGGCGGATCGTATGGGATACCGATTACAGGGAGAATCTATCCGTATTAAGGACGGTATGCCGGAAAGCATTATTTCAGAACCCTCCATGCCCGGAAGCATCCAGATACCGCCTGACCAACAACCCATCATTCTTTTGGTTGAACAGACGGTTGGCGGATATGCAAAAATTGCTACCATTATCTCTTCGGATCTTTCCGTTGTTGCTCAGGCAACCCCGGGGGATACCATCAGATTTAAAAAGATTGATTTAAATACCGCCCATCTCCTTGTCATTGAAGAACAGAATAAAATCAACACCATAAAAAAAATCTTTTCAAACCGTTGATGCATTCAATCCAGAATCAATCCTATGGTATAGACTATCTTTGGTTAAAAAAAAACGTAAAGCTGTTAATCTTCCGGAAGGGAAAGGTTCTCCTTTTCCCCGTTAGAATTTTTCTTTTTCGCAAGCTTGCGTTGCCTTTTTTCCTCTTTCTTCTTTTTCTTTGCCAATTCTTTCTGACGTTTTTCAAATGAATAGTTTGTTTTGATCAAAGTTTGCTCCTTTGTGATGGATTCCTTTTTTTTTAATATTACCGGTTCTGCAACCCGGACAATTGATGTTCTGCATTCTTCATCAGGGTATCAAATAAATCCTTGCCCACTAATTCGGAGGAGCAAAAATAAGACGATACATTGTGATCAATTTTTCAGGATCATATGACATTTTTGCCTGACGAAGGCCCTTAATACCAAGATCCTGCTCCCGATTCAAGTATTGACATTTATTTTTAAGAAATTTTGCAGTCTCATGGTTGATCACCTGGGCTGATCCCTTAAAATCCATATCAGATTTCTCAAACTGAATATCATAGGTTGAATGATTCAACTGACTGAAAACTGAAAAAGCAACCACCTTGTTTCCCACTGTTATGGCAAGTCCCTCCAGACCCAGTTGATCAAAAGAATCAAATGATATCTCCATGGCCCCAAACTCCTGATCAAGGGTATGAGATCGTCTTTTACCCCTAAACATCAGACTTTGTGCTAAGCCCAGGGCTTTATGTCTGGCCTCGCCTTTTAACGGATGCACTTTAAAATCAGGATAGGTTCGTTTGAATTGTGAAATCAAGTTTCTTTTTTTATGAAGTTTTTTACCGGTAAGTTCGCACAGCTTATCAACATCATAAATGTATTCTGCATAATCCGGCTCTTCTTTGATGATAAAATAATTTTCAATTTCAGAAAATTTTTTTAAATAGCCTGATGCTACAAGGCTGAATTCAGGTGTAAGACCTGCATTTTTCATATTTAATGATAAAATGACAAGCTCTTCAGGACAAAAGTCTTTACCCAGGGGCATAAATGCACATTGAGAGATCTCATCATAAACCAAAAGCCGTTCCTGGTACAGGGTCCATGATAGTTTGTAAGCATCCTGCCACGCGTAAAGATTTGAAAAATTATACTCACAGGAAAAAGGCTTAAACGTATCAATATATATTTGAATGAGCTCCTGATCTTTTAATACAAATGGATTAAATTCCGGAAATTTAATTTTTTGCGGTACCTGGAAAACCGCTTCTGCCATCACCATTTTATCAGCCCTTATATTTTAACGGAACATGATCTTTAAGTATTTCAAATCCAAGTTCCTTATAAAAGGAAGATGTTCCCGGCTGGGCCACAAGGCCGATCCAGTCAACATTGTTTTCCTTTAATTTTTCTATTAACGTTTGAATAATTTTTTTACCAATCCCTTTGCCCCTGAATTCCTTTAACACTGCAACGTCCTGAATATAAGCATCACTTGAAAGATCGGAAAGGGCCCTGCCCATTCCAATGAGCTTTTTTCCCAAAAAAGCGCCCACAAAAAGAGCTGAATTTTTCACAATATAATTTAAAAATTCAGGATGGCAGTCATAGGAAGGCTCCCACCATCCGGCTTCCTTATAAAGCTGGATCAACTCTTCCATTGAAGCTGCTTTAATGGTTTTTATGATAAGTTGGGCTGAAGGGTCTTCTGACATTTTTAAAGACTTTTCTTTGATTTTATGGATTCAAACATCTTTTGGGCAAAATAGGGCAAAACAAAGGAGGCTTCATGTATTTCGGGACAATAATATTTTAATTGTTTCTGAAAATCTTCAGAAATAATTCGACACGGTTTTTTTAGTTCCGGACCTAAAGATCCGAGGTTAATGCCAAGATGACCGCCCGGATACGTTGGCACCAGAAAATGGGAGTATGCATGAACCGGGAACAGATCTGTTGTAATTTTCACAAGATTGATAACGCACTCCTTATGAAGAAAAAAAGATTCCCCCTGGGTAGCAATAATCCCATTTTGTCTTAATGCACCTTTTAAGCTTTCGTAAAACGGTCGTTCAAACAAAACTTCGCCAGGACCGATGGGGTCCGAGGAATCCACAATTATCACATCATATTTATTTTTTTGCTCATGAACAAAGGCATTGCCATCTGCTATATGAACCCTGACCCTGGTATCATCAAATCCACAGGCAAGATCAGGCAAAAACTCCTTGGACACTTTGATAACATCTTCATCAACTTCACAAAAATCAATGTGTTTTACACACTCATGGCGGCCGACCTCCCTTAATATCCCTCCATCACCGCCACCAATGACCAGAACATTTTCAGGGTTGGGATGTGCAAACAAAGGAATATGGGCCAGCATCTCCTGGTATACAAATTCGTCCGACTGAGTCAATTGAATAATCCCATCCAGAACAAGCATTTTGCCATGATTTCTGGTCTGATACATATCAATCTGCTGAAATTTACTTTTTTTACTGTAAAGAACCTCGTCAATCTCAAGAGATAATGATATCCCGGGCCACATGGGGCAGATTTCCGAAAACCAGCCGTCTATTATTTTACTAAAAGTCTCCATCTTTAATTTACTGCCTTAAAGCGATCTGCATTTTATAATAATCCCCTTTGAAAAATGATGTGGCAAATTCTGCAATCTCCCGGGGCTCATAAAATTTACAACTGAATACATCCAGATAAACCGTATTTGAGGCATTGGCAAAATGGCCTGAAATCAAGGAGGTCTCAATGAGCTGGGTCATACTGAACCCTTCGACTTTTTCATCTTCTCCAAAATGGACGACCTGGCATTCCCCAAATCGTTTCATATCAATCAGGTCACACAATTTATAGACAAATCGTTCAATGCTTTTTGCATCCCTGATAATCTGTGGGTCACTCTCATAAATATCCACAGAAGTTAAAACTCCCCAGGGATTTTTTCTTTCATACTCTTTTTTCCAGGAAATCGGATAAATCTTTGAATTTTTAATGTCCAAATTTTTAATGCTTTGGCCGACATTTTTTTGTTCAAAGGGTTTGGAAATAACTCCTCTGTTTTGATCAGAAGAAATAACAACATTTTCAGATTCAAAAGAATTTTTCATGGAATTGATAGCAACTTCCAGGTTTATGCTGTCTCCGCAGGTAAAAATATCCACTGCAGCATAATCATGTTCCGGCCACGCATGAACTGTAAAATGTGATTCTGCTATCACGACAACACCACTGATTCCCTGGGGGTCAAATTTATGAAATAAAGAACTGATGATCGTTGCACCACTCTCTTTTGCTGCTTTCAACAGCGTTTTTTCAACCCGGTCTTTGTCTAAAAGGGCTTTTACTCCGCATTCATAATACTCAATGGTCAACTGCCTTCCCAAGGCAAAACATGTATCCTGCTGAGAATCACCAACAAATTTAATATTTTTATCAAGCAATAATACTGTCTCCAATAATGAATAAAAATATTTATTATTATCCTGCAAAACCACAGGACACCCAAAAAAATATTGAGCTTAATGATAAGACCTAAATAATGAATGATCAAGGGGGGAGTCAGGAAATTAGAAACAGGCCTTCAATATATTTCCATTATTGAATTAAATCTGGCAAACTCTGTATCTATTGGCAGGTCCTTTTCCTGTAAATTTTCTATCATGGCGGGTGCATTAAATCTTACGTAAGGATTTGCCTTTAATTCATCCTCTATAGTGGATACGATCAAGCCGAAATTATATTTTTTAAGATATTCTTCAATATACGGGTTATCTTTTTCAATAATTGTTGCCATCTTCATGGATTCGATCACATAATCATGACCCCCATAAATTTTGGTATCTTTCGGCAAAGAGGTCAGGCGTTTTAAGGATTGAAAAAAAGCATTGAGATCACCTGTAAAACAATTACCAATAGTCCCGTTAAATAAGGTATCACCTGTTACTAAAAAATCATCAGCCTTGAATGTCACTGAATCATCTGTGTGACCGGGGGTATGAAATACTTCCAAAATTTCATGATCAAGATCTATGGTCTGATCTGATTTTATCTGCCTGCAGTCAATAAATTGTGCCGTTGTTCTTTGAAGCAGCGCCTGATTTCCCGGTGTATGATCATAATGGGAATGGGTATTGGTGATATATTTGATATGGATATTGTTCTTTTGAGTAAAAGCCAATATCTCTTCTACTGCGCCTGCATCAATGGCAACACCTTCGCTTGCTGAATATACCAGATATCCCAGGTTATCGGTTGAATATTTAAATTGCTGAATAAACATAGAAATTTCCAAATTTTAAATTTTTGAATCCATAAAATTCAAGCCTGATTACTCACGATCACCTTTCCACCGGCAAATCTTCTGGTGAAGTAAGACGCATTGTAACTGAATGCCTGCTTCAGGGTTTCGGTAATTGCCTCAAGGATAAGAGGATAAGGGTCTCCAGTGGTTTCATCCATATACATTTTTTTGACTTCAAGAGGGACGCACAGGCTTTGACTATGATTCTCATGAATGAAAGCGGCCTGGTATCCTCTGCCCTGGAAAACCTCGTCAAAGGCAACTCCATTTTCAATATTTGGGAATTCAGCTAACAAGAGTCGCTTTTTCAGATGTTCTAAAACCGGTTGATACAATTTTCGATCAATAAAATGGGTACCGATATTAAAAAGTGGGGCAGTAGTTGCAATACGCTTATAATTATAGGAGTGCAGGTCATAGACAATGCAACGGGAAAATCTCTTTTCAAGAATAGCAAGAAGGGTATGCAATACTCTGTAGTAGCTTTCGTGCAGGGAAATATTGTCCCTGCGCTCCTTCACCGTAAGAGGCCTGCTCCATACCTTTTTCCCCCAAGCCTCTTCATAGATGCATTCCTCGGGCGATCGATTCAGATCATACTGGTAACGTGAATCAAGCGCCTGCAGTACAATCGGAAAAGAGGCCAGCATATCACCTGTATAGGGGTCCTCCTCGTATTTTCTTTCTCTTGCGTCTAACAGCAACCTGTCGGCTATCTGATCACGAATATTGTCACCAGCGTGAATTGCCGTGCAGATTGCAGGGACATATCTATCGATCCTGATACTGAAGGCACCGGTGTCAATGACCGCTGCAAAGACTTCTTGCCGTCTTATATGGAAGAAAATCTCTTTTTCAGATAAGGTCTGCATCTTCAATGGCTTTGCACAAATGATGTTTGCGGCTGACCCGCATCTCCCTAGTGGAGACACCATGTCCAAAAAAATCAATCACCTTGCACTGAAGTTCTGTCCGATTGAGCTTATTGATCCGGGCAATACCGCCAGGACTCAGAACGTTCACTTCGAGCAGCTTGCCGTTGATTACATCCAACCCGGTAAAATATAATATGAAACAGATTTTCATTTTTTTACCTCAGATTTTACTGCAATTTATCATAATTTCAAATCTATTTAAAATTACAGTATTTATTCACGCTCACCACAGGACATGCTGATCGAAAAACCACCTGGTCAATTGTATGGCTGAAAAAAGCCTTTTCAGAATCAATATCTTTTGTGTGATGGGCCATCACAATAAGGTCACCGCTTGTTTCCCTTGCAAATTTCAATAATTCGACATAGGGGATTCCCTCCCAGACAGCCATATCATAATTATCAAAATTTTCCATTTGAGAAACATATAGTTCCTCTATTCTCGCCTTTGCTTCCTTGATTTGATCTTCAATCTGTTTTTGACCGGGAATATCTCCTGTTCCTGATGATTCAATATCCAGTGCATGAAAAATATGCAGTTTGCACCCAATATAATCCGCCAGCTTGTATGCAAATTGAAAGGCGGACATGGAAGCCTTTGAAAAATCCGTTCCAAAAATAATCCGATTAAAGTACCAGAAGCTGGTTTCACAAGGTCTTGCGATGCTCAGTACCGGGCAATGCGCTTTTTGTGCAACCTTTTGCAAGGTCTTTTCGGCAGAGGCTTCCTTTTGAGCATGGGCGCCCATAATAATGCAATCCACCTTAATTTTCAGCGCAAATTTAAGAATCTCTTCCCAAGATTTTCCTTTAATAACCTTATATTCAGGGTCACCAAATCGTTTAGCTAAAAAGCCATAGTTTTTTTTCATTCCTTCTTTGACAAATGCCGTATACTCAGGGACTGAAAGTGTCTTTTCTTTTCCCGGCATATCCGGGACAAAGGGACAGGTTCCCTGGAAAAAATCAGCAACAACGTGGACCAGGATAAGTTCAGAACCATATTTTTCCGAAAGCTCAAAAGCGGTTTTTGCAGCTATTTCGCAGACAGGAGTAGCATCTGTTGCAAATAATATCTTTTTAAACATAATGACCTCAAAGGAACGAACAGCACTTTTTTACAAATGATCCTTTTAAAATAATGGTCTCAGCTCAAAAGGTCTGAAACTTTTTCTACAAGCTTTTGAGCATCAAAGGGCTTACCAAAAATGGCCGCCGCCTTTGGAATCGAATACTTCGTGCTTGATAAACCACTGATGACGATGACAGGTGTATTAAAACCCTTTGATTTGCTGACTTTTCTAAAAAATCTGGGACCCCATTCCTCAGGCATTTCAAGATCAAGTGTAATCAAATCCGGCTTTTCAGCGTTATACACATCAATAGCCTTTTTACCATCAACCGCAACACAGGTTTCATACCCATTATCAGTAAAAAGTGTTTCCAGATATTTTGTTATGGCCGGATCATCATCCACGATCATAATTTTTTTACTCATCATATCCCTCCTTATAGTTTGATATGGCATTCACCGCAAAGTACCGGGCCCTTATTTGCTTCAAAATGGCAACTCCTGCATCGTTTATGATATGCAACATCCAGAGGGATTGAGTTTTCCGGGGTTACCTTTAAAGAATGACATTCAGAGCAAAGACTGTCTTCACTGGATTCATCCTCAACCAATTTTTTACCTTCATACACATGGTGACAGACAGCACAATCATCTATTTCTGCCATTTCATTATGGTCATCATGTTCAAATACGGCACCTGGCCTATGAGGATTTTGAAATTCTGAATTGTCTAATCTTTCAAGTCCAGTATTGGAAAATGCAACTACTACTGTGAATAAAAACAGTATGAAACCCATAAAAACAATTTTATGTTTCATCTTAATTCTCCTGGTCTCCCGGTTTAAAGATTTTCTTTTCCATGGTTTCATAAATAATATCCCCTAAAAACTTTACTTCCATGTTCAGATCATAATGCTCAACAATATCTTCAAGCCCACTGTGACAATTATGGCAGGGAGCGATCAAGACCTCCGCACCGGTTGCCTTCAACTGCTCTGCTTTTACCCTGTTGTACACCATACGTTCCCCTTTATAGGGAGGGCCGCAGTTGATCACACCGCCGCCGGCACCGCAGCAATAATTATGTTCCCGATTCGGCGTCATATCAATAAAGGTTTCACACAGCATATTGGTCACTTCCCTTGCCATATCGTGCAATCCTCTTCCTCTGGAAACATTGCAGGGGTCATGGAGTGTTACACTCTTTTTATATTTTTGGGCAATCTTGATTCGACCTGATGTCAGCAGCTCATGATAAAATTCCAGGGCATGAACAACCTCAAAAGGCGGCATGGCCCATCCGATCCAACGGTTTCCTACATCATAAGTTGACCGGAAAGCATGGCCGCACTCACCCATGACAATACGTTTAACCTTCAGCCTTGCCGCTGCCTCATAAAAGGCACGGGCAATTCGCCCTGAAATTTCATTGTCACCTGTATACATGGCCATATTACTATTGTCCCACCCCGGAGTTGAGGGCATGGTCCAGTCGACACCTGCTGCATGCATAATGGTTGCAGTCTGGTAGATTAATCCTGCCTGAAACTTTGGTTCAGGTGCGATAACCGAATACATGACATCCGCACCCTCTTTATCAAGAGGGATTCTTAAATTCTCAAACTCTTCCCTTGCATCCTCTTCCTGCCATTGAAGGGTATCAATCCATTCATCCTCCTTCACCCACATCTGGTTCATAGTGGCAGAATGGCTGTTCACCGTATCCTGAATGTATAAAGGGGTAATTTCAAGTTTATGGCAAATTCTTCGCACCATCAGCATCAAATAGGCAATATCAATACCAAAGGGGCAGTACATGGCGCACCGTTTACAGACATTACATTCCGTATAGGAAATATGGACAGCTCGTCTGAGAAAATCTATTGATACTTCTCCCTTTTTATCCAGCATTTCCCAGATCGTCTGTTTTACCTTTCCTGCCGGGGAAAAGGCAGGATCACGGTCATTTGAGAGGAAATACACGCAGGCTTCCGCACAAAGGCCGCAGTGCATGCATGTCTCGACATAGGCTTTAAATCTGGGTCCGGTCTCATCTTGAAGCACCTGGTTAATGGTGTTTTTTATTCTTTCCGGTGTAAGCCTGGCCAACCCTGTTTCAACAGCTTCATCTGTACATTTTTCTTTCACAGTGGTTGATTCATCCTTTATTTTTATCTCATTTGGCATTTTTATCTCCTTATAACTGATTACCAGTCTTTTGCATGTCTGACATTTCCGAATTCAGACCCCATGTAAGCCCTAGTTAACGGGGCAACAATCATATGGGAGAATCTTGAGAACGGTATGAGGATGAGCATAATCTCACCCGAGATCACATGAGCTATAACCATCCATTTGTATAAAAAAAACTGGTGATATGCCAGAAAGCCTGTAATAAAAGGCAATGCAACAATTAATATTAAGATATAATCTTTAAAGGATGTTAAATACTTCACTTCCGGAACCCTTTGTCTGCGAATGGCAAAAAACACCAGCGCAAAGATAACAATAAGCGTTAGTATATCAGCCAGGCCGTCATCCAGTGCTATCCAGGAGACCTGGAAAGCTTCATTGATCAAAACAATATGGGACATCAAAAAGATGGGTACAATAAAGAGAAGCAGGTGAAAGATGTAGGATATTGAATAAAAAACCGGGCTTTGTTTGGTACTTTGAGGAAAAAACGGAATTAACCAGGCAAAGATCGATCTAAAGCTGTGTTTCAGGGTCAAATACGAATAAACAAATGACTCCCTTTCATTCACATCTTTGATAATGATAACAATTTTAAATATCAGGCCGAGTATGAAAATCAAAAAAGCGACCCAGACCATTGGCCCCATAATAAAATCTATAAAGGCATTCATATTTGTCTCCTTTGGTTGAACATCCTTTTACAAAATCTTGTCCATTGACATAATAATCCGTTGATACACACCGTCTTTCACTGCTTTTTGTAAAATTTTTGTGTTATCGGGACTGATGACAGGTGTTGCCATAAAATCATATCCATTGGGAATCACCCTATTGTTGACAGCCAGAAAGTATTGACCCTTTTTTTCAATTACGACTGAAACAATGTTACCATCCGAACTGATACACGGATGAAACACCTTATCTGCCTCAAGGTCCCATTTTTTTTGATTGACCGCAAGTGTCCAGGTTTCCTTATCTTTGAGAACGGCAACCAGAGTAGAACCATCTTTGGAATAAAAAATTTCTGAAATCATCTGATCCGCTGTAACATCCCAAGTCTTATCATTTTCAGCAATGGTCCATTTCCCAAATTTGTCCGATGCAATGGCTGCTATATTTCCGGTCTTTTGTGAAACCGCAAGTTTCCAGATCTGGTTGTACTGGGTCTTCCAGAAAGCTTGATCATCTTTATAAATCGCCCATTTGCCATCTTGTTTTACCGGTGCGATGACTGAACTTCCTCCAGAAAAAAACACAGGTTTCCACACGGATTGGAATTTTTTATCCCAGGCAGTATCATTAACAACAATGGTATAGTTGGTTCGATCCAGTCTCACACCATAGGCAACATTTTTACCGGTTGAATCAAAGCTGATATCCCAAATGTTAAAAAAATTCTTCTCAATTGCCTTTCCATTAACCGCACAAGAAAAAATCCCTTGTTTAAAAACTTCAATATCCGCCTGTGTCATTGGTGTCACCTGCACGACAGCTGCAACGTTGCCGGTATCACTCAACACCATTTCATTGATGTTTTCATACAGCTGGTCCCAGGGTTTATCATTGACAGCCATTCCATATTTCATATCTGTTTGAACGGCCAGACTCAGACTTGAACCGTCTTGATTCATCTGTAAATTCCAGATAAAATCAAACCAGTTCTCCCATTCAGTGCCACTGATGCTCAATGTCCATTCCTCGTCACTGCTGACACAGGCAGCAAACTTTCCATCAGGCAATGGCCTCAAACCCCAGGCCTTTTCATATTCCTTGTCCCAGGCTTCACCATTTTCACACACTGTGAATACGCCTTCCTCGACATTTACAATGCTTGCAATGGTTTCCCCATCCGGACTGACATAAGGTTCCTCCACCCAGGTAAACCGGTCTTCCCACTCCCGGACAGGTACTTCCTTTAAATCCGTACTCCAGTCAAAAGATTTGTTTTCTTCCATTTTTATCTCCGAAATTTTCTGATAAACGCTCATTATCTTTCAGATTCGTTGCTCATTTTGTTAATTCGCTAATAATTATATCCAACGAAGTTATTGTCAAGGGTTTTTCAATGAAACGATCTATTCCGGCTTTAATTATTTCAAGTTTAAGGTCATCATTGATAATTGTTGCCATTAGAATTCTTGTGATATCCGGATTAGTCTTTGCAACCCGGTTCAAAAACTCAACGCCGTTCATGTCCGGTAAAAAATAATCTGAAATTACCATGTCAATTTTCTGATATTTGAGAGAATTCAATCCTTCAGATGCAGATTGAAATATCAAAAGGTCCATCTGGCTGCTATCAAAGAAGACTTTTAGGGAATCACGAACATGCTCATCGTTATCAATGAACATAATCTGTGGTGATTTTTTATTCTTTTTAGCCATTTGATCCTGATAATAAATTGTTTAATACCTTATGGCACTTTAATCCTAAAAAAATAATCTTAAAAGGACAAAGCAGAAACCATGCCAGTAAAAAATCTATGAATTTAATCTATAAAACCAAGATATTAGAAAGGTTTACCTTGAATGATCATTTATGAATTTTCCAATATTTATAAAAAATACGAAAATAATTTAGAAATCTTTCTAAATTTAGAAAACTTTAGAAGTCAGGTCTAGCAACAATCATTCAGCACAAGATTATTGCGATGAATGATTTCATCATAGTGCTTACCGCCAAGACACGCCTCTATCTGGGAGGTTTTTAATCCCTTTATCAAATTGATATCAAAAGACCTGTAATTAACCAGGCCGGTTCCGATGATTTCATTGGTAAGCGTTTTGAAAGAGACCGCAGCACCTTCTTCAAAATCTCCTTCTACGGAGACAACCCCTATGGGCAGCAGGCTTTTTCCATTCTGCCTGACCGCACGAACAGCACCGTCATCAATAACAATACTTCCTTTTGGGGCAAGTGTATACGCAATCCAGCATTTTCGGCTGGCCATTTTTTCTTTTTTGGGAACAAAGTATGTGCCATGGGCTTCACCATCAAAAAGATGCAGCAACATATTGGGTGTATCTCCCCTGGCCACTATCATCGGGATGCCGGCTGAAGTGACTTTCCGGGCAGCCTGAATTTTGCTGAGCATTCCTCCAGTGCCAAGTGTCCCAGGGATTTCACTTGCAAATTCTTCAATTTCTTTTTTAAAACTTGTCACCCTTGGAATCAATGCTGCATCACAAAATTGCCGTGGATCTTTATTATACAACCCGTCAATATCAGTTAAAATGAATAAAAAATCAGCGTCCATCAATAAGGTAATCATGGCCGCAAGGTTGTCATTATCCCCTAATTTTATTTCCTCAACCATGATGGTATCATTCTCATTTACGATGGGCACAACTTTCCAGTCAATGAGAGTATTCAAAGTATTTCTCGCATTTAAATACCGTTTGCGGTTATTCAAATCCTCAGCAGTTAAAAGAATCTGGGCAACCTTTTTATCGCACCCGGCAAAACTTTTTTCATAAGCATTCATCACTCCGCTCTGGCCTATGGCTGAAATTGCCTGACGTTTTGGTATCTCATCCGGACGGCGTTCCATTTCCATTCTCCGAAGGCCTGCTGCCATGGCCCCGGATGATACTAAAATCACCTCAATTCCTTTATCCATCAGGGTACTGATCTGATTGGAGATGGATTCAATCACTTCCAGATTCAAACTATTCTTTGCTGTGATCACATTACTGCCTAATTTCACAACCACCCGTTTAGCAGTGATCAATCGTTGTTTTGGCATGGCTCGTCTCTAACTGAAATCTTTGTTTAATGGTTTGTGTGTAAATGGTTTAGCCGTCCTGCCTGTATAATCTTTTACCATATGCCCGTCACCCATCAGCCGCCACTGGTAAATCATAAGGCCTTCAAGGCCCACCGGCCCCCGTGCATGAATTTTATTGGTGCTGATGCCCACCTCAGCGCCCAGACCAAACCTGAACCCATCCGCAAACCTGGAGCTGCAATTGACAAAAGCATCTGCCGTATCTGCATGATCCATAAAATAAAGGGCTCTTTTTTTATCTCCTGTAACAATCACATCTGTGTGGCCTGATCCGTATTGAT
>NZ_JAIOSW010000298.1 GCF_021107415.1 Desulfobacula sp.
AGAAGTCCGTTGCTCTATCCAGCTGAGCTACAGGCGCAAACAAAGGAGTCTTTTATCAAATCCAGGCCAAATTGTCCATAAAAAAATGCGAGATTACTTTTTTTGTGCAAAATATATTGCTTTTATCCATATTATGATAATGGTATACTAAATTTTTTATCAAAACTATCTTAAGGTATATTTAATGGCAAAAGAAACTGACCAGGAAAATCAAAATAAAAAAAGACTGACCAAAAAAGATTTTCTGATCCCTGTAAAAAAAACAAAAACATCAAGCTCAAAAGCGCTTGTAAAGTCAGACCCCGTTCAAAGCTACCTTAATGAAATAAGCAGGTATAAGCTGCTGACAAGAGAGCAGGAAATTGAGCTTGGGAAACGAATCCAGGAAGAAGGAGATCAGGAGGCAGCCTATATCATGACCACCTCAAATCTTCGCCTGGTGGTTAAAATTGCCCTTGAATTCCATAGAATCTGGGTGCAGAACCTTCAGGATTTGATCCAGGAAGGCAATATTGGACTTGTGCAGGCAGTCAAAAAATTCAACCCGTATAAAAATGTTAAATTCTCATATTATGCATCCTTCTGGATAAAAGCCTATATTCTTAAGTTTATCATGGATAATTGGCGAATGGTGAAGATTGGAACAACCCAGGGGCAGCGCAAGCTGTTTTTCAGGCTGAAAAAAGAAAAACGAAGACTGATTGAACAGGGTTTTGATCCAAAGCCCAAGCTTTTGTCAGAGCGATTGGGTGTGTCTGAAAAAGAAGTGGTTGATATGGATCAGAGACTGGCCAACTGGGACTTAAGTCTTGATGAGCCGTTAAAGAGTGATTCAAATACGGAAAGAATTGAATTCATAAATGTTGAATCTGATTCGTCTGAAGATCGGGTGGCCAAAAAGGAAATTGAAGACATCCTGCATACAAAAGTGAATGAGTTCAAAAAGACCCTTAACGAAAGAGAGCTGGATATCTTTGACAGAAGGATATTCTCTGACAGCCCTGAAACGCTTCAGCAAATAGGAGAAATATACTCAATATCACGCGAAAGGGTAAGACAGATCGAAAATAATATTTTAAAAAAAATGAAAGCCTATTTCAAAAAAGACATGCCTGATTTTGACATGTACGATCACACCCAGTAAATTTCAATTTGTTTATATTATATAAGGTAATGCAAAGTATGAAAAAAAGTCTTGTTTATATTCTTCTTATTTTTATCTTAAGTTTTTTTCTCGCCGGCTGCACACAACTTAAACAAAGCAAAAAACCAGCTGAAACTCGAATTGTTCAAAAAAAAGAAATTAAAAAAGACGATAATCTTTCTGCAAATTATTATTATCTTGAGTCTCGAATTCACATTAAAAACAAAGAGTATCAAAAGGCCGCTGCCTCACTGATAAAAGCACTTGCCAAAGACCCGGATTCATTTATATTAACCAGGGATTTATGCCGGTTATACTTGAGACAACACAAGGGGGGAAAAGCCTTGGAACTGGCCGAAAAACTGGTCCGGCAAAACCCTGATAATGTGGATGGACTGCTTCTTTTCGTCCAACTTAAAAAAGACATCATGGATGAAAAAGAACTGGTTGAAATTTTAAACAAAATCTTAGTGCTTGATCCAAATAACAAAGAAACATTTCTTCGTCTTGGCAAAATATATATGGAGGAAAAGAACCATTCAGAGGCTTTGATACTATTTAAAAAAATGGTTGTACAATTCCCTGACTATTATGTTGCCTGGTTTTATCTGGGCGAGGTCTATATGGCCGAAAAACTTTATGAGCTTGCTGAAACCCAATTTTTAAAGACAATTGAGCTTGAGCCGGATCTTATGGAACCACGATTTCAATTGATAAAAATTTTCAGCAGTCTAAACACCCCCAATAATAAAAAGGGAAATAACCAAAAGATATTGGAAACCTACAAAGAAATACTTGAGATAGAGCCGGACAATCATCGGGCACAATTAGGAACGGCTCTGCACTATCATAAAACCAATGAAAAAACAAAAGCAGCAGATCTGTTTATGGAGCTTGGCCGGGATGTTGAAAGTAATTCCAGACTCGTCATGGTTGCTGTGGACGAATATCTTTCAGGCAAAAAATATAAGGATGCTGTGATTGTTTTTTCTCAAATGCTTAAAGGCGATCCTGAAAATTCAACTCTGAATTTTTTTGCAGGGATGGCCTATGAAGCGATAGAGGATTTCAAAAAAGCTATCTTCCTTTATTTGAAAATCAGACCCAACCATTCTCAATACAAAAAAACCATCCTGAATATTGCCTTTCTCTATAAAAAACTCGGGGAAGAGCAGACTGCATTAAATTATCTTGAAAGCAAGTATAAAACCCTTCCAAAAGATATCGATATTATCATTTATCTTTCCTCATTTTATGAAAAAAACAAAAGCTATAAAAAAGCGATTAGTCTCTTAAAAAAAGGACTGGAAGATTCTCCTGAAAACACATCATTGCTGTTCAGGCTGGGCGCAGTACAGGATAAGGCAGGTTTTAAACAAGAAAGTCTCAGCGCCATGAAAAAGATTATTAAAATTGATCCAAAGGATGCCAGTGCCTTGAACTACCTGGGGTATTCCTATGCAGACTTGGGAATAAAATTAGATGAGGCGCTTTCGCTGATCAAAAGAGCCCATAAACTTAAGCCTGATGACGGGTATATCACCGACAGCCTGGGCTGGGTCTATTACCAAAAGGGCAATTACAAAGAAGCTGTGAAATACCTTGAAAAAGCTGCTGAATTAACTTCTTTTGAGACCATTATATCCGATCACCTGGGGGATGCTTATCAAAAAGCAAATCAGCTTGAAAAAGCATTAAATACATATAAAAAAGCATTATCCAATGCCAAGGATGGCGACAAGGAAAAAATTGTCGAGCTTAAAAAAAAAATTGAAGCAGTACAGAAAAAAATAAATGAATAGCCAAAACTTATTGTGCCGCTTAATTTATATTACCATCTTTATCTTGATTCTCTCAGGCTGTGCACAATTCCGGCCTGATACCAACCCAATCCTCGACAAGAAAGCCTTTTTTCTTGCAAATCAGGCAAGGTCATTTAATCAACACATTGTTACAAGTAAGGGAACAGGCTGGATAAGGCTTGAGACAAAAACAAAGACGGATAGATTTAAAATTGCCTGGGCAGCAGTCTCTCCCAATAAAATCAGGATCACATTCCTTTTATCCGGCCATCCTGTAGAAACCATTATTGCCACGGGGAAAAAAATCACTTTTATTTCACATACGGGAGAACATTCCAAATACTCATATAATTCAAAAGATCCAAATATGGAAGACTATATCCATGTTCCAGTCAAAATGTCTGAAATGATATCGATTTTATTGGGGCGCTTACCTGTAAAAAACTTTGACGACGCCTATTTTTCGCCATCTGATACGTCCTTATCCACCATTACTTTAAGGCAGAATTGGAAAGGATTGGCACAATCTCTTCATGTAAACAGCAAGAAAAGGATTGACAGTCTTAAGACAACAGACTTATCAGAAAAACTTTTGTATGAGATGACAATCACAAAATATAAAAATAATGATTTTGGTACTATTCCTGTAAAAATAGAAATCAAGGACAATGATAACAGGAAGCTGACACTTGAGATCACAAATTTCCTGCCAAACCCCCCCATAAAAGAGTCTGTATTCCAGTTGACAGAATCAAGATAATGATCATTATTTAGGTGATTTACTAACAATTTTTCTCAAAGGAGATGTTATAAAATGATTCACGACAGTGTAGACAATGCCAAACAGGGAGGGAGTTGCCCATCACAGGCTGGGCAGCAGCAGGACATGGCAGCCAGACAAAAACAGGAAGATGCGGCAATCAAAGCCTCTCTTACAAAAATAAAACATAAAATTTTCGTCTTAAGCGGAAAAGGCGGTGTTGGTAAAAGCAGCGTATCTGCAAACCTTGCAGCAAAGCTTTCTAAAAAAGGATATAAAACAGGCCGGATGGATGTTGATGTCCATGGCCCATCCATTGCCCAGATGCTGGGACTGACAGAACTTCTGGAAATTTCTAAATCCCAGCTTCTAATTCCCAAACTGGTCAATGGAAACCTTAAGGTTGTTTCTGTCCAGGCATTAATGCAGGACAAGGACCAGGCCATTATCTGGAGAGGCCCTGCCAAAACAGGAATGATCAAACAATTTATCAGTTCTGTGGATTGGGGGGAGCTTGATTTTCTGATTATTGATGCACCTCCGGGAACTGGTGACGAACCCTTAACCGTTGTGCAGGCTATACCCGAGGCTTTGGGCGTGGTGGTCACAACACCCCAGGAAGTGGCTCTGGCAGATATTAGAAAATCCATTTCCTTTTGC
>NZ_JAIOSW010000381.1 GCF_021107415.1 Desulfobacula sp.
TGAGTTTCCTATTTATCACCGCAGTTCGTTACTTAAGAAAAGTATAAAGAAATCAAAAATAGGCGAATCTACAGGAGCAAATATAGTTGGAATATGGAAAGGTGGTACTTTATCCTTAAACCCGGGATCTGACGAAATAATTAAGAGGAACTCATGCTCGGTTAAAAGATGTGATTTTCCAATTGTGATCTATTGTAAAAACACCATCTGATATACTTTCAAGAATGACCTTTGTGGTATCCTCAGTAAGTGGACCATGTATTTTTTTATTTACCATTTTTTTTAAGCCATTAGTTTTTAATCATAATTTATCACTATGTTAAACCAAATGGTTGCATTATTGCAATGATAAATTGATAAATTGTTATCCTTTGGTCCAGAGAATGGCTTTTCTTTTTTTCGGGATTATTTTTTGTAAATCTTTGATTTTGCCAAATGTCAGGCAATTTGCCATGCAGTGTTTTACGCAGGCAGGTGCAAGTCCCTGTTTTACACGACCGGCACAAAAGACACAGGCCCTGGTAAAGGTGGGGATATTGGTAATAAGCAATTTGTCGTTGGGAAGGGTATGGATGAATTCCAATACTTCAACACCTCCCACTTTTCCGGCAGGGCGGGTGTATTCCTGTTTACAGGCCACTTCGCAGGTCTTACAGCCGGTACAATATTCATAATCAATGAGCATTCCATATTCTGACATCTCTTTTATCCTTTCACCTTATATACTTTGCACAGCATGCTTTTTATGGGAGCGCCCAATCCTGCTTTCCCTTCATGGCCCATGGGAATAAGCTGGTTGACATTGACATCCCAGACACCGAACAGTTCCGGTTCTTTGCCTTGTTTTTCAGGGAACCACCATCCGTGCTCAGCCATGACAATATCCGGATGAATAATCGGAGTGACAAGCGCTTTTACCGTGATCTTCCCCAGCCAGTTTTCCACACAAACTTTTTCTCCATGGGCTATGCCGTATTTTTTGGCTGTATCCGGATGGATTTCCAGGACCGGATCTGTCTGCTGTTCGCGAAGCCACGGGATCTGCCGGTGTTCCGAGTGAAAAAACGGCCCCATTCTTCGTCCCGTGCTGAGGATGAGCGGATACTCCTTGAACAGATCCGGTGTACTGACCGGGCTGTAAGGCGGTTCTTCATGATAGGGCAGGGGCTCAAGTTCCCATTTTTCAAGCCAGGAGGAATAAAGCTCAATTTTTCCCGACGGTGTCCTGAATCCCGGTTTTTTGTCTTCCCTGAGCAGGCCTTTTTCATACCTGAAATAGGGTTTGCTGGGGTGGCCCTTTGGAGGGATCATCCAGGTCTTGTCACAAAGATCTTTATAGGTCATGCCGGCGGATTTTAGAAGAGTGTCAAACAGCTGAGGGACATTGTCATAGGGAAAGTCTTTCATGAATCGTTTGCAAAGCTCAAGGTTGATCTCAATATCAGATTTGCAGTCTTCCACCTCCACCACTTTTTTGATGGCCTGCAACGGCACCCACCAGGCCTTTAACGAGTCTTTTTCAAGGAAGGTAGCCGCCGGCAGAATCACATCACAGAGCATGGCGGTGGGTGTCATGAAAAGATCCACACAAACGGTAAAATCAAGTTTTTTAATGGCCTTATGCCATTTTTGGGGCTCCATGCCCGTGCAGGCAATGGGATTGGCTGTCTGTATCCACATACCTTTAATTTCATAGGGGTCGTCTGAAAAAATTTGTTCCAGAACTTTATCCGGCTGTGCCCATGCCCTGAAATCCTTAATCGCACCATAATCATGCATTCCAATGCGTTTTTCGACCACATCAGGGGGAAGACTTAAAATGCTGCCGCCCGTGTGATAGGGATAGGTTACGACATCATAGGCATACCGGGCAATGGCATTGCCGCCGGGGTTATCAAGATTGCCGGTCAGGCACCAGAGATGGTTGATGGCCTGGGATGTCGGAACCGTTGATGGAATCGTATCAATGGGAAGTCCCCAGTGAAGCGCAGAGGGTTTGCTTTTTGCATACATCCGGGCAGCCTTTCTGATTTTATCTGCGGGTACCCAGGTGATTTTTGATACTTTTTCAGGCGTATACTGCTCAGCATTTTCTTTATACAAGGACCAGACCGTCTTTGCCCTTGCCTTTTCACCATTGGCAAGTGTAATATCAAATTCTCCCTCCATTGAAGGCGTTATATCATTCTTTTGATAGGTCTGTTTTTCAGTATCCCATACCACCCAGCTGTCTGAAGCAGGGTCGTGGGAAATGAAATTAATATCTGATCCGTTTTCTTTAAGATCACTTTCTCTTAACAGAGCAGGGGAATCCTGATTGGTTCTCACAAGAAACGGGGAGTTGGTCCATTTTTCAATAAATTTCATGTTGATAAGATCTTCTTTGATCATGACATGGATAAATCCAAGGGCAAGAGCGGCATCTGTCCCCGGCCTTAACTGGAGCCAGAGTTTTGCCCGGGATGCAATCCAGGTGCACCTGGGATCAATGACCAGAAACTGAGTACCCCTTTTCATCAAATCCACATACCAGTGGCCGAAAAAGCCGTCCGGGCAGGTGGCAGGTAGATTCTGGCCCCAGATGGTGGCAGTTTCAGGAATTTCATATTCAGGGTCATCATATCTTTTTTCATGCCACTGGGATGCATCCACAACGGCAAAATCCCCCTGGGTAATGGACATCATCATCAGGCGCGGTGTATAACAGGAAATGCCGGAAAGGCCGAACATCCAGTTGGGGCTTCCATAAGCATAGGCCAGCATGGATATCCATCCGCCAATATCCCGGCCGGTTCCCTGGTGGAAGATGAAAGATTCCGGTCCATGGTCATCCCTTATCTTTTTCATCTTCTGCTCTATCAGGTCAAAGGCTTCATCCCAGGAAATTTTTTCAAATTTGCCTTGCCCGCGTTCTCCAACGCGTTTTAACGGCTTTCTAAGTCTGTCCTTATGGTACATGTACTGTGTCATGGAAAGGCACCGTGAACACAACCTTCCCTGGTTCCAGGGATGATCCGGGTCACCTTCCACCTTGATGACTTTATTGTCCTTTACATGAACCAGTATGCCGCAGCCGCCATGACATCCCGGCCCCGGCGACCAGGTCGTGGTTTTAATTATTTTTACCCCATCATCTTTCATAATATTCTCCTTTAAAAATCATGATAATTGCGCACCCGCCTGTTTGGAAATGGTCCGGGCGGTAGCTGCAATCATTTTCCCAAATGTTTTAAATTTATCCTCAGTAAACGTTCCCACAAGCACTATACCTGCTGTTACTTCATTGTTGTGATCAAAAACAGGTGCACTGACAGCCTTAATTCCCGGTGTTACTTCGCCATTGTCAACAGCATATCCGTTTTCACGGCAGAACTTTAGTTCCTGTTGAAGCCTTTTTTTGTCCAAAGATTCAATATCCCCGTGAAAGAAGAGTTGATCTGAATTAATGATTTTTTTTTGTTCTTTTTCATTGAGGAATGCGAAAATAGCTTTCCCGTGGGATCCATGGGTAATGTGCAGGGATTGATATTGTCTGACCGTAACAGAAAGCTTGTCGTTTCCATCATATTTCCCTGCAATATAAAATTGATCATTGCAGATAATTCCCAGCAGCACACTTGTCTTGGTTTTATCTGCAAGTTTTTGGAGATGGTCTTTTGCAATGGCGTTGATATCAAGTTTTTCTCTTGCTTTTCGTGCCAGCGGCATGAGAGCCGGGCCCAGGGAATAGGTTTTTGTTTTGCTGTCTTTTGTAATTAGATCATACCGCATCAATGAATTTAATATGGAGAATCCCTTACTTTTATGGATTCCGATTTCTTTGCAGATAGTTGTTAATCCCATATCATCGTCTTTACTTTTTCCAAGGCAGAGAAGCAGTTGTGCAGCCTGTTCCACCGCCGGAGAAGCCGGGTGGTAAATGGATTTTTTCTTTTCTGTGGTCATAATATAGAGTCCTTATATTTTAAATAGTTCTATATACAGAACAAGGTTCTGTATATTAGAGCAAACAGAAAGTCACATGTCAAGTTTTTTCAAAAAAGAAACCGAAAAGTTTACCATAAGTCAGACAGAAGCACTTTTGCTGCTTAGAGGGATTTCATTTATTGACTTTAACAATGGGAGTAAATATGATGCCGTATGTTTTATTTAAAATCTGTTATTGAAAGGAATTATTATGAATAAAATTAATAAATTAATTGTTGTTATGATTGTGTTTCGTTTGAAAGTGTGCCTGCTTTTTTTTGATTAAAAGGTTAGAAGATTTTCAAAATTTTGATAAATTTCTAATCCTTTTTTCGAAGAATTTCGAAGAATTTTGTTCGTCATAAAGGATGGTAAAAGAATGCTGTTTGTATTAACCAATTGTTTTTAAAGATGAATCGTGTTCTCTCTGCCCCTGGTATGGTTTTTGCTGTTTAACAACATGGTTTTTAACGATAATTTAAGCTGCGGCTGGGTGGAAAGCCCCAAGGCTTATAGAAAATAAAAAGGATTAACACTAATGACTCTTCAAACTAAACTTTCCAAAGGGGAGTTTGTCGTACTTGCCGAAATGAACACCCCAAAGGGCGTTGACATATCAGATCTCGTGACAAATGTGAGACATCTTAAGTCCCGAATAGATGCTGTTGTGATTCCTGATATGGATAATGGCGTCATGCACATGAGTGCTTTGGCCGGTGGTGCAATCATCCGGCAGCAGGGACTTACGCCGATGATCCATATTTACGGGCGTGATCGAAACCGGATGGCCATACAGGGAGATATGCTGGCTGCCCATGTTCTTGGTATTCATAATCTTTTGATTGTTCAGGGAGAGAATATCGCCCATGGTGACCATCAGAATGCGAAACTGGTTGATGATCTCAATGAGCTGGATTTGCTGGTTATGGTTCATTCTCTTTTGAAAGGAACAGATCTTGCCGGTTTTGAATTAAAAGGAAAACCTGAATTTTTCACAGGATGCCAGGTTCAACCCATCCGGGATGACGATCATCTTGAAGAAGAACTTAAAACCGCTAAAGCAAAAGTAGATGCAGGTGCACAATATATAATGGTTCCACCTGTTTTTGATATCGCCTGCTACGCTCAAATCTTAAATAAATTCAAATCATTGAATGTCCCGGTGATTGCCACGGTTTTCATGTTGAAAAATGTGGGTATGGCCCGTTATATTTCCATTAATGATCCTGGCTCAAAACTGTCTGAGTCTTTGATCAGCCGGATCAGGAAAGCAAAAGACCGGGAAACGGAATGTATCCGTATTGCTGGAGAAATGATTAAAGAACTCAAAAGCGAGGTTGCCGGGGTAAAGATTTCTGCTTCGGGTTGGGAAGACCGTTTACCGGCAATCCTGGACTGTGCAGGGCTTTAACATAAATCAATTCATTTTTATTATCTGTGTGAACAAATATTACAGGTGATGGATACCCATAAATAAAAACAGGTTACAAATGCAAAAGCTTAAAGATAATCAACATAATAAGTCAAACGACAGGAGCGTGCTTGTTATCGGTGGTGGTGTCGGAGGAATCAGAGCGGCGTTGGATTTAGCTGAATCCCGCAGAAATGTCATACTGATTGATAAATCATATTCCATTGGCGGGTTGATGACCCAGCTGGATAGAACTTTTCCAACCAATAATTGTGATTTATGTACGGTATCTCCCCATTTATCCGAAAATACAAGACAAATCCATCTGGATTTACAACCCATGACCCAACTTGAGGAATTAACGGGTGAGGCAGGCAATTTTAAAGCCACACTTGTTACTGAGCCTCGGTATATTGATATTGACAAATGCACGGCATGTGGAGAATGTCACAAACATTTTCCCAAAGCAGTTCGATTTACCCCTGGACTTGATCCCCGGGCACCGACCTGCATGCGGTATCCCCAGGCAACACCTTATGCTTTTTCTATTGATATGGAGAAAGTGGAGGATGTTGAGGCCTTACAAAAGGTTTGTAAGGCAGATGCAATTATTCCGGATGACACGCAAAAGAAAGTTACGATTGAAGCGGCATCTATTGTGTTAAGCGTTGGTGCTGAATTGTTTGATCCTTCAGTACTGGACAATTTTGGCAGCGGACAATTTGAAAATGTTGTGACGGGTTTGGAATATGAACGGATTATGTCGGCTTCCGGTCCTTTTCAGGGTGATCTTGTAAGAGTATCGGATAAAAAACGTCCCCAAAAGGTGGCATGGATTCAGTGTGTCGGATCAAGGGGAATTAATAAAGCGGATGTGCCATATTGCTCCGGGGTTTGCTGCATGTATGCACTCAAAGAAGCCATAGTCACAAAGGAACGTTTTGCCGAAAGTATTGAAACCACTATCTTCTATATGGATATGCGAACCTATGGCAAGGATTATGAACTCTACCTTAACCGTGCAAAAAATGATTACGGCGTCAGGATGATCCGCTGTCGTCCCCATTCCATTGTTGAGGACGGCAAAACCAAAGATCTTTCCATTACCTATGCTCTTGAAGAAGAGGCCCTTCAGAAAACCGAAGAGTTTGACATGGTTGTACTGTCAACCGGGTTCAGGATTCCTGAAACGACCATTGATCTGGCCCATCGACTGGGGATTGAATTAAACCTGCATAATTTTGCAAAAACAGATCATTTTAATCCGGTGAAGACCTCAAAATCAGGTGTATATGTCTGCGGTGTGGTTGAAAGTCCGAAAGATATCCCTGAAACAATGGTTCAGGCAAGCGCTGCTGCAAGCATGGCTGCATCCAATCTTCCTGCAATAATGGACGTGCCTGAGAGTGAAAACTCCTTTATACCGGAACGGGATGTTTCAGAAGAAGAGCTGCGGATTGGTGTTTTTATCTGTGACTGCGGGGTGGAGATAGGTGGTGTGGTGGACGTTGACAAGATGGTGGAGTTTGCCGGAGCCGGATCTGGTGTTGTTGTGTCCCAGGCGGTTGGATATGGCTGCAGTAGTGATTCCATGGCACTGATTGAAGCATCCATTAAAACCAACAATTTAAATCGGGTAGTGATTGGCGGTTGTTCACCCAGAACCCATGAGACCAAATTTCAGGATCTGCTGCGCCGGGCAGGATTAAATAAATACCTGGTGGAAATCGTTAACTTAAGAGATCAGAACACATGGGCCCATATGGGTCAGCCCGAAGAAGCCTTAGACAAGGCGTTTAAACTTCTTGGAATCGGTATCAGCGGTGTTCGCAAAAGTCGTCCGCTCATGGATCAGACCTTGCCTATGAATCAGAATGCTTTGGTTGTGGGTGGCGGGGTCACGGGAATGACGGCGGCACGCCAACTGGCTGACCAGGGAATCAAAGTTTACCTTGTGGAAAGAGGCCCTGTCCTGGGTGGATTGGCAAAGTCCATTCGAAAAACAATACAGGGTGATGAAGTGGGACCGTTCATAAATCAATTGATTGATGATGTGTCAGCCCATGAAAATATCCAGGTGTTGACAAGATCGATCATCGTTGATCATTCCGGGATACCGGGACGGTTTAAAACCGGCATCCAGACGGGTCCAAGAATGAACTATATGCAGCTGGATCACGGGGTGACCATCCTTGCTACAGGGGCTTTGCCGAATCGTCCGGATGCGTATGGCCTGGGAACCCATGACGATATTTTAACCCAGCTTGACCTTGATGCGCTGATTGAAGATGATCCTGAAAAGATAAAAGCCATGAACCAGGTGGTCATGATTCAGTGTGTCGGCTCAAGAGAACCGGACAATCCAAATTGTTCAAGAATCTGCTGTCAGGCGGCCATAAAGAATGCCCTGCGTATTAAAGCCATTGATCCTGACATACAGATTTTTATTTTATACAGAGATATTCGTACCTATGGTTTTCAGGAAGATTATTACAGACAAGCCCGGAACCTGGATGTAAACTTTATTAAGTTTTCCATAGACAAAAAACCCGAGGTCTGGGTTGAAAATGACCGGGTGTCTGTTTTTGTGGATGATGTTATCCTTGACAGGAAGATTCAGTTTGAAACGGATTGTCTTGTCTTGAGTACCGGGATGATTGCAGATGATGAAACCACGGAAGATCTGGCCATGATGTTTCATCTTCCCAGAACTTCTGACCACTATTTTCTTGAAGACCATGTGAAACTTCGACCCGTTGACATGTCAGTCAGAGGGTTTTTTATAGCCGGAACAACGCATTCACCTAAAACAATCCAGGAGAGCATTACCCAGGCCTATGCAGCAGCAGGGCGGGCACAAACCCTGCTGGCTAAAAAAGAAATTAACCTGGGTGCGGCTGTTGCCAAGGTGGATAGTTCCAAGTGTGCGGCCTGCCTGGTCTGTGTTCGTGCCTGTCCTTTCAGTATTCCGTTTATTAATGAGGATGGGTATTCACAGATTGATCCGGCCAAATGTCAGGGATGCGGTATCTGTGCAGCTGATTGCCCTGCAAAGGCCATTCAATTGCTTGCCTATGAAGATGATCAGATTATGGCCAAATTAGACGGCTTATTCGGAGGGTTGAACTAATGGAAAATTTTGAACCGGAAATTGTCGCATTTTGTTGTCATTACTGCGCATATACTGCTGCTGATATGGCGGGCAGCAAGAGAATATCCTATCCGCCAAATGTAAAAATCATCCGTGTGCCCTGCACGGGAAAAGTAGATGCCATTCATATCATGAAAGCCCTGGAGAAAGGGGCGGATGGCGTTTATGTAGCCGGGTGCCTTGAAGGGGACTGCCATTTTAAAAATGGAAATACCCGGGCCAGATACAGGGTAGAGCATGTACAAA
>NZ_JAIOSW010000073.1 GCF_021107415.1 Desulfobacula sp.
AATCCTTTTTTTTGTTGTTTTGCGTCTGTGAATGCACCTTTTTCATACCCGAAAAGTTAACTTTCAATTAAATATTCCGGCAAAGACGCACAATTGATTTCCATAAAAGGGGATTTGTTTCTTTTACTTTTAAAATGGATAGCACTTGCAACAAGTTCATTGCCGGTACCGCTTTCTCCCAGGACAAGCACAGTGGTATGATCTGTTTTGGAAATGATTTCAATCTGTTCGTATATTTCCATCATTTTATCACTTTTTCCAACAAAGTCACAGAAGCGGTATATCTTGCGCTGCTGATACCTGAGATATTCAACTTCTCTTTTTAACACCAGGCCTTTAATGGCCTGACTGATAAGTTTTTTTAATTCTTCCAGTTCAAAGGGTTTGTTGATAAAATGAAAAGCTCCGCATTTGACCGCTTCAACCGTGATGGTTGTATCACCGAATGCCGTCATGATAATCACGGCAATGTCAGGGTCATAGGCCTTAATTTTTTTTAAGACCTCAATTCCGTTTATTCCAGGCAGTCTTAAGTCCAGCAGCACAACACCAGGATCAAAATCTGAAATTACTTCAAGGGCATGCTCCCCGCTGTTTGAAATTTTAACCATGTAGCCGTCTTCTTCAAAGTCCATTTTTAATGATCGGCAAAGAATTTTTTCATCATCGACAATCAGAACTCTTTCTTGTGCCATGGTTTTATTTCCTTTTCTCTTGTCTTTCCAAAGACGGTTCAGGCAGACTGTTTTGGGATTCATCAGCCATGGGGATCATCAGAGTGACGTGACACCCCTTGCCTTCTTTGCTATCAATGTAAATATATGCGTTATTTTTTTCCAAAAGTTTATGGGCAATGGAAAGCCCTAAGCCCGTACCATTGGGATCGGTTGTAAAAAAAGGATTAAATATCCGGGCGAGGTTTTCCTTTTTTATTCCAGAGCCGGTATCCGTAAAAGAAACGGCCATATATTTATTTTCCATTAAAAAAGCAAGATCAAAGGCTTGGGTGATTTTCTCTTTGATCCTGTCCTGGTCTTTGACCATCTTTATGGAAATGGTCAGGGTTCCGCCCTCGGGCATGGCATTCACAGCATTCAGCGTCAGGTTTAAAAATACCTGTTGAATCTGTTCCCTGTCAAGGAAGGCAATGGGAACTATATGGTCATATTGTTGAACGATTTTGATATTCAGTTTTTTTATTTTTTCCATTAACAGGTTAAGGGTATTTTCAAGTATAACTTTTATATCCACAGACACAGGAAAGGTGGGGGAAGGACCTGAGAATTTTAAAAGATCCGTAACAATTCTATTCAGGCGGTTTATCTCACTTAAAACCCCTTCAATAAGAACCTGCTGTGAAGGGCTTGTCAGTTTTTTTGCCAATACCTGGATACTTGTTTTCATTCCTGCAAGGGGATTTCTGATCTCATGGGCGATCCCGGCAGATAATTCTCCTAAAGATGCCAGTTTATCAACCCTTATCATTAATTCTTCCATCCGTTTTCTAAGGGTAATATCACGGATATCGGCAATGGCACCGATAATTTTACCTCCACTGTCATTGAGTAAAGAGGTGCTGATTTCAATGAAAACAGGTTCGCCTTGTTGATTTAAATAATCTATGACCTGATGTTCTATTCTTTCTTTTTTTCCAAGTGTCAGCATTAACAAAGCCAGGGCTTTTTTTATACCGGCAGGGGGCTTTTCTTTTGCCTTGTTATCAATTTTGCGTCTGGAGAATGAAAAAATTTTTTGGGCACTTCTATTAATCGAGGTTAAATTACCCTTGCGGTCCACTGTAATAATACCGCTGGACACACTTCTGAAAATATCATCATTAAAGGTTTTGAGTTCAACAATTTCCTGCATACTTGTTTTTAACCTGGCAGCCATGTTGTTGAATTCTTTTGCCAGTCCCTGAAATTCATCTGATGATTCTACATGGATGGTCTGATCCAGGTCTCCTGCTCCAATGGCCCTGGCACCGGTGATTAATTGGCTGATAGGCTGGCTTAAGCTTTTGACAAACAGGAGTGAAACAAAAATAATCAGGGCAATAATCAAAGCACTGAATGTCATCATGCTCTGGCGAAGTTTGATAATATCAGCCATGAACTCTGACCGCTGCAATGTAATCCCAACACTCCAGTTTTTTATTCTGCACGGGGTAAACACCATATATTTTGTTCTTTTTTTAAAAAGGTATTCTCCAAACCCGCGTTCTCCCGACTCCATTTTTTTTATGAGCAAAGCAAGTTTTGCATCCCCGTTTTCAAGAAAAGTGTTTTTAAAACGCAGGTTTCTATTCGGGTGGTATATGAGGAACCCTCTGTCATCGAGCAGGAAAGAATATCCCTGGGTGCCGATCTTTAAACTTGAAACAAATAAGGTAAAGGAAGACAGATTGATTTCAAAGACAAGGATTCCCACAGGTTTTGTTTTATCCTCAAAATCATATATTTTTTTTGTAAGAATCAGAGTAGCATCGCTAAAGGATCCATCCATGATGATGTCTGATAAAAAGATCTCATTTTTAAGTGCTGCATTGAACCAGTCATGGGTATTAAACAACTCAGGATTTTTATCGCTGTCCAGTTCCTTATTGCACAGCTCTTTATTGTTTTGGGGGATGGTTAATATGGATCTGCCCTGAAGATTGATCAGGTGAATTCGTTTATAGTATTGGTTTGTTTTTTCATATTCCTCAACCAGTCTTTTGGCTGTATCCAGTTTTTGACAAAATTCAAACTGGAGAAAAGAAAGCTGAATAAAGGGGAAATTTGATAAAAGAT
>NZ_JAIOSW010000455.1 GCF_021107415.1 Desulfobacula sp.
CGCTGTCCTTTTTAATATCAACACCTGAGACCGGTGCAGATTCCATCAGTTTGACATACGCTCTCATGGATCCAATCATGACCATTGTTCGTCCGCTTTCAGCACTGATTACGGCCATATCTGCGGGTATTACGGCCAACTTTGTTGATCGAAAGTCCATAAAACAGACAGAAGCAGCCGGGATTGATACAGAGGCTGAATTTTTATCCTCTCATTGTCAATCAGATCACACCTGTTCCTGTCATGATCAGCATCATCATACAAGTCACAACATTCCCACCGGGAAGTCGGACAATAAACTAAAGGAACTTCTTCGGTATGCTTATGTTGAGTTACTGGGTGATATTGCTACGTGGTTGATGATCAGTATTGTGATTGCCGGTGTCATTTCAGCCCTGATACCGGAGACATTTTTCAATCAATACCTGGGAAATCAATTCATGTCGATGATAGCTATGACAATAATTGGTATTCCCATGTATATGTGCGCAACCTCTTCAACACCAGTTGCTGTTTCAATGATCTTAAAGGGATTGAATCCCGGTGCTGCCCTTGTCTTTTTGCTGGCTGGACCGGCCACCAATGCCGGGACTATCGCTCTTGTGGGAAAATTTTTGGGGCGCAAAATGCTGGCAGTCTACCTGGGAACGATTATTGTGGTCAGCATACTCTTAGGTACAGCGTTGAACGCAGTGTATTCCTGGTTTAATATTGATCCGATCGTAACCATGGGAAGTGCGACCACTCTATTTCCCGAATATATCAAAATAGGGGCATCGATCATCCTTTTATTCCTCATTCTGAGACTGTATAAAGGAGTAACACCGGAAAGTTTGCGACTGAGCACCCAGCATAAGCTACACACCTGGCTGGGCTTTTATGTGCATCTTGGCGATCGACCATTTGTGTCCCTCTTTAACTTTGGAAAAACAGTCTTGAAATATTCGCCGGTGATTATTATTGCAGGTTACATACTTTCCGGTCTTTACATCATCGATCCGGGAGAAACAGGAATGCTGAAGCGCTTTGGAAAGGTCATTCAACAGGATATCGAGCAGGGGTTGCATTATAGATATCCTTTTCCGTTTGAAACCATCGAGATTAATAAAACAGCGGAAATCAGACGTATTGAAATCGGTTATCGCAGTTTCATCATTGATCTTCCGGTCAAAGAACAAAAAAAGGAATTACAGAGGTTATTGACCGAATCCGAATCGTTAACCGGGGATGAAAACATTATCAACCTTCTCTTAACAGTCCAATATTCAATCTATAATTTTTTTGATTATCAACATAAAGTCGATAAACAGACAATATTGATAAAGAATCTGACGGAATCCGTCGTGAGGCAAGTGATCGGTAAAAAGGAGATTGATATTATCTTAACTAATGACCGCAAAGAAATTGAACAGCGTGTTGTCTCTTTGTTGCAACACACATTGGACAAATATGAAGCCGGGATCAGCATACTTGGAATGTCCCTTATAGATGATCATGCCCCGGCTAATGTCCACCAGGCGTTCAGGGATGTTGCCAGTGCCGAGGAGGACAAAAATACCCGTATCAATCAGTCCCACGCCTTTCGCAATGCCACCCTGGCCAAGGCAAGGGGGCAGGCAGTAAAAATTTTAACGGACGCGGAATCCTATAGGGAAGAAAAGATAAATAGAGCACTGGGGGAAGCTGCAAATTTTATCCAACAAGTAGCGGCTTATCAAGGGGCCAAAGAGATCACCAATATCCGGTTATACCTTGAGACGGTGGAAGAAACCCTTCCCAATGTTAAAAAGTTCATCACTCCCCCTGAGGGAACGGCACGGTCTATTGATCTATGGTTTCAAAAAACGACGGACTCCCCCAATAAGGATGTTGTCCTACCCGGGATGCGTCCTGTTCGAAAATAAAATTCTTATTTTCGCACGCTTGAGACCGATTTATAGATGCGATTCCCTAAGTACTTACTATCAATGGAACCGAACTGGAAACTGTTACACCGTTGTCTTCTAATAGTTTAAGCGCGGATGGCAGGTTTTGGCATCTTTCCGGAAAATGGACGCCGGGTCCCGGTGGTTCCTGTCCATCCAGTCCCATGAGACGCTCGGTCTGGATAACTGCTCCGCAGGCCGTCAGACGGACCTGTCCATCGGGACACACCATAGTGATATTGGTTTCACCGGCAGTGCCCTTCCGATCAATACCTGCCACCCGGATCATGATTTGATGGGACGCGCCTTTGCCGGGCTTATGAAGGAATGCATGTTTTGCTTTCATATAGCGTGGATGGCCAAAAAGCTTCATCACACCTGTTTTCATAAGAAAAACACCCGCAGCCATTAACAGCTTGTTGTCAAGGCTGATACGGCATCGCACATTTGCAGCACCTGTGGTAATAGGAAGGATAAAATGTTCGGATGCGTCAAATAGATAGGTTTTCCCCTTAAATCCACCGGGGAAAACCACTTTTTTGGGGTTGCTGTAAGCGGGCAGGGCAATGTATTGTCCGTCAATATACACAAAAATGGGCGAGTGGAATTGCAGTGCATAGTCGGCTGAATTGGGGCCGGATCTATCTTTTGATCCTTGCAGCACCTCGATATCAATTGTGTCTACTTCTACGAACCGTTCTGCGGCCGCGGCAGCAATCATGGGTACAGACCCACCCATCCAGCCAGATCCTACAAGGTAAGGGGAGTTAAGCTGCTCCACCAGCAATCGACCAAAAGCATCTCGCAACCGCTGGCCCCAGCGGGCAATATCTACTATGGGAATTTCTTGCCTGACACAATCCAGCAACAGGTTATCATAGGTATCATTAACTGAATTGATTATGGCCGATGGCATGAACGGCAATGATTGAAGCGGATTTTTCGATGTGATATCCACTGCAACCGCCTCAGCATTACCAAGGGCTGATACAATACCGGCAGCTTTTTCAGGATTTCGTCCACCAAGGATTATTTTAAGATTTGGATGACGTTCCCTTAGTATCCTGCTTATTTCTTCGCCGATAACCCCGTAGCCGCCGGTTATCAATACGCTTTCATTATTATAATTTTTCATTTTAAACTGCCTCACGATTTGTTTTTATCCAGGAATTGACTGCTGATTTTTTGATATTTATTGAAGAAAATAAGCTGACTGATTTTTGTGGAGAGTGTATCCACCAATCTCAATGCTTTCTCAGCAGCTCCCATGATTTCATCTTTTCCCTGGGCTGTTTTCAGGAATATGTTGGATGCAACTTCGTTTGGTTCATGCATATTCACTCCCAGTTTCCCCCATACTTTTGAAGACCCGCGAGATAGTTCCGTCTCAGTTTTCGTCGGAGGCGGTGAAAAAAGTGTAAACCTGATACCCGGGTGGGTTTTGCGCAACTCTTTTCTCAGACTTCTGAACAGATTTGACAATCCGGCCCGGGTGGCACTATCGACAGCAAAAAATGGAAATGCCACACTCCCATTGGAAAATGAAACCGCATTAACGATGGTGCCTGAGTTTCGCTTCATCATTTTTTTCAATAGTGCCTGGGTGTAAAGGATGGTTCCTTCAAAATTGATCCTGCAACTCTCTGTAATCTCATCTGGTGTCATGTGATCAAATCGAATAAAATAATCCACGGCAGCAAGATTAAATGATATATCAACGGGTCCCACATCTTTTTCAATAGTGTCCAATGTATTATTCACCTCGGTAGCATTCGTGATGTCGGCCAAAAAAAAATGACTGCCGGATATTTTATTTGATAGGGTTTGTAACTTCGCGACATTTCGACCGATAAGAACCAGTTTATCGGTATACCGTGAGCACAAAAGTGAGAGTTCGTGTCCAATACCGCCTGCAGCACCAACGATTACAATCGTTTTGTCTTTGTAATACCGTTTCAAAATATTTTGTTTCATGATAATTGACTCCTTGGTGAATATTTTTAAAAAAAGAGACTATTTAGCTTTAAGATTTATACCGTATACTCAATTTGCCAATCTGTATTCCATCAAAAGATTAATTTTATGTGAAACAAAGGACATAACGCTACCACAAAAGGAGTAGTCATCAAGTTTATTAAGGGTAGGGTCAAAAGACCCACTATAATAAAAAAAATAGATTTTTGATTGAATTTTTTATAATCAATTACTGATTTTATAGAAGTGAGAGTTTTTTAGCCTGGGACACGGCCTGGGTTCTTCGATTGACATTCAATTTTCCATATATATTATACAGGTGTTTCTTGACTGTACCCACTGCAAGATACAACTCTTCAGCTATTTCACGATTCGACAGCCCGGCGGCTACCAGCCTTAGAACCTGAACTTCCCGCTCACTCATCTGCTCTAATAAAACGGATGATGTTGCTGATTCAGAATGAATTGAATTGGATTTGTCATCATGTTTTAATGCCTGTACCAATCGCGTCGTGTATTCCCGATGAATCCCCTGGGCAACAGCTAATTTTAAGAGTTTTATCAAGGATTCACCATCATCTATGAAAATTCTGAAGAAGCCTCTATTTCTTGCCAGAGAAAGTGCAGGGCGTAATTCAGCCAGGGCGTCTTTGATTTTTCCGTTGGCATACATTAGCTGGCTTTTCAAAATTCGGATCTGAATGATTCTCGTGAAAAGCTCTCTGTCCTTGGCCAATTGTAATTTCTGATTAAGAAAATTCATCATCTTGGACATTTTTGACTGGTGATTTTGGGTTGCCATTGCCGATTGTTGAAAGATTAAAAACCGCACCACACAGATCTGCTGCTCATGGTGGCGCTGGCCTGGGTGATCGATTCCCGGGAATAGAGGCTGATTCTCTATACCAAAATCATATTGTCTCATTATAAGCCCTATTGCTGCGATCCAATTGCTGTTTTGTTCATGATGGGACCACAAATACTGAATTTTTAAAACAGCCCCATATTTTTCAGCTTCAGGGCCCAGGCGTGACATTTCATTTATAATACGGGTTACTTCTGTAAAATCGGCCCCCTGTGCAGTCTTCAATCGGATCAAAGCCCCATAACCCACCAATAATGTGTCAAAATCACAGAGTACTTTTAGAAGTTCAAACCCTTTAGGCAAATATTTTTCCGCCTTGTTCACCTGGTTCATTTCCAATAAAACAGCACCCAGACACATATAGGGAGCACCCAATACGGGTATATCAGCCTTGGCAAGATTTTGGTCACTCTCATATCGGTTTATGATGCGTTGGCAGATGTTGGCCGCTTCTTTTAGGTCTCCTTGCTCGTATTTCATCAGGGCCAGCAGATAGGCCCCATATGTTTTGAAAAAATCAAACCCGCCGGGTTCATCAAATTTTATATTATTGTTGATGGTTTTGCATGCAGCTTTTGCATCACCTGTTTCACGGTAGGTAATGGTCAAATTTAGGGCCAGTGTATTCTGCAATAAGTCGTCATCCCCTTCGGTTGTTTTGAGTGTATTTTCCAGTAAATCAATCATATCCTCAGGGGATTCTCCACGTCCTTGATCCAGACTCGCCTGAAGACAAGCTACTGATCTCATGATACGCGTCTGGTATGATCGTGGTGCCGTATTGAACACCTCGCTTTCCATGGCATTTTTGACATCTTGAATTCGTTGCTCAATAATATCGAAAGACCCTTCAAAAGGGTTGATGATGCTTAAAAAACCTTGAATGATACAGATTTCGGGTCTTGATCGGATCAATGATTCTTCAATTGAGTCAAGCCAGCGAATCATTGCAATCATTTCCCCTTTAGAAATCCAATGAACGGCATTGGCCTCTATCAAATCGGCAGCTCTGTCTTTATTGCCGGCTGCCAGTGCATGGTCCACGGCCCGAGTTGGATAATCGTTTTTTTCATACCAGAGGCTGGCCCGGTGGTGCAGCTCTGCCAGACGCTCCGGCTGGCTTTTTTTGAGCTGGTTCAGTAAAAGCGTTTGAAAAAAGCTGTGATATCGGAACCACTTTTTTTCTTCATCCAGCGGAAACGTAAACAGGCTGTCCTTCTCAATTTCTTCCAGAATCATCGAACTTTTACTGATACCGGTTATGCTTTCACATAATGATCCGCACATACGTTCAAGAATTGATGTCTGAAGCAGGAATGATCTTACGGTTTGATCCTGCTGATTGAGAACTTCTTCCAAAAGGAAGTCGGCAATATACTGATGATGTCCTTTAAATCCATTCAGGATTCTATTCACTTGGGATCGGTCCTTTATACACAGAGCAATCAATTGCAGTCCTGCGATCCAACCTTCTGCCTGCTCGCTTAATTTTTCAATACGCTTATCATAAAGGTCTGTCCCTATCAGATTGTTGAAAAACATCAGACTTTCCGTCACGGCAAAGCGCAAGTCATCCATATGCAGTTCATTTAATTGGCCGTGAGCGCGGAGACGACCCAAGGATAGACTGAGTTTGGCTCTTGAAGCGATAATGATCCGCAGATATTGAGGAAGGTGATGGAGAAGGAAAGTGATATCATCATGAATTTTTTGATTTGTGATGAGGTGGTAATCATCAAGAATCAAAACAAGCATTTTCCCTGAACTCACAATATCATTGATTAAACTGGTTAATATCATTTCTATTGATGATTTTGTTGAAGAACTCAGCAAAGATAAGGCGGAATTTCCGATGGAATCATTTTGTGCTTTTAACGCTGTCGCCACATAAATCCAGAAACGGGTGCGATCGTTATCACCGGCTTCCAGGGAGTACCAGACTATTGGATGTTTGCTGCTGGCTGCCCACTGAGTCAGGACAGTTGTTTTGCCGTAACCGGCTGGTGCGGAAACAATAGTAAGTTTGCTTGTGAAAACCCTGTCTAAGCGGGTCACCAACCGGGGTCGATCTATGCACTTTCTTTGAATGAACGGAATTCTGATTTTACTGTGCAATAATGTTGGAGACATAATGGGCACCGATTTTAAATTTAGTTAAATTTAGTCTAATTTTATATATAACCAAAATAAAACAGATATTCAATAGCAATTTTTATGGATATCGGTTGCCAATTGGTTTTATATTTTTTCACCTGTGTGGTTTCGATCATAAACGGGGAGGAATTAATTTTATCAGCCATATAATCTTATAATACACCAATACGTACCCATGCCGCATAATAAAGATGCTGCTATTTGATTTACAGTATCCCGCAGGCCTGTACCTGTGAAAAAGGGGCGGGCGGTAAAAACAATAGAAATTATGATCAACAGGATTAGAAGTTGACCGATTTCAACACCTATATTGAAACCTAAAAGGGCGAGCAGTTTATGTTGATTCGGCAGAACCGATCCTGTGAGATTTCCGGCAAAACCAAATCCGTGGATAAGCCCGAAGAATATTGTAATCAGGCCGAATAAGATCCCACGACGTTTCGGATACCAATAGCAGAGTTGCAGATAGCTGATAAGAAAAATGGCCAGCCCGATCAATAACTGAAAATCCGGTTGGGAAATATCAAGAAACCAATGAATAAATGCCGTACCTGCCAGCAGGATACCAATCAGCCACTTGTGCCGGTTTTCATAATGATAGCGATGGGCGATTTTTTCACTGGCAGCGAAGATAATGGTAAAACTGACCAGAACATCAATAACCGAACCGCTCGGACTGATATTGCCCATAACGGATGCTATCAAGCTGATGGAATGTCCGATGCTGAATCCCGTAATCAAGGCCAGTAAAGATTTCCATGAGCCCAGCCAAAGAAGCAAGGCAATTAAAAATGCGATATGATCCAATCCACCGATGATGTGCTCAATACCACTAGGTATCCATGAGCTTAAGGTTTCCAGGGCCGTTTGCGGTGGTTTATTTAAAGGTATATTCCAACGCTGGCCGGTAGATTCGGATGTACTGAAAATATGTTCATGCCAATAATTTCCGGTTTCGCTGAACCGTGCAATATGCGCATGGCGCTGGGTTAAGTTTAAAAAACCACGATTTTCTAAAATCAGATCCCCACTCGGTTCACAGGTATACTGCAAGTGAATTTCAACCCGGCCTGCCTGGCTATACTTAAGAACAACAGGGACTTGTTCCATTTCACAAGATCGACCATTACGGGTCCAATTAAATGTATGACTTGCCTCCTCTGCTAAGGCTGAATAGGGATCCTGTCCGTTTGCTAAAAAAAAAGATTTCAAAATTGAAAACAGGGGAAGCGGGATACTAACAGATCCCTGCAGTTGCCTTCCCTGGAGCTGCCAATGGGAATAGGATTCGTTTCGGGTATGTCCCCAGGCATGGCCCCCAGCGGCCCAGGAGAGCATTATGCAGACTATTATCCTGAGAATCGGGTTTTTCATTTAGACACCGCGTAAAATCAGTGATTTTTGCTTCAACTGATCCAGATATTTTCGAAAACGCATGGTATCCCTGGTCTTCCAATATCTGGCTTCTACCTGGTCGCGGATTTTTTCAAATGGTGGTGCAACACCTTCTCTCCGGTTTTCAAGATAGATGATGTGCTGATAATTATTACTGATAATGGGTTTGGTGAATTCACCGGGTTCAAGTTCCATAACAGCCTGCAACAGGGTCGGCCCCAAATATGACAAAAGTCTTGAGACGGGCATGGAACTTCTGGGGGCAGTGAGATAGTTTTTCACATGGAATTGTTTCTTCACCGCAGCAATAGAGGAACCGTCAACCAATAGTTCGGCTATTGTGTTGCCGTCAGCTGTCATCGGTAACACAATCTGCCTGAGCTTAAGACGTGTCGAGGGCGTAAAAAGACCGATCTGTTCAGAATAGAAATCTTGTAACTCTTCTTCATTGGGTTGACTGGATTTCCCGTTGGTGATGGAGTCCCGTATTCCGTTAACCAAGGATGCCCGCACGGACTGGTTAGATTGCAGCATTCCCAGGGACTGCCCTTGCTGAACCAATAATTCTTCTTCAATCATACGTTCAAGTACAAACAGTCGATCATCTCGTGTGAGATCTGATCGCCGGTCCTGGGAAAAGGCATTCAGTAGTTCCAGGTACTTGGTTTCGGATATTAGTATGCCATTGACCCGGGCTGCAGAACCTTTAGGAAGTACGGCACCTGCAGAACTCATTAGACTGGAAACAGCCAGGGCAAGGCCTGCCAGGCAGCCTATGGCTGGAAAAAACCAGCCTTTCCTGAAAAATTCAGGATCAATTCCCATCTCATGAACCTTCCTGTCCGTAATAAACAAATATCGGTGATGACCAGGCCCGTGGCTCCTGTTCAGCCAGGCAATCCTCATCAGTGTTGGACAGGCAGGTGGTCATGCCTTGGAATTTCCCGTTTTCATCATATTGGATATTGAGCTGCTGACCGTTAATCGTGGGTTTGGGTTCACTGACAGCTCGAACATAATAGAGGGTATCCCGCCTGGCGGTTTCAAATTCAGGATCTGAAAATTCCACAATACAGCCGGCCGGATCGCCTGGGCAATTGAAAACTTTCCAGGGATCTTCGACCAGATCTCCTATGGGTTCGTTTTCATAGGCCTGGGGACGAATACGAATTACTTCAATTCGGGTAATCAGTTTTCGTTCGTCGGATGGATTATAACATTCTCCCCGGCATAACCGATTGATTTTTTCCAAAGACATATTATTCACCACAATATCCGGGCAGCCCGGTTTCTGCTTGAATGCGCCGATTGCCCGAACTTGAAAGAGCGGTGCGGATATCCTTGATACCATTGCTCCCATGGAACTTTTTTGTGAATCATTTATCATGTCAAACCAGAGCAGTGTTCGCTCTCCGGAAGTCCCATAGACCTCACGCTGTTTAAGGGCTTTCCAGATGGAGTCCCGGGTCCGGCTTTCCGAGTGGACCGCGACCAGTCCACCTGTGTACATATACGAGGTTTGACGCTCAAACATTTTGACTGCCCCCCGGTTTGTTTCTCTCTGGTTGATGGCTTGCCAGATTCTGGACTCTGCTCTGGGACTTTCATTTTCCACTTTGAATCCAACGCGAGCCATCAAGTCTATGTTGAATCCTGAAAAATCGGTTATGTACTTGCGATTATATTCCTTATATCCTGTTCCGGGGCGGGAGGAATGATTGTCGCTGGAAGCGATGAAACCGAAATTAAACCCTTTTGGCGCACCTTCTTCATCAAAATTGCGAACGGCCAGCGCATATTGTGCCGAACCTCCCGGACGATAATAATAACTGGGCATATAGCAGTCTGCACATTGTTCGGCACCCTCCCATTCTTCCATTTTATCTGCCGGTATACTCATAAAACTATAGATGGTGTTGGACTCCATATGGTCCTGCATGGCTTTTTGAGCTCGCTGCTCGCATTCCTCCTTGGGAAGTCCTTCTTTAAGACAGCGCTTTCGGATAATTTTGGCGGCCTGCCGGCATCCGGGCATGAAATTATCACTGGGTTCAGGACAGGTGAGATTACCGTCTTTGTCAATATTCACATGGCGCCAGTCGCGGTATTCTTCCGTGCTACCGTGTCCGGAGAACAATTCGATCAACCGCTGCCGCTCAGGATCATGATTCCCGTTTCTCAATTGTTTGTCCCAGGAGACATTGGGTGGGGTATAGTTGCCCCAGGTATTTCCATGGGGAATCACCAGACTTTCTCCCCCCCATTGGTTCAATAATCCGAACAGGTCTGCCGGGGTTACCACCGAGGGAATGCAGTCTTTTGGAATTTCACTGAATGGCCCGGTATCGCCGCAGCCGGGAAACGCTGCAACTTCATTTAGGTATTTGTTAAAATCAAGATACAATGGTAAGTTTTTGAAATCCACCAAAGGTAATAAAGCCCGTGAATCAATGCCGGGCAGAAAGTCCCGCTCATTTTGCACGAGATTAACAGCTGCAATAGGATTTGGCGGGGTTTTGTCATCATCTGTTTCCAGAAAAATGACATTTTTATGTCCATAATGATTTTCTGCAACGTCGCCGGCCTGTGTCCATTCAAATCCCAAAAAGGCAACCACATCAGGATTGTCCGGATCAGTGACGGCGTTACACTCTCGAATTGCTTCTTTTGTAAGCTGCCAGAAGTTTGGTGTGGTGGTTTCCGCGTGATCATTGATCGACCAGAAATCAATGCCCGAACAATAACGGGCAAAATCACCGGCATCATTAACCGAATGGACGCCCTCGCCAGACGCCAGGGGCATTGCAAATTGGAAAGCATCCAATGAAATACCGGTATGGACATGCAGATCACCAAACAAAATTTGCTTTTCCGGTTTGGTTTGATCTACAGGTTGCTTGTCAATAGTTTGTTGAATGGCCGGACGTGCTTTGGCAAGCGGTTTCCCTTTCATAGTCGTTGTATACGGTTCAGCCGTAAAACCATAATAGATGGCAAAAAGCACAACACTCAGGCAAAATCCGACAACCAGGATTCCAATGGCCACATTACGTAGGATACGCATAAAAGCTCCTTTACCGGGTTTTAAAGTCAACAATCCATTGGCGCATCTTGGTGGCAAAAAAATTATAACCATTAAAATTTTTACCTGTTTTGATATTTGGATAAACCTTCATACTGATGATTTTTGGTTTCATGATTTTGCCTAATTGCGCATAGACCCAGGTATATTCCATTTTCCCGTTATTCATTAATTCATGTTGTTCACCGGGATCGGTTTTCAGGTTGTACATTGGGGGAACACTGTAAGTTTGAATATTGGAAAACCGATGGTCCATTGTTTTGATATGTATCTTAAAGGACCGCCACTTTATGGAATGAAGGTCCTTTCCAACGTATATGATCACATGCTCCCTGTTTGATTTTTCCTGTTTACCCAGAAGAAAATCAGCTTGATCGATACCGTCAATGGGGCGATCGTCTGGAATTTTATCCTCCTGGCCAATAATATGGGCCAGGGTGGGCATCCAATCCAGGGAGGCGATAATTTCATCAGTGAGCTGGCCAGGCTGAATTTTGTCCGGCCACCGAATCATCCCCACCGTACGCAGCCCGCCTTCATAGCCGTTAAGACCTCCCCGCCAGGGACCGTTGGAACCGCTGAAACCTTCCATGGTAATATCCGGGACCGTTCCATTGTCGCCTGTCAGGATGACAATGGTGTTATCTTTGATTCCAGCCTCTTCAATCGTCTGGATGATCATGCCGATATGGTGATCCACTTCCATGACCAGATCGGAAAAACCATCAACGCCTGATTTTCCAATAAATTCCGGGTGAATACCGACCGGGGGATGAAATTGGGTCATGCCCACATATAAAAAGAAAGGCTTGTCAGACTTGGCATGTTTTTTAATATATTCATTGGATCGCTCAACAATGTTCCGGTCGATTAATCCTCTGTTTTCCATGTTATACGGCGCCACCTTTTCCGAAGCTTTCCCTTTGACACCTTTCCATATATAGGGGGTTGGAAAAGCTTTGGGCTCAAATTCGGGTGTCGTGGTATATCCGGCAACCCCGGAAGAATTTTTAATACCGTACCATTCATCATAACCCTGGTCAGTGGGAAGTCTCCCTTCTGTGTCACCAAGATGCCACTTCCCCATAAGCGCGGTGTCATATCCGGATTCCGACAATAACTCGGCAATGGTATATTCCCAGGGTGCCATTCCATATGTTTGACCATGGGTTACCTTATGTGTGCCGGACCGGATCGGCAGACGCGCAGTATGAATGGCGGATCTCGTTGGCGTACACTGGGTTTCCACATTGTAGTTAGTGAATCGTATTCCCTGGCTGGCCAGATTATCAATCTTCGGCGTGGCGACTTTACCTCCCTGGATACTGATATCCCCCCATCCCCAATTATCAACCAGGATGAATACAATGTTCGGCTTTTTTATTTCTTTGGCAAATACCGCTGTAGATATCATCAATGATAATCCCATAATAACGGCGGCTAAAAGACTCGCTGCCGCCAGTATTTTGTCAAATCGTATTCTTATCGTTTTTTTCATTTGGCCCTTCCATTTTATGCCCTGCTGATTCCGGCCGTCTGTGCCCTGCCTGAATCAGGGTTCCTAAACTGTATCATTATTTTTGAGCAGACTCCAGAAGAATTACTGCCCGATCATTCTTATCAATTCTATCACGTCGGCACATGGAGTCGCTCCGATTTCTTTTAAAATATCGGTTGCATCAACCGGCTCGGAGCTTGAATCCAACATGGTATTTAAAACCCCGCCCACGTAAAGTTGAGCATTTTGGTGCCTTGTCATGTTATTTTCCGTGAATGTTTTCACCCAATCTACACACTGGCCGTTGTGAATGCTCACGGCAATAAGTGATGTTTTTTCCTGGGCTGCCAAATCCAGAAGATGTTCCGGATCACGGTCCACACCGGCGTTTATGACCTTGGCTCCGAGTCTATTTAAAACCTCGGACATCACAAACAGAGCGAACTGATGTGTATCGGCAGAGCCGACAACAATTTTTTTGCCCTTGACTGCATCCATCAGGTCTGCATCTTTCAGCAAAGCCAGGGTGTCTTCCACCTGATTTTCATATTTTTTTTGTTTGGCCGTTAATGCAGTGGACATAAATCCCCTATATTGCGAGGAATCCTTTTTACCCGGATTGAATTTCATTTCCAGTTGCTCGGCACCAAGACGTCTCAAGGCCAGAAGCATTTGCACAGGATCTTCAATATCAACTCCCATATCGGCAAGACCGTTCATGGCATTGTCATAGAATTTTTTTCCGTTTATAACAAGTTTATCCTTCAGTTCCAGTATCTGTGTATCATCGAAAAGATTTGCATCTTCGATTTCCAATACTCGAGGCATAGATGCCTTGCAGGCCGCCGCCGCATCAATGACTTCCTCAACTGTGGGAACCCGGATCGCTTCGGAAACCGGTTTGGGGGTATACATTGCACCAGTCTTATATTTACGTTCCAAAAGGGCAAATATCATAAAATCACTTACCACCAATCCATAATTAGCGGCCATATCTTTGGAAACTTCAATGGTATTCCCTTCAACATGATCAATAACAGGAGAAAATTCATCGATTCTGGCGGCTTCATTAATCGCCAGCATGCAGGCAAATTTGTCAACAATATTGCTCATTAATCCGCCGAATCCAACGGTATATGCTGCACCACAGAGGGTTTCAGTTATATATTGTTCAATTAGCGTATATCCCACCAATGATGCATGATCAATAAATGTCGAAGGAATCCCATCCTCTGCGTAACTTCCCACAGAAGCCATTTCATTTCGTTTAGCAGCAATAATTCCCATGGACTTAACCGTTTCTGCAATCTGCCCCACTTCATCATCCCAATAGGGAAAACGCCAGGAGAACTGAGACAGGGTACCCACACCAAAACAACCCGCGGTAAGAGCATTGGTCACATTTTCAACGGAATTGGGGCAGCCCACTGCATAATCTGCGATGGCTGCAAATACCGGTGCCGCATGAACAATTCGCCCATAATCTTTCAGCCCGTTATAGACATAGCTGGTACCTTTGGGTACCAGCTCTCTGGCCTCCGGAGGAATTCCATTGAGCAAACCGGCTGTAATCATAACAGCTCCAAGATCGATACCTGCTTTTTGAAATCCCTCATACAGTTTTTTAATGCCCTTTTCCTGTTCATCAACAGATTTTAACCCCAGCTGGGGGAAAAAAATGATATTTCCATTGATTATCTCATTCAGATACCAGTCAAAGAAGGATTGGTCTCGGTGCATATCAAATCCATTGGTTCCTATCTGAATTCCCTGGGCAATTTTTTTCCCTTCTTCCAATAGGTCCTTCCAATTGGGCAGGTCCTTATCCGGTATCAAGTCTTTCATGGTTTTTTCCTTTTTAGGCTGGTTAAAACAAAACATGTCAACGTACGTAATCGACAAAAATCGGGGAAGACCAGGCCCTGGGCTCAGTATCAGACAGGCAATCGTCTTGAAAGTCCGTTCGATAACCGCCATAGCAGGGATTTGTTTTCAATGGATTCCCCTCATTATCATAAGTCACCCGATAATTGCCGGCATTAATAGTTTTTGTAGTTTCTTCGATGGCCCGGACATAATATACAGTATTTCTCTGCACCATTTCAAAGTCAGAGTCCTGGAATTCCACCTGGCAGCCACCAGAGTCACCAAAACAATGAAAGGTCTTCCAAGGATCTTCAATCAAATCGTCAACCGGTTCTCCCTCATACATCTGCGGACGGATTCTGATCACTTCGATACGGCTTATAATCTTGCGTTCATCCGACGGATTATAACATTCATTGCGGCAGAGCTGCTTCAATCGTTCCGGAGACAGTGAGTTAACAGAATACTCCGGGCAGCCGGGTTTTTGTTTGAATGATCCAATTGCTTTTACTTGGAATTTAGGGGTCTGTTTCATACTGATTTCACTCCCCATGGGCAGCATTTCCCGGTCGTTGTCACCTCCATTAACCAGATCGAACCAAAGTAAGATCCGCTCACCACTGGTAGCATATACTTCCTTTCGCTTCAGAGCCTTCCAGATTTCATCACGGGTGCGATTTGAGGCATGCACTGCGACCAGCCCCCCGGTATAATAAAATGAGCTGACACGCTCCTCATTCAGCAGGCCGGCTTTCCCCTTAAATTTTTTATCTTCCCAGGAACGGGATCTGGAAACCGGAGGATCTTCGAATTTGCCAATAATGTTTCGGAATGTTTCATCCCTAGCACCAGCTGCGTCTGTCATATACTGGCGATAGATTTCCTTATATCCGGTACCGGCCCTAGCCGAGTGATTGTCACTGGAAGCAATCATTCCGAAACGGAAGGAACGAGGATTTTCAGGATCATCAAAATTGCTGACAGCCAGCGCATACTGTGTCGACAGCATGGGGCGGTGTTCGTAGGGCGGCAGAAAGCAGTCCCTGCATTGTGCCGAATCAAGCCAATCTTTCATTTGTGTTCCGGGAACAGCCATGAACGACGGCCCGTCAATACCAAGATAATTGAGTTGTGCTTCCTCAGCGCGCTCCTCGCATTCCGCCTGGGATTCGCCCTCTGCCAGGCACCGCTCTCGGATAATATCACCTGCTCTTCGGCACCCCGGGTAAAAGTCATCGGTTCTCTCGGGACAAACGGGATTTTTATTTTTATCAAAGGTCACATGCCTCCAGGAGCGGTACTCTTCGGCATTTCCATGCCCTGAATATACTTCAATCAGGGTTTGCAGATTTTCGTCATGCATCTGGCCTACAAGCTGTTTATCCCATGATATGCCCCGGGGTGCCGAGACGCCCCAGGAATTTCCATGGGGAATGACAATGGAATCCCCCCCCCATTCATTGAGCCGGGCAAAAAGCTCTTCCGGGGTCCCGGCTTCCAGAATGCAGTTGTCAGGCAGGTCCTGATAAGGGATTCCGTCTGGACAAACCGGTGTTTCAGCCAGTTCTTTTGTGAAGGCAATATAATCCATGTAAAATGACAGGTTTTTTGGATCCAATAGGGAGAAGCCAATGCGGTTGGCCCACGGAACCATCATCCGCTTACCGTCCATGCCAGTATATTTTTCTGACGTTGCAACAGGGTGTGATATGACAGCCTCCTCATCGGTCTCTTTAAGAATTACATTTTTGTGGCCATAGTAAGTTGCCGACTGGTCCCCTTTCTGGGTCCATTCCCATCCCAAAAATGATACCACGTCCGGATTCTCAGCTTCGGTGACGGCATTGCATTCTCGGATAGCCTCTTTGGTGGACAGCCACATTTCAGGTGTTAATGATTCAGCATGATCATTGATGGACCAGAAATCGAGTCCCGAACAAAAGCGGGCAAAATCACAGGCATCGGTTACCGGGTGCACACCATCCCCCTGGATTAATGGGATCGCCAAGAAAAAAGCATCCTTGGAAAATGTTGTGTGAACATGGAGATCACCGAAAAGAATCTGTTTTGACGGTATCATCGTGTCCGTCTGTGAGGCCTGTTTTTGTGCCGTTTCCCTCTGGCGTATGACGGGCTGAGGGATCTCTTTTTTTGTTACATGGGATGGTCCCGGACGCGGATTCCCTAAATTTCCTGATAGAATGATGTAAAAAACTAAGACAAAAATACCAAGGGTACCCACTATCCATAAAATTAGTTTTTTAAGCATAAGTTTCCCCCATCCTTATATTTAGGTTCAATTCACACTGCAACTGCATGACCATTCAAACCTTATGCAGATATAAAAATATGTTTTTGAGACACAAAGCCACCCACCAAAGACATATTTGAAAAGTTTATTTTGCAATCATTTCTCAAACCATCTGTTTTAATGGATATTTTAAATATTCCAAAATCCGTTGTACTGCCGGACATCTATTGTAAATAGTATCTTTTTGGATATGCTTTGCTTAAAAAAACAAGGATATAAATTTTTAAAATCTGTCTTTTGGGGCATTACAATCCCATTATTCTTTAGTAATTTTAGCTCAAAATAGCAATCCAAATTTGATGCGGCTTTTTCACTCATGGGCGGAAAAGGCGGCCGTAGAATTTTCTGCTTAATCACAATGACAAAGGAAAATGAAATGAAAAAAAAGGATAAGCTGATTATCGCAGCAGCTTTATCGGGTGGCGGGGTTTTTAAAAATAACAATCCAAACGTTCCCTACATGCCGGAAGAGTTTGCCGACGATGCCCAAAGATGCTTTCAGGAAGGGGTCAGTATAGTTCATATTCATGCCAGAGACCCGGAAACCGGTATGCCCACTGAAAATATCAACATTATCCGTGAAACGGTGGAGGCTATTCAGAAACACTGTCCGGAACTCATCATTAACCTGAGTACCGGTATTACAACCAATTTGACACCGGAGCAGCGCATTGCCCCGGTCCTTGAGCTGAAGCCCGAAATTGCCAGCCTCAATACAGCCTCAAGGAATGATGGCTTGACGGATCATAGAACCGGGGAAGTCCTTTTTGAATATGTTTTTGAAAATCCTC
>NZ_JAIOSW010000109.1 GCF_021107415.1 Desulfobacula sp.
AGCTTTTGTGCTGTCTGCTAAAGCCATGGTGTTTTGAGATTTGAAATACTGGTTTACCTGCGACTCAAGTTCTGACGAATAATTAATAGACATTTCATGCCTCCTTGATAAAGATGTTGTTGTTTAGCCTATGCCAGATATGCAAATATCTTTCAGGACTGGTCTATTTATATTCGTATAATTTATGGCTTTTAATTAGAAAAAATGAGGGGACCGATATTCCCAATGTAACCGGTTTAAAATTTATGCAGTGGTTTTTCAGAATATAATGGGTATATTGAGTTGAATAATATTCTCAAATCATTTAAATTTCAATTAGACGCTGCAACTTGATGACACTGTTATATATAAAAACCAAAATGAGGGACATCAATGGTCACTTCTTATTCTGATCGTATTCGGCAAAAGGAAATCGATCAGGTGATAATTTTTTATCAGGCAAGACTCTATCTTAAGGATTCAGAGTTTAAAATTCTTTCTGACATTGCCAAAGATGCCGAAAAAATAATTTCTTTTCTTGAGGATAGAAAAAAACAACTTGTCACGGAAATGAAACTTAAAAATATTGATTTAAGGATTTCTAAAATTAAAGGCTTTGTACTAAATAAAGCCAGATACTCAGAGGTGGGCCTTAAATATATGAGCACATGAATCGGGGTATACCCCTAAATGCTACTCGTTCCAATAAAGTTTGATTTTTTCATTATTCTCGGTCAGATTCAATAAATAATTCTTAAAATGGAATGAATATATATTAAAAAGTTGCGGATGTATTCGTACTCATTGGAACGATACTCTTGTTTATTGTATCTCCTCAGGAAAGGGCGGTGGCCGGACCGAGCTCCACTGTGCAGTGCGACAGCTACAAGATGGACCTGAAAGGCACTACTGTGAATTTCGGGGTCTCTTATACCGAGCATGTCGTATTGGAGAAAGTAAACAAGTCCGGCAGCGTTCAGGGCAAATGGAAACTGATCAATTTTGAGCAGATTATCGTTTATCCGCAGTCGCTCAATTTTGCCATGGACCAAGTGGACCACCATGATATGGGCCACGGGATGTGGATGGACGTGCGTTCGGTCGTTGCGGGCAATACTATTCGCACCCAAGTCATTAAGAGCAAAGTAATTTTGGCTGTGGTGGGCAATCGGATTCGTTATGTCAGCACCAACGTCTGGTGCGGTACAATTAGCGGCAACCAGGCCACCTTTAAATGGCACAAGTTTTCTTCCCACTTTTGCCGTGAACAATCCCGGCGGCAGTGAGCCGAACTGGTACTACTATTGGAAGCAGACGAGTGCTGCTGGATAAAGACGGCGACCTGGTCCCGGATGCCATTGAATCCGGTGTAGGCCTGGATCCAAATAATAAGAACACCTTCGGTATCGGTCCAGACGGGGACGATGAAGAATTGCTCTGCTGGATGGAGGAGACCAAATGGCAGATAGGCAGTGCCAACAGCAAGGACTGGGCGAAACCGGGGAAACAGTGGAGGTAAGGGGGCAGACACACTGGCGGTCTCAGATAAGATAATATCTGATCTGGACAAGGGGATATTTAAGTGAATATAATGTTTAAATCCGCCTTGCTGTCAGATTCAAGAGACAACTCTGCCGGACACTGAACTGATTTATGAAAGGATAAGACCGTCAATGAAACAAATACGAATCATCTTTTTAATACTCTGGTTGATCTGGGGAACACCCATACCCGGGGCCACGGAATCCATATGCAGCCATGTGGATATTGAGTGGGCGTCAAAACATATTCCACTGCCACGTGATGCAAAAGTAGTCCTCAAAAAGGAAAAAGAACAATTATGCGAGGTAATTCTCAGGGTCGAGGGCAACCTGGTGCCGGTTTATGCGGGTAAGAATTTTATTCTGGCAGGCCAGCTTTTTAAAGATGGTCGGTCTATCACCCGGGACAGCATGGCTGCCATACCTGATAAGATAAGGGCTGAACAGAATCAAACCGGGGAAAAAAATAATATAGAAAAGGCCAGGCTTGAAGCGTTTTTTAAAGAAAAAGTCAAAACCCTTGCAGAATTTGTTTTTCTATCTTTTAAACCGAACCAGACCGATGGTTTTATCTATGTTGTCACTGACCCGGCATGCCCCCATTGCAAGGATCTGTTGCTAAAACTCAAACCGGCTGCCCTGGAAGCCCGGGTTGAAATCAGGGTGATTACCTATCCGATTCTCGGACCAAGAAGCCGGGATATGGCTGTCCATGCTATCTGCAATCAATATTCTTACCAGGATTATACCCGGATAAAAATGGATGAACCAGGCGATTCCTGTAATCTCGCAGAAGTTTTGCTGAAGAAGACTGTGCAGTTTTTCAGGTCTGCAGATCTTACTTTTGTACCGTTGGTGATAGCCGGAGACGGCTCATGGATAGTGGACACTAACGATATCGCTAAAATCAGGGAGCATTTGGGAGTTGCTTCTGAAAAAGGGGATGGCGGATCTGGAGGGGTTTGCGTATCTGATCCAGCCCATTAATCTTTTGAGCGCTTGTCGATTTGATGAAGGCATCCTGTACATGTACCCCGTTTATTTTCAAGTAGTTTAACTTTTCTTGCCTTGACAAAAAGTATTATCTTATCTTATTACTATGATTCAAAGAAATTTTGATGTTTACAACCCAAACTTATATGAGGAATGATCCAATGAAACGAAATACATTAGCTTTTTCAATTTTTGTTCTGTGCATTTTGTCGCTCTTTCTGACTGGGTGCATGTCTTCCATGTCAACAGGTTCCCGGGATGCCAAAACAGTGGCAACCGGATCAGCAGGAGGGTCTAATGCACAGGATGCCAATGCTGGCCTGGAACGCTGTGACGCGTCTTTGGGGACGATGGCTATTTTCGAAGACCGTTCAGAATCATGGTACAGGCATTTGACAAGTGATTTAAGACTGCCCTCCACAATTCCTGTCATTCGCCTGCTCGCACAGCAATCGAATTGTTTTGTCGTGGTTGAAAGGGGAAGGGCCATGAAACAGATGATGGAAGAGCGAGAACTAATGGAATCCGGGGAGATGCGAAGCGGCTCAAATTTCGGGAAAGGGCAAATGGTCGCCGCTGATTATACCGTGACACCGTCCATTACATTCAGTGCCAAAGATACAGGCGGAGCAGGAGGTGTGGTCGGCGGACTGTTTGGTTCTGTTGCAGGTACGCTTGCCGGCGGGTTCAAGTCCAGTGATGCCAGTACGGTTTTGACGATGATCGAAAACAGATCAGGCGTTCAGCTTGCTGCTGCAGAAGGAAGTGCCAGAAATACAGACTATTCTCTGCTGGGCGGTGTGTTTGGTAGCGGAGCTGGCGGAGCTGCAGGTGCTTATGGAAAAACCCCTGAAGGAAAGGTCATTGTTGCGGCATTTACCGATTCCATGAATAATTTAATTAAAGCAGTTAAATCCTATAAAGCCCAGACTGTAAAAGGCGGACTGGGGACAGGCGGCCAGCTCGGTGTACAGGGGAGCCAAACTGCAGCCTCAAACGCCGCACTGGAAGGTGTCATGACAGAACGCAAATTCAACCAGACCACTAGCCTTTATGAATATGTGGTGGTTGTAAAAGACAAAAGCCGGTCTTTTTATTTCAGCAGCCCCAGGAAAATTCCCTATAAAAACGATTTAATTCAGTTCTCACTGGCTGGGGATAAGGTAGATGAAAATTCAATCAAGTTGATTGAAAGAAAATATCTGCAGAAATACTGGCAGTAAACAGTGGCATAATTTTCTGAATAAGGAATGTAGTCGGTTGAAACACATGGTGGCACGCTGACTGTGACGTTTATTTTTATTCATCAGGCCGATTATTTTTTTTTAACCGGCCTGATCTATTTTTGACCATATTCGGGTGGCGGCCGTTATTAACGGGTGGGTCCATAAGCAATATAGTTGACTCTGTTTCAAAAAAACTAAAAATTATAATTGAGTTTATTTCAAAAATGATGATAATTGGAGACTAACGTTAAATAAAAACTCAACGATTCATCGCAAGCATGCCCCGGCCGGATTAAAGTCAAAAAAGTTCTTATAAAAAAATACTAACTGGTTGAGACTCCTTTGATGTTTATTTGAGCCTGGCCTGGCCCTATAAAAAATGTTCTGGTTTTGCTGTAACCGGTTGCCAGTTTAAGTTTGGCGGTTTCTATCAAAGCATATAATGTCGGGACAACCACCAGAGTCAGTATTGTTGCAATCATCAGTCCGAAAATAACGACAATTGCCATGGACCTCCACCATTGGGTGGATTCACTGGCGGTTGACAGTGCCATGATATGGAAATCATAACTGATACCGGTGACCATGGGCAAAAGTCCCAGGATGGTTGTAACGGCCGTTAAAATTACCGGTCTCAAACGGGTGGCACCGGCAGAAACAACAGCGTCACGAATACTCATGCCATTATGTCTAAGCTTATTGGCATAATCAACGAGAATAATGGCATTGTTTACAACAACACCGGCAAGAGAGATAATGCCGACCCCGGTCATAACGATGCCAAAGGGTGAGTTAATCACTGCAAGTCCCCAGAAGGCTCCGCCTAAAGACAAGATGACGGATGTGAGGATGATAATCGGTTGAATAACGGAGTTGAACAAGGTCACTAGGATCAGAAAGATTAAAAACAGGGCGATCAAAAATGCTTTTGATAAAAATTCTTCAGATTCTTTCTGACTTTCATCCTCACCCGTAAATTTATATTTATAGCCGGGCGGCAGCTCAAACTCCTTAAGCAGTGCCTGGGCCTGCATCCTGGCAACAGTTCCAGTGGTTTGGGATTCATCTACATTTGCCTTGACCGTGACAACGCGTTCATGGTTTTTTCGAACAATATCCCCAATGATCCCTGTATATTCAATACTGGCCAGGGTGGTTAAGGGAACAATTTGTCCCATAGGCGTGGGGATCATGAGTTTATGAAGGACATCTGCAACCTTTCTTTCGGATTCAGCAAGCTTTACCACGATGTCATAGTCTTCATCTCCTTCATAATAGGTTGAGATATCAAGCCCGTTATAAGCTGTTTTCAATGCATTTCCAATGGCACTGGTGGTCAGGCCGAAGAGAGCTATTTTCTGACGGTCAATTTTAACCTGTACGCTTGGCAGGCCACTCTGGTAATCGTTTCGGACGTCCTTTACATGGGGAATATTCTCAACCACTTTTATCATTTTATCAGCGATTTTGCTTAAAATTTCAAAATTATTCCCTGAAATTTCAATATTGATGGGGGGCCCTGTGGGAGGGCCTTCATCCAGCTCATCCACAGTGATCTTTACACCGGCAATATGTTTAACCCGATTTCTTAATTCCTCCAGATCATCTTTGGTCGGAGATTTTCTGTGTTCAAAATCAATAAACTGGATACCGATATGGTTGGGAAGGTTAGAGTCAAAAATAGATCCGCCTGAAGTTTGAACCACTTTGGTATAGATATGTTCGATATTATTGATATTGCCGGGAGCCATAAATTTTGTGCCATTGGCATTTTCATGCTCCTGAAACCTTAAGGCATCATTATAATCAAGACCTTGATTTCCCGTTATCGCAATTTCAACATTTTTAATGGTCCTGTCAATAAAATTAAGGTCAGCTCCTTCGGGCGGATCAATGTTAATATAGGCCGATTTCGGATCAATGGGCGGAAAAAATTCAACCGGTTTTTCAATGCCTATTTTTAAAAACCATATCTGGAAAAGAATAATCAATACGGTAAAAGACCCGACGATCACGGTGATGTTATGATCCAGTGCTTTGTTTAGCAGTTTTGAATAAAGCGTTAAAACCGGTCCCTTGATGTCAATAGGTTTTTCTCCATTCTCCTGGATCTCTTTGGCTGTAAGCGTTTCTCCATTGATTTTTGTTTTCACTTTCATGAAAAAAGCACACAGGGCAGGGTTGATCACAAGTGCCACAAAAAGGGATGAAGACAGCGTAACAATGAGTGTGATGGGAAGGTACTTCATGAACTCACCCATTATACCCGGCCAGAAGATCATCGGGAAAAAGGCTGCAATTGTCGTAAAAGTTGAGCCGATCACGGGCCAGGCCACCTCACCTGTAGCTTTCATGGCAGCTTCCACTCTTGGGACTCCCTGCTGCATATACCGATAAATATTTTCAATGATAACAATGGCATTGTCCACCAGCATCCCGAGAGCCAGGGTTAATGAGAACAGAACGATCATATTCAGGGTATATCCCATGACGTGGAGTATGGCAAAAGACAGAAACATGGAAAAGGGTATGGCAAGACCGACCAGCAATGCATTTCTAAACCCCAGGGCAACAAACAGAATTATCACCACAAGGACAAGCCCTGAAAGTATATTATTTTCAAGGTCGGCAATCATAAGCCGGATATCTTTTGATTGATCCATCAGCTTGGTAATGGTGGTGTTTTTCGGGAATGTCTTTTCTGCCTCCTTTACGATGGTGTCAATTTTGTCGGAAATAAAAATAATGTTTTCACCGACCCTCTTTTTCACCGATATATTTACAGAATCAACACCATTCAAGCGGGACCGGGATGTCTCTTCCTTGATGCCGTCCACAACGGTGGCTACATCCTTAAGATAAATGGGATTACCGCTATGGGTGGCAACAACAAGGGAGAGTAATTCTTCGGGTGTTTCAAATTCCCCGGGAATCTTAAGCTGATATCTGCCGTCTCCCAGGGTGATGGCACCCCCGGAAGTATTTTGATTCTCGCTGACAACGGTGTGCTCCAATGATGTAATGGGTATCCTGTAATACGCCAGCTTGTCCGTATCAACTTCTATTCTGATTTCCCTTTCCTGGCCGCCGGTCACTCCAGCTTCCAGAACCCCGGGCACGCCCTCTATATCATCCTTGAGATTATCGGCGATCTCCTTAAGGCTTCTCGGGCCGCATGTCCCTGCCAGAGAATAAATAACAATGGGCATTTCCGAAATATTCACTTCAAATACGGAAGGATCATTTTCAAGGTCAGACGGCAAGTCATTTTTTGCCTCATCCACTTTGTCCTTAACCTTGGTTAACACCTCATCAATGTCCGTACCGGGTAAAAATTCAATATTGATCTGGGATAACCCCTGGGAGCTGACGGAACTGATATTTTTTACTTTATCCAGTCCCTTGAGTTTTTTTTCAATTTTTATGGTGATACTGGTTTCAATATCATCTGCAGATACCCCGCGATAGTCGGTCTGTACAAATACATAGGGAACGGTGACATCCGGAGAGCTCTCTCTGGGCAGGGATTTGTATGAATAAACACCGATTCCTAAGATAATAAGGGCCAGTACCAGAACGCTGGTTCTGTTCTTTATGGCTGTGCTGGAGATTATCATTGAGAGATTTCCTCCATATCCCGGATAGTTTTTACCACATTAACCCGTTCTCCGTCTTCAATAATACGATGGCCGACAACCACAACTTTTTCGCCGGGCTCAAGTCCTTTGGGGACTTGAGTTTTCCAGCCATCCAGAAATCCAGGTTTTACGGGCCTGAACCGGACAATACCTTTATTTTCAATATACACGCCAATATCTTTATTCAGGGTCACAAGGGAATACATAGGAACTGCAAGGCCTTGGGGATACTGTTTTTTGATTATTTCCACCCTTGCAAACATGTCCGGGAGGATCTGTCCACCCGTATTGTCCACCTTGATTTCAAGGTTATACAAACGGGCCATGGAGTTGGCTGTTTTGTACAGATAATGATATTCACCCGTATAGATTTTCCCACCCAGGGCATCAATGGTCATATCAAAGGATCTAAGCTTTCGAACGGCAGCAACATCGGATTCCGGGATGCCTACTTCTATTTTCAGCTTATCAATTTGAAGGATCTGGGCAACTGGATCTCCGGAATTTAAAAATGTGCCGTTTTCAATATAAACACGATCGACAACCCCTCGCATGGGGGAGACGATAGTGCATCGACTTAAGGCAAGTTTGGCATTTTCAAGAGCAGCCTTGCTGGTTTTTACCTGGGCAATTGCATCATCCAGTTGGGACTGGGTAATAAATTTTTTTTTAACCAGCGCTTTTAAGCGTCTTTCAGTTGACAGTGCCGTCTCATGGGAGGCAAGGGCGGAATCATAGGAATTTTGATAATCACTTTTATCAATGACAGCCAGAATATCTCCTTTGTTTACACGCCGGCCCTCGGTTACTTTTTTGTTGATGACTTTTCCTCTGATTTCAGAGACCACTTCCAGGGATATCCAAGGTTTTGCAATACCGGGAAGACTTATCTTTTCCATGACCATGCCAGGTACAAGTTCCATGGTAATCACATTGGTCAATGCCTTTGTAACAGCCTTTTCTTTGGATTGTTTTTCAGCCAGGTCTGCTTTTTTTGTTGAGATTTTTCTACCTAAAGGCAGTATAATCAGCAGAATTACCAGCAAAACCACGGCAAAGGGGATGCACTTCCAGATGAGCTTTAGTATTTTTCTTCCGATTGTTTCATTGGTATCAGATTTGCTTTCCATGAACAGGCCTCTTTATGTTTAAAAAATTAATATCGGAAAATATAACCATTGTGCTTGATTTCAAGGGGTGTTTTTAAATTCATTGTCAAAATTCGTTAAATATCCAAAAATCAGGGTAATGATAATAATACAAAAAGAGATCGAAAACATGATTTTGTAAGATGCACTTCCCAAATAGGAAAATTGGTCCAGCATTTTTCCGAAAAAAACAGGAAATCCTGATCCGAAGATAATGGTTAACAAAGGTGCTACTGCAAAATATCCGGTGGTATCTTCTCTTTTACAAAATTTTTTTATACAGGGAGAATAGATGATTCCCCTTGTCCCCCGGCAAAATCCCATCAAGAAGCTGGCAAATAAAAATCCTATAAACGTAGGAAAATAGATCAGTACGGCCAGTGTAACAAGGGAGAGTAATTTTGTGGATAAAAATTTATTTTTCAAACTCATATAATCTAAGGTACCAAGAAGCAGATTTGAAAGAATCGAACCCGAGTATATAAAGCAGACAAAAAGACCTGCAGCAGTATAGTTTTCGATACCAAAATACTGGGTCGCGTAATTGGCGTAAAAAGAAATAACAGTCAGCACTACATAGTTGTCCAGGTCGCCGAGCAGGTATTTTAAAAGATTTTTATTTTGAACCATTTCAACAATGGTATCTTTTGTGTGGCGAAAAAAAGAATCTTTCAAAAATGGCTGAATCTCTTTTGACGGCAATTCTTTGGTGAAAATAAAACATAGAGATCCGATCAGAAAACAACAGCCTGCGCATAGAAAAATCCAGGCAGCAGAAGTAAGGGAGAATGAAAAGGCCTCTACTATCTTAATAATGAAAATACTGGCAATCACCTTTGCAATGTTCTGGGCAAGATACATAATGCTTAAGCCCTGAACGCTTTTTTTTACTGAAAATATTTTAACAAGAAAATGAAGCCAGACAGGGAATGTTAACCCAATGCACAAGGAAAATAATACATATGAGATAAAGAATGCCGGTAAAATCAGTGTTTCATCTTTTACAAAAAATAAAAAAACACCAAAAAACAGGGTTGAACAAGACGATACAACATGAAGGTAGAGAACGATCTTTTTTTTAATTTCATGATTCCGGGTCAGGTAGCTTGATAACAAAGGGAATATTGAAATTCCAAGAATAAGAATCGAGGGAACCAGACCGATCAAAAAATCGGATGCACCATTATTTTTGAGAAAAATTTGAAGAAATGTGGACTCCAGGATTACGGGGAATCCAAGTCCCCAGAAAAATTCTACGATAGCCACGCTGGCGGCATTTCTTTTAAAATATTTGTCTTTAAGTGAATCCATAAACAAAGCGTATTAACATAAAAATCTTAAATAAAAATTCGATGCTACAATAAAATAATCATAAACAAAAGTATAGAATTGTAAAAAAATGTTATTACAAAACAGTTTTCAGGTCTTTCAAAACAAGTTTTGCTGTTTCGCGTCCTGCCATCATGACCGGTGTATACCCGCCGCCATGGGACCAGGCACTGGCAAGATAGAGTCCTCTTATGGGTGTTTTCGCCTTTAAGTGGGCCATGTCCCGGTCAAACCCGTAAATAGCGCCTTCAGGATTTTTTGTGTAAAACATATTGGTTAAGGGGGTTCCGATTTCCATGACCTCTATATAATCGGACAGACCCGGGATCAGTCTTTGTTCAACCCTTTGAATAAAACTTTGAGCAATTCTTTCTTTCTCCCTGTTATAGGCATGTTTTTGATTATTGAAATAATCTTTTTCAAATTTTTTCCAGGGTGTAAAATCAGACAGGCACATAATGGAAAGAGTTGATTTCCCCGGAGCTGAATAATCCTTAAACAGGTTGTCATATATGGTTATCCCAATGTTAGAGTCTGCCAGATCTTTTTTTGAAAAGAGCTGATCTTCGTTCATACTTGTGTTTAAAGCAAAATCAATCTCATAATCTTTAATATGATTGAGTCTTTTATTCAGGCCAAGCCAGACCACAAAGCTTGAAAGAGAGGTATTTCGCTTTTGAATTTGTCGGGTAAAGTCTGGGGGAACATATTTTTTGGGCACCATTTTGTTAAACAATGCAGGAACACTGCAATTGGCAATGACAGCCTTGGCAGGATATTTTTTTCCGGTGCTGTCCATTACACCCTCAATACTGTTTTGATCATTGAACAGAATCTGTGAAACCTCGGTGTTATAATGGATTTTTCCATTATTTTTCTCAACGCAGTCTGCAAGAGTATCGCTCAAATCCTGGGACCTTGTTTTATAATACTGCCCGCCATGAACAAGATATTCCCCTGTGGCAATGGCATAAAACAGGGCATTGATTTTGGATGGAGAAAGTCCGTAATATCCGGAAAAGATCGCCATACAATATTTCACTTTAAGATCTTTGACGTGTAAAGACATCCATTGTTCAAGGGAAATCTTTTCAAGTTTTCCCATCATGGATGTTGTAAACCGTTTACCGTCCCAAAGTTCTGAGATAACCTGTTCCATTTCAGTATAAAAATTATATATACCCTGTTTTTCATGGGGGAACGCTTTGGACAGCGCCTTTTTAACACCTTCGGGATTTTTTGCCGGCAGGGTCACATCAAAATCAGGGGTTACAATCCGTTTTAGTTCAGGTGTATAGGCAACTTTCAGCTTATCCCAGATACCAAGATCTGACAGTATCATTTGGGGCATGGCGTGTTCGGCAACCGTTGCATGCAAAGACACATCAAAGGTAAAGTCTTCCCGGTCAAATGAGGTGGCATACCCACCCGGGATGGAATGCTGTTCCATCAAGGTGACATCAAACCCATGCCTGGACAGATAGGCAGCTGAGACAAGCCCGCCTAGTCCCGCACCAATTACAATAATTGAAAAATTTTTTTTGTTGGGAATACTTGATGCAAGCGCACCAAATCCTGTCCAGTCTATGGCAGCGGCACTGGATGCCATCAGCAGGGTCTTTAAAAAATTTCGCCTGTTTAATTTATCAGAAGATTCCATGAGATATTCCTTTTTTATATTATTTATTGCAGGGTAATGGTGATTTCCTTTTTAGGGGAATTCAGATTAAATAGAGCCTCTTCATATTCAGGTGGGCCGAATGTCCCCCTGGCATTGTTTGAAAAACCATACCGCTCTACTGGAATACCGAAAATTCTGGTATCCAGCTCATGGTTGCCATTCTCATCATGGTAAACTTTAATGGCATATTCACCATAGGGAAGTGTGATGTTTTTAATGACCCGATTATTAATAATATTAAAATTATACCCTTTAAACGGGGTCTCTTTATTATAATTCTTTTTTGAATTTACAAGTACCACCTTTGCAATACCGTTTGAATTTTCAAATCCTGTGATATGGATAACCAGATTTGAGGTGTTGGTTTTGGCCTGACCTGCAAATGCAGTCGTGGCTGCCGGGATCATGAAAAATAGTAAAATAAAAATAGTTAAGTGTTTCATTGCTATACCTCCTTTTTGGTTTAAAAAAAATAAAATCAATTATAATTTGTTTCATCATAGCAGGGTCTTTTTATGATGCAATTTCATTGAGACAGGTGGTAAAAAATTGCGATGAATAGACAAATAGAGGAGATGAATGGTGTTGCAAAAGCCTATCGCTATTTAGTAGTATCTTAATACTTAAACAACTATTAAAAAGGTAAAAGGATGCAGACTCTCAATTCAAAAGAAATGGTCAGGTCTCTGATCATTACAGCCATATTTAATGCCCTTATCGCGTTAGTGTTAACTTACATGGTTATGGATGGGAATGACTTTTTTGATGTGTTTATCATCACACAGTTTACCGGCTTGTCCATATGTTTTTTTGTAAATATTGCAGCTCATTTTGCCGGACAAAAAGGAAATAAATGGAGTGCAGCAAGTATTCTTTCGGGTCTGATAGCAGGTATTTTTACCAGTTCTTTGTTGAGCTGTGGTTTTTTATTTTTTTTTCATGGTAATGATTTTAATTATTTTTTTAAACATGTATTCTCATCTGTTTTTGTTTTTGGTATTGTTTTTGGCGTCCCCATCAGCTATTTTTTTTCTTCCAGACAAAAAATTATAGAATCAGAAAAACAAATTCAGAAAGAGAAAATCAAACGATTGACCATGGAAAAAGAAGCTGCCATGAGCACCTTGAGGCTTTTACAGGCCCAGATTGAACCCCATTTTTTGTTTAATACACTTTCAAACGTAATTTCTCTTTTTGACATTGATATTGAAAAAGCCAAACACATGCTCATCAACATCAATGAATATCTCAGGATTTCCCTGCAAAGAACCCGGCAGGAAATGATCACGCTTTCCCAGGAACTGGACCTGGTTCGTCAATATCTTGAAATATTTAAAATAAGAATGGGAAACAGGCTATCCTATGAAATCAATGATCATACCGATAATCCGGAACTTGCTTTCCCGCCATTAATTATTCAGCCCCTTGTTGAAAACAGCATTAAATATGGGATTGAACCTAAAGTTTCCGGCGGAACAATTACAATAGACTGTTGGATTCAAGAAAATATTCTTGAAATCATGATTACAGATACAGGCAAAGGGCTTGATGAAGATGCAAGTAAGGCAGGCATTGGGATCAACAATGTGAGCCATAGGCTTGAAAATATCTATGGAAGCGCAGCAAGCTTAATATTGAAACAAAATCATCCAACAGGGATAAAAGCCATGATTCGGATGCCGTTATGAAACCCGTCACAGCTATTATTGCAGATGATGAAGAAAATTTAAGAATTGGAATATCTGTTTTACTGGAACAGTTGTGGCCTGAACTGAAAATTCTGGGACATGCTCAAAACGGGATTGAAGCAGTGTCGCTGATCGAGATAGAAAAACCGGATATTGCATTTCTTGATATTAAAATGCCGGGCATGTCAGGTGTTGCAGTGGCAAAAAAAGTGTCCCATACCTGTAAAGTCGTCTTTATTACGGCTTATGATCAATTTGCAGTCCAGGCTTTTGAAAGTGAAGCCGTGGATTATATCCTTAAACCGGTGACCCAAAAACGCCTGGAAACAACCATTTCCCGGTTAAAAAAACAATTGGACGAGCAGGACAGTCTCCCGGATTTTGATTTGAAAATGGAAAAAGTCCTCCAGGTGCTGGAAAATAGGGATGCACTTGAATATTTAAGGTTGATAAAAGTAAAGACAGGATCGGAACTCAGGTTTGTTCCGGTTTCCCAGGTGCTTTATTTTAAAGCTGAAGATAAATACACCATTGTCCAGACACCCTTCAATGAATTTTTAATCAAAACCCCTATTAAAAATCTTGAAAATGAACTTGATCCCAAACACTTCTGGCGGGTTCATCGAAGTGCTATTGTCAATATTGAAAGAATACAAATCATCAAACGTTCTTTTACCTATCAAATGATCATTGGCTTTGATCAGACGGATCACACCATTGCCGTCAGCAGATCCTATGAACATCTTTTCAAACAGATGTAGATAATTATAAAAAAACAGTTGGACAGCAGGATCAACCTCAGATTGAATATTGACAGCGTCCTTAACCGGTGCTATTATTAGATCTATAAACGGCCTAATAAAAAGCTATGGAAGGTGTGATATGAAAACAAAATTTTCCGAAGATATTGTTCCTATCAGCGACCTTAAGGTGAACCCGGGAAGGATAATCAAACAGGTCCAAGAGGCACATCGACCGGTCCTTTTAACAAACAGGGGGCGGGGAGTCGCAGTGGTGCAGGCACTTCATGACTATGAATCAGATGTTGAAAAACGCACCTTTATGAAAGCTGTTCTCAAGGGGATAGTCGACTTGGAAGAAGGGCGAGAGTTGAGCCTTGCTGATGTTAAGAAACATCTGAGAATCAAATAACGTGGCAGTTCAAAACAAAATTTCTTTTGCTGTTTCCGCATTTCGTGATTTGGAAGATGTTTTCGAATATTATAAAGAGCAGAAGATTCCCCATGTGGGTGAAAGGCTTGTCGCACAAGTCATAAAAGATATAGAATTACTGGGTGAGCAGCCTGACATGGGACGTTTGGTACCGGAGTTTGAGTTGGACAATCTAAGAGAATTAATTCGGCCTCCTTTTAGAATTGTTTACCGCCGGGACCGGAACAAAATTCGAATTGTACGAGTTTGGAGGAGTGAAAGATTATTAGTATTGCCCTGACAGTTTTTTTAACTTTTACTCTGTCTGTCAATCCTGTTGAACCAAGCCGATCTCGAATTTAATAAATGTGATGATAAGTATTCTTCTGCTGCCGGATGCTACCAGTCGATGGGGAAATAATCCTTTAAAAATTTGCCGCACCAGTGTTTTCCTGTCAGGATGCCATGGAAAAACGGATCACAGACCCTTGCGGCCCCATCCACAATATCCAGGGGTGGCTGGAAATCATGGCGGTCCTGTTTAAGCCTGGCCAGGATGGCAGGGTCCTCATCCGTGACCCATCCGGTGTCCACGGCATTCATGAAAATTCCGTATTTGGCCAGATCACTGGCCGCGGTATGGGTGAGCATGTTCAAGGAGGCTTTGGCCATATTGGTATGGGGATGGCGGCTGCCTTTTTTAAATCGCAAAAACTTGCCTTCCATGGCTGAGACATTGACAATATGTTTTTGCCCGGTGTAATCTTGTTTCATCAAATCTGCCAACCGATTGCACAAGACAAAGGGGGCCACGGAATTGACCAGCTGGATCTCCAGCATTTCCGAGGTCTGGATCTCCCCCAGTCGCAGACGCCAGGAATTGGTTTTTCGAAGGTCCACCTGCTGGAGGTCGGCATCCAGTTTTTCTGCGGGAAAGACCTCGGGTACATCCAGGGAATGGTCATAGGAATAGGGAATCTGGGACAGCTGGGCAGACATGCGCAATCCCACGCCCGGAGCTGTGCCGTTCCAGGTCACGGGCAAGGCTTTTTCTTTGCCCACATTTTCTGCCTGCCCGTATTCCAGCTGGGAAATGCAGGTCTGGTACTGCCCCAAAAGGGACTGGGCATCCATGGACAACTCTGCCACAGGTTGTGTTTCATTTTCCATAAGATGGGCATAAAATCCGGGCGGGCGCCGGACAGTCTGGGCAGCATTGTTGATGAGAATATCCAGGCGCTGGTATGTCTCTTTTATATAATCAGTAAAAAGCTCTACGCTGGGAGTGTGGCGAAGGTCCAGCCCATAGATCTGCAGCCTGTGCCCCCAGTCGACAAAATCAGGTTCCCTGGAAAACCGCAGGGCCGAATCCTTGGGAAAGCGGGTGGTGGCAATCACCCTTGCGCCGGCCTTAAGCATCATCACGGTGGCCTGGTATCCGATTTTAAGCCGTGAGCCTGTGATTAATGCCACCTGCCCTTTTAGGGGTGCGGTCTGGAAGCGTTTTTGATAATTGAATTTTGCGCATTCCGGGCACATGGTATCGTAAAAGTGATGGAGCTGCCTGAATTCGGCTTTACACACATAACAGTTACGCGGTGTTTCCAGCCTCTGTGCGTTGTCTTTTTTGTGGGTTTTCCCGCCGTCAAATGAGATTTGTTGGGGTGCAGTAAAGACATTGATTTCCCTGGCCTTACGGATACCTGTGGCTGCCCGCAGTCGGCGTTCTTTTTTTACAATGGCCATGCGTTTTTGCAGCTTTTTGTCCTTTTTGCGTTTTTTTATCTCTTCCCGATCCGGTCGGGATATTTTTCCGGCAGCAGTAATTAGAGCGATTCGTTCGGATTCTGGCAGGTGTGCCAGAAGTTCTGACTGGTCTGCAATTTTTTCCAACAAGGGAATACTCCTGCGTATGGCTGCCAGGGTTTCCTGTTTGTCGTCAATTTTGGTATCAGTGCTGATGGTACTCACTTTTTTTTCATCCTTGTTTTAAAAGAATGAAATTATTATAGATTTTTAATGATTTTGTCAATCAAACTTGTAAATGGCACAGGATGATCGCAATTATATTAAAAAATAACCCCTAATGTTGTTTTGTCCTTACCCAATTTCAATTTTTACTCGTCAACTGTTATATTATTTAGTACACACGAGAACTGGATTGCTATGGTCTAAAGATTTTGACAGCTTGATATTGGACAGCATGTTTGGAGAAGGGAATCCAGACACATGGCTATCGTGGACTCAACCGACCTCAACCGACCTCAACAGATATAAACAATGATAGTCTTACTGACACCATTAATTGGAGATGGGCCACAGAGAATGAAATAATAACTTTCTTGAATCACATGACTTTGGCTATATGGCAAGGTTACATGGTAAATGAGTATTATTTTGTTAATCCAGTTGCTCTGGTCAAAGATGATTCTGATCTGGTTGATTTTAGAATAATGATAGCTGACATCGGTTTAGGATTATTGAATCCCTTTTACAAAATCAGTTCATTGACGGCAGATTATATAGGACTTAACAATTACTTCAATTTCGGCCATGAGTACGTTGAAGGTGAAAAATACGAATATTTTGTACCATTTAGAACAGCTTCATATGAATTAGGGTTGCCTGTACCTATACCTGCCACAATGATACTTTTTGGCGCTGGTCTTTTAGGCCTTGCAGGAATTAACAGAAAAAACAGAACCAAGCATAAAAATAAATTTTAAAAGCAGAGTAATAAGCCTTCTTATTTATTTCATATTTAATTTTATAACAACGTCATGAGCCGGTTGTTCCGGTTCAAGTATAATTATCCATATTTGGATTGTTGGGACGCTGAAATTCTTAAGCATATCAAAAATATTGAAAAATTAATTAATTCAGGGTATTGTTATGACAAACAGTAATTGGATATTTCAGTAGGTGGAAAGATGCCGGAAATAACAAGGTTCTATGGAATTATTATCAAACTTTTTTTTGGAGATCATCCTCCACCCCATTTTCACGCTGTTTATGGAGAATATCTTGCCCTGTTTGACATTGATTCCTTGAATGTTATAGAAGGCGATCTTCCTCCGCGGGCCAGAAGGCTTGTGATTGAATGGGCAAGAAAATATCAAACAGAATTAAAAACAATCTGGAAAACCCAAGAATTTAAAAAATTACCTCCCTTGGAGTAAAAACGACGATGTCAATACCAAAAATAGAAAAAGCATTTGCTTCTGATACTAAATCTCTTACCATAATTTTTTCGAATGGTGAGAAAAAAATATATGATGTCAGCAAGCTATTGAACATGGATATGTTTACTCCTCTTAAAAATCCGGCTTTTTTTAAAAATGTCAAAGTGGAAGCAGGAGGATATGCAGTTTACTGGAACGAAATGATTGATATTAGCGAATACGAACTCTGGAAAAATGGAGTCGATCTTTAAAAAGTGAATAGCAAATCTTTGAACATTTCAGACTCAAGACTAATTATCCTATCTCAAATTCTGTTGAAGCATATTTTTTTAGGAATATCATATATAATCTTGAGCATCCCGGACAGTCGAAACTCGTTAAAAATAACCTGATCCATCCCAGCAATGTGTGCAAAGTCTGTTTTTGGGAAGACCGATGGCCTCAACCAGATCATCCAGTTTCTGTTAGCGGATGCTGGTAAGATTTAACCGGTCTATGATTCTATCGAGCATGGCTGCGTGTTTGTCTGATCCATCAATGGCATAGTCTGTCAGATCCGTATTTTCGGTTCCCTCAATTTCATAAATGGCCTTCCGACCGGCCAGATCCAGGGTTGACCGGGATGTTGAAAAATTTAAAAATTCACAGGGATGTATGAGGCATGGGCAGGCAATTCTCATATGAACTTGTTCTGCACCGTATTCATATAAAATTTTAGTATTGTCCTTTAGCTGGGTCCCCCTTACAACGGAATCGTCGCAGAATATGATACGCTTTCCCTGGATAATTTCTCTGATAGGAATCAGCTTCATACGGGCCACAAGATCCCTCATCTCCTGATTCTGGGGCATAAAGCTTCTGGGCCAGGTAGGGGTATATTTCACATAGGGCCTCATGTAGGGAAGCCCGCTCTCATTGGCAAATCCTATGGCATGTCCGATACCGGAGTCAGGAATACCCGCCACAAGGTCTGCTTTTTGGGTTTCCCTTTTTGCGAGAGCTGCCCCACAATTATACCGGACGTTTTCTGTATTGATCCCTTCATAGGATGATACCGGATATCCGTAATATACCCATAAAAATGAGCAGATCTGCATGTCTTCACCTGGGGACTGAATCTGTTCAATACCCTCGGGTGTTATCAGGATGATTTCATTAGGGCCGATATAATGTTCAACCTCAAAACCGAGATTTGAAAATGCACTGGATTCAGAGCTCGCTGCATAGGCATCCGCACGTTTTCCTATCACAATGGGGGTTCTGCCCAACCTGTCTCGGGCAGCATAAATCCCGGAATCCGTTAAAATCATCATGGAACAGGACCCTTTGATTTTTGTCTGGGCGTTTAAAATTCCTTCCTCAAAAGATCCTTTCTGACCGATTAAAATTGCTACAAGCTCTGTGGGGTTGATCTCACCCTGACTTGTTTCAGCAAAGTGAATATTCTGTGAAAATGCTTCCTGGGCAAGGGTCTCAAGATTTGCAATTTTACCAACAGTAACGACGGCAAATTTACCAAGGTGGGAATGAATCATAATTGGCTGGGAATCTGTATCACTGATAACTCCTATCCCCATATTTCCGGCCAGGTTGCTAATATCCGATTCAAATTTTGATCTGAAATATGCATTTTCAAGGTTATGAATTGACCGATAAAATTCTTTTTTATCCACACTAGCCAGGCCACCGCGCTTGGTTCCCAGATGTGACAGATAATCTGTCCCGTAAAAAAGCTCTTTGTTACATGCTTTTTTAGACGCACAACCGAAAAAACCGCCCATAATATCTCTCTTTCATTTTTAAAAGTTGGTCATTTTTCGTTTCCGTACCAAATAGGATCAATTAATAATTATTATTTAGGATGTCAAACAAATAAAAAAGCTTTTTATGCTATCATTTAAGAAAGTGGCGTGACCGGCTGGACCATTTTCCAGAACACTTTTCTGAAGATTTCCTTTATGCTGGCCATGCCGGCGATATACCGGTCTGTTTTTATTCCGTCCATTCTTATTCTGTTTGGCCGGCATCCCATTCCCCTTGCTGCCGTAAGCGTATTAGGATTTCTTCCGGCAGATTCCAGAGCATGCGGAACATGGTGGGAATCTGGCCCATCACGGTAATTCTGTGGCTCTCTATTGCAGCAAGACTTGCTTTTGCATCAAATATTCGCACTTTTTTGTCATCAAAATAGAGGGGATTGTCATCTGCCACTGCGGCTGCGTAATTAGTGGTGGCCCGCCAGGGGATTTTTGTATGATATTCTTTTAAAGGCGTGCCTGCAAACCGGCTGTTCAGCTTCATATCCCAAACCCCCAAAAAATGTGATGACTGTCACATCATGTGTTTGAAAAAAACAAAACATTGTTTTTATTATTTGTCAAAACAAAAACATTATTTTATTTTTCTTTTTTCAGCCGAAGGATAAGTTCTTTTTCCAGGTGTTGAATGACAATTTTTAACAGTCGGCTTTCCCGAACAGGGCCGGAATTATTCCACCCCATTTTCATTGCCCGTTCCTTTATTTTTCTAAATTGGGTCAAAGAATCGGCAACAGCCTTCCAGGCATAGAGTTTTTGCAGGATATGGCGCTCTTCAGAGGTTAAGTCTTTTGCCGTATCGATTGTTTTGCCACTATCTATTGTTATGATCACTTTATATCTTCCCTCACATGAAATATCCTTACATAACAATTTTATTTCGTTAACACAGGGTAATATTTCACTGCTGATTACAGGTTAAATTCTTCAGCCCATACTGAAAATCTTTTTGCATGGTCTTTGTTTATTTTTTCAAGTTCCTCAATGATTTGAATTGTCGTTATTTTTCTGCCTGCATGTTTCGGGCTTTTGGAGTGATATTTGTCTGCAACACAGATAATTTTTTCTTCAATGCTGATTGGGACCATCTCTCTTTGGGGCAGTGGCAGGTTGTTTGACATGATATTTTCTTTTGTAATTCCCGCACCTGTATGCCGCTCACAGACAAGGCCGTATTCAGGGGGCAGTCCTTGTTCATCCAAAAGCTTTCGTCCAAGGTATCCGTGACAGATATAAGGCGCATCACCATTACAGCCAATGGAGTGGGCCCTGGTCTGAAATATGCCGATATCATGCAGCATTGCAGCAGTTTGAATAAAATTAAAATCCAAGTTTAGATGTGTCAACTTGTTAGCAATTTCAAGACTTTTTTCAGTGACAATTTGACTGTGTTCAACAAGAACCTGGTAAAGTTTTGTACCGGGAGTATAAAATTTTTCAATGATGAAGAGCGGCTCCATTTTTAAGAAAGTAAAACTCCTTCAATAAACGGGTCCAGGTCTCCGTCCAGAACCCTGTCCACATCTCCCACTTCGAAATCTGTTCGATGGTCTTTAACCATTCGGTAGGGGTGAAGAACATAGGATCTGATCTGGCTTCCCCAGGCAATATCATCTTTACCATCATGAAGCGTTTGCATTTTTTTATCCCGGCTTTCCTTTTCAATCTGGTAAAGCCTTGATTTTAAAACCTTAAAGGCAATCTCTTTGTTGCGGTGCTGGGAGGGTTCCTGCTGGCACTGAACCACCACTCCGGTGGGAAGATGGGTGATCCTGACCGCACTGCTGGTTTTGTTGACATGCTGTCCGCCGGCACCACTGGCCCGGTACACATCAATTCTCAGATCTGACTCATCAATGTCGATTTTAATTTCATCTTTTATTTCAGGATAGACAAATACCGAGGCAAATGATGTATGACGTTTTCCGCTTGCGTTATAGGGGGATATCCTGACAAGGCGATGAACGCCTGATTCAACCTTCATAAACCCGTAACAGTTTTCCCCGGAAACAAGAAGGGTTGCCCCTTTGATTCCGGCTTCATCTCCTTGCTGATAATCAATAATCTGAAATTTATATCCTTTTTTATCAATCCATCGGGTGTACAT
>NZ_JAIOSW010000294.1 GCF_021107415.1 Desulfobacula sp.
TGGGTGCAATACGATCAAACATGTCTTTGACAAAATCAAGTTCTTTATTCATCGTTGACAACCTGAATTTCTGAGTTAGATTAAGTTATTTATCAAGGCAGGCTGAAAAAATATCATAGTCAAGGGAAGAATACAATAGAATGGTTGGTATCCACATGACAGAAAAACGGGATTATTATGAAATACTTGGCGTTGCCAAGGATGTTTCAAAGCAGGAATTGAAAAAAGCTTATCGAAAACGTGCCATTAAATATCATCCTGATAAGAATCCGGATAATAAAGAAGCAGAAGATAAATTCAAAGAAGCATCTGAAGCCTATGAAGTATTAAATAATGAGAATAAACGCCAGATTTATGATCAATTCGGTCACAGAGGGCTTGAGGGTGCCGGTCATTCCGGCCCGAATGGGTTTGAGGATATATTTTCAAGTTTTGGTGATATTTTTGAAGATTTTTTTGGATTTGGCTCGGGAAGCAGCCGTGGAAACAGGGTGCGTAGAGGGTCTGATCTCAGGTATAACCTGACCATAGATTTTATGGAAGCTGCCTTTGGTACCCAAAAGACTGTTTCTATTCCAAGGCTTTCTGTATGCAATGAGTGTAAAGGGTCAGGGTGTGAACAAGGCACAAGCCCCGAGACCTGTTCCCATTGTCATGGCACAGGACAGTTTATCCAGAGCCAGGGTTTTTTCAAGGTAAAGACGACCTGCCCCTATTGCAAGGGCCAGGGGAGTATTATCTCCAATCCCTGTAGAAGGTGTAGAGGGGCCGGCAGGATAGAGATAACACGCAAAGTTCAGGTAAAGATCCCGGCAGGGGTGGATGTGGGATCAAAACTTCGGCTGACCGGTGAAGGAGAAGCTTCGTCTTCCCCTGAAGGACCTCCCGGGGACCTTTATGTGGTGATCAATGTCAAATCCCATAAGTTTTTTCAACGGGATGACACCGATATTATCTGCGCCATTGACATCTCATTTATCCAGGCCGCTCTTGGAGATGAGATCAGCATTCCAACCCTTGTGGGTGAAGATAAATTGACAATTCCAAAAGGTACCCAGTACGGTGACGTTTTCAGACTGCGGGGCGAGGGGATTGCCTCACTTAGAACAGGTCGAAGAGGCGACCAGATTATCAAGGTAATTATTAAAACACCCACCCGGTTGAATCAAAAGCAGATGAAATTGTTAAAAGAGTTTGATAGGCTTGATTCAAATAAAATATCAAACAAATTGAAAAATCTTTTTAAGAACCTTTAAGGCACTTAAGGTACAAAAATAATGTTTGAACTTAAGGTGAAAACTCGTTTTGCAGGCGCCCATCAATTGACCATGGTGGGACGGAAATGTGAAAATCTCCATGGACATAACTGGCATGTAGAGGTCTGTGTTACAGGGGAAAAATTGAATTCAGCAGGTGTACTTGCTGATTTCGGTGATATAAAAAAGGCTGTGAGAAAGGTTGTTGAAGGGGAACTGGATCATAAATTTTTAAATGAGCTTGAAGTGTTCGAAGAAATCCAGCCTACATCAGAGCATATTGCCGTATATATTGCTCAAAGAGTCCAGAGCCTTTTAGATCAGGATCTTAAAGAAGGTGTAAAGGTATCAAAAGTCATGGCCTGGGAATCCGATGATGCCTGTGCCACTTATTTTCCGGAGAGTATTGAGTCATAAATTTTTATGTTGTGGCTTTTCTTACTACTCACAACTCATTTCTTACTGATTTGTTCAATAATCCGTTTAGCCGGAATGATACCCGTTGCTGCGGCAGACACGATGTTGCCTGCCACACCCGGCCCATCACCTGCCACATACATCCCCTTAATGGCGGTCTCAAGATAGTTATTCGTTTCCACCTGTGTGGCAAAAAATTTTATTTCCGGTGCATAAAGCAGAGTTTCATCGTTGGAGACACCCGGTACAACACAATTTAAGGATTCAAGACCTTCAATCAAATTTGTTAAAATCCTTTCGGGAAGTGCCATGGCAATATCTCCGCAAACCACATTGGTCATGGTCGGTTCAATATACCCTTTGCTGACTCTGTTCCAGGTTGAGCGCCGTCCTCTTTTTAAATCTCCAAATCGTTGTAAAATAGGTTTCCCACCACCGATAATGGCGGCCAGCTTTCCAATGGATTCGCCATAGGCCTGGTTATCGGTGACCGGCTCAGTTAAAATTACCTTTGAAAGAAAGGCAAAGTTTGTATTGGATGATTTTTTATCTGAATAGGCATGACCGTTTACACAGACAAAATCCTTGTAGTTTTCAAGGGAGATAAAACCACCCTGATTGGTGCAGAAGGTTCTGGTCTGATCATCGTATGTGGATGTCTGAATGAAAAAAGTAGGGTCATAAATGACATTGCAAAGATCCTCCATGATATCATTATGGACCTCAACCCGGACCCCGACTTCTATCCCCCTCTGACTCAGCTTGATCCCGTGCTTCTGGGCAATAGATGCCATCCAGTTTGCCCCGATTCTTCCGGGTGCAAGAATAACATTGGCTGTTTTGTATTCAGCTTTATCCGTTATAACACCCTGGATGCGGCCGTCTTTTTCAATGACATCAATGACATCCTCCTGGGTTTTTATTTCAAGTCCCTTTGACTGAATATAGTCTGCCACCCCGGCAATATGGCCGGGCAGAGTATCAGATCCCAAATGCTTTTGCCTGATCAGCAGAAGATCAATCCCAAACCGCTTTGCTTCTTTTCGGATTTGTTTTGCCTCTTCCATGTTGGTGGGATAGACCGGGCCATCCATTTTGAATTTTGTGAAAATTCTTTCTGTTTCATCAATAAGGTCTTGTGCTAAACTCAATGTCATAAACTGGGTCAAATCTGTTTTTCCAAGTTTTGGGATAAAGTTGAGTTTACCATCAGAATAAAGACCGGCCCCGCCGACCCCGGACAGAATGTTGCAGGGATTACACTGAAAACATTTTTGAAGATTATGGTTTGGACATTTTCTTTTTAAAGGGCTTTTACCTTTTTCGATCATCAATACATTCAGATTGGAATGTTCTTTTAAATGATAAGCCGCAAAAAGCCCTGCAGGCCCACCGCCTACGATAATTACATCGTATTTCATAACCCACCTAAATACTAAAAATTAGAATCATATCTTAAAACACAGGATTAAAGGGCAATTATTGAATTATCAATACCTGGAAACGGGGATGGCAGATAAGCATCTGCGTTTTCATCATTCATCCAATTTTTCCCGTCGATAAGGTATCGGAACTGGTAGGCTTTATCTTTATCAAGATCAATGGTATACGAAAAATCACCATTTTTAAGTTTTTTCATGGAAGGGGCTTGCATATCCCAGTTGTTAAAGTCACCAATTATTTTTACGGTTTTGGCCTGCCCGATATTTTTTTTAAGAACTTTGAAGAAGACTTTGCATACAGGCTTGGTTTTTAGAAATTTTTTTGTAAACATTTTTCCTCCATAGGATCTTTACATATGTTTAATCAAGGATTTCATGAGCTTATGATCAATTTGCTATTCTAGAATAATTTTTATAAAGTGTCAAGGAAAAGCTCAGATACTTGCCAAAAACCCTGTATATTGTTATAGATTGTTCTTTGATGATATGGATAATATGAAATGAAAGTATAGGATTTACGAATTGGGTAATAAAACTAACGGTAAATTTATCGTTTTTGAAGGAATTGACGGGTCTGGGAAAAGTACTCAGATAAAACAGATATCAAAGCGGCTTAAAACTTTTGATTATACAGTCTATTCAACATTTGAGCCCACTGACGGACCTATCGGATCATTAATCCGGCAGATGCTTTCAGGAAAACTTGCCACCGATCAAAGAACCATTGCATCTCTTTTTGCAGCGGACAGGACAGATCATCTGGTCAATATAGAAAATGGAATCCGCCATAAAGTCGATCAGGGGGCGGTGGTATTATGCGATAGATACTATTTTTCATCCTATGCGTATCATGCCCAGTATGTTGATATGGAATGGGTAATTCATGCAAATTCCCTGAATGCAGAGATTTTAAGGCCTGATTTGACAATTTTTATTGATGTTGATCCCAAAATATGTTTTGAAAGAATAAAAAACAGTCGCAGCAGTTTTGAAATGTATGAGAAAATAGATATCATGAAAAAGGTCAGAGCCAATTATTTTAAAGCCTTTGATGCATTAAAAGGTCTTGAAACAATTGCCGTCATTGATGGAAACAGCACTATGGAAGCAGTTGAAAATACGATTTTAAATGAAGTTAAAAAGATTATTAAAATTTAGTTAAAGGCAAACAACAGGTATGGGACCGGAAAGCCAGAAAAAAGTTTGTGTTATAGATGGCCAGGGGGGTGGGATCGGGGCCACTATTATTAAAAAACTCAAGGAACGGTTTGGAGAGCGGATAGAAGTCTTTGCGCTGGGAACCAATGCCATTGCTACAGCCCAGATGTTAAAGGCAAAGGCAAACAAAGGGGCTTCCGGCAGTAATGCAATTGTTCAGACTGTGAAAAAAGCAGATGTTATTATCGGGCCTGTGGGGATTATCATGCCCCATGCAATGCTGGGGGAAGTGACCCCCATGATGGCAGAAGCTGTATGTTCTGCCGATGCAAAAAAAATTCTTCTGCCGTTGACCCAGGAAAACCTGGAAATTGTTGGGGTGAGCCGCCTGTCTTTGCCTCAACTGGTGGATGAGCTATTGGACAAGCATTTATTTTTTTAAAATATACGAGGAGTAAAAAGTGTGATGTGTGAAGCAAATGCATATTTAGTTGAAAATGACGGCAAGCCTGGCAAGCCGAATGAAACATTGTTAATGGAAGCAGTTGATAAGGTCGAACCGGATGAAGACGGTATCCTTCTTATTTCTATTTTTGGCGAGCAAAAATTTATCAAAGGCCATATCCACGCATTATCACTGGTGGATCACAAGATATATATAAAACAGACGGGTGAATAGTGACCAATGAGATTTGATCAAGGGTATTTGATCAAGGGTATTTTAGTGGCGAGGTCTATTTTCCGGCCTGTGACGACAAATTGAAGCGAATCAGCTGTTAAATTATACTCGCATATGTTTTTTTTTGGAAACAGGTCCTTTGTGTAGCATCCCCCCAGCGTTTCCCTTCTGAGAGCAGTTGCAGAAACTGCGCACCATCTTTTATCACCCGTCCACCCACAACATCGACACCCCGGGCAAAAAGTGGATCAGGAAAATATCCGGCTGTTGGGCCAATGATAGAGACAAATGCATCCGAAGAACAAAAGCTAAGAATTTCATCGAGAGAATTGTTCAATATAGTCGTACTGGTGCACAAGATCTTATTACATGTTTTCAATTTCGTTGCATCCAGTGTAATGGGCAGATCGGGAAATTTTTTTATTAACTGCTCATTTTTTTCAATAACAATTAGTTCTGCACCTGCGTTTCTGATAGTTTTAACCAGGCCGGAGAATAAACCGACCATGCCGATTCTGTCCCCTGCAGATACCGACAATAACCCCAGTGAATCAATAGCAGATTCAACCTCAAAACTTACCTGCCTCATAACATGTTGACAAATTGCGTTAATAGCCGCCAGGCTGATCATTTCTTTAATCGGATCTTCATTGCCAAATTCAAGCGCAAATTCCCGGGGGTCTTTCCCTATAAAATAAAGTGGTTTTAAGGTGTTATATTGTTCCATTTTTTCATCATCCAGGAGAACAAAGCTGATACCTGCCGCACCGCTTTCTAAGCTGATAGCCATAAAATGGGCATCCTTTGGTTGACCACCTATATGGAATGGCGGGAAGAAAACATTAGATATCCAAGGGAATGTAAATTCTAACGATAATTTTGTGATCATCTTTTTGAACTCATCTTTAAGACTCATTGTAACCTCTCTTATTTTTGATGCGCGGTTTATTCCCAGTGTGTAATTTGATTTTTGTTTATACTTCTATTGACAAAAATGAATTTCCTATCCTATATGACGGTATAACATAATAAAGCGACTGAAATCTTGGGTTTAAAAGATAAAGGAAATCAGAATTGGGACTACTTGAAAAGGGAAGCCTTATACGTAACAAAATTATTTTAATGGGCGGTGATGTCCTGGCTGCCATCTTTGCCTTGTTTCTAACTATCAGGCAATCACCAGAAATATCTGCCTGGCCGATGTGGACACTATCTTTCATCCCGGTGGTAATTTTATTTTCCTTTCTTTGCGAAGTTTATCAACCTGAAAAATGGATTTTTAAAGACCGAGTGATTCGGTCTTCTTTTGCCGCAGCACTCTCCTTTCTCCTGTTGATGTTTTTTCCCTTGTATCAGAAGACTGATTTTTTGAGTCTTGTGATCTGCATGATTATTTTCTTCATTGTGCAAAACTGCTGGCAAATCCTGTTTAACAAGTCCAATGATGCAAACTTTTTTTCTGAAAAAATCATTGTCATTGGAACAGGAATTCAGGCAGTTTCAGTTAAAAAATTGATACAGGAAGCACCAGGTAAATATACCCTGATCGGTTATATAAAACCCGTTATGGAACCAGTTTCTGTTGATCCCGGTGAGATTCTTGGTTCCATTAACGATATTGTAAAAATCGCCAAACAAACCAATGCCCATGCCATTGTCATTGCCCTCACTGAAAGAAGAGGTAATCTTGTAACTGACAAACTTTTGACCTGCAAGCTCATGGGTGTAAGAATTATTGATTATCCTTCCTTTTTTGAACTGATAACCGGTAAAATTCCAATTGAACATATCAACCCGGGCTGGCTGGTGCAGAGTACCGGATTTTTAATCACCCCTTTTATACGTCGTCTAAAAAAAATTCTTGATATTATGTTTTCATCTTTACTTCTGACTCTCTGCCTGCCGCTTTTCCCTATCATTGCCATTACCATCAAACTGGATTCACCAGGCTCCATTTTTTATTTTCAACAGCGAGTGGGCCTCAACGGTAAAATTTTTACTATTTATAAATTCAGATCCATGAGCGATGATTCAGAAAAAAATACCGGTGCTGCCTGGGCACTGGAAAATGATCCCAGAGTCACCCGCATAGGAGCATTTATACGGAAAACAAGAATTGATGAACTGCCACAGCTGATCAATGTACTCAAAGGTGATATGAGTTTTATTGGTCCCCGACCTGAACGGCCCGAGTTTGTCCGGCAGATCAGTCGGGAGACCCCTTATTATTTAGAACGGCATGCCATTAAACCTGGTATTACAGGATGGGCACAAATCATGTACCCCTATGGTGCCTCCATAGGTGATTCAGTTGAAAAACTCAGATATGATCTGTATTATATTAACAATCTTTCATTATTTCTTGAGCTTTTAATCGTGTTTGAAACCATAAAAATTGTATTATTCAGAAGGGGTGGCAGGTAATATGATGATAAAAAAAACCGACAATATCAACCGAAGTCAAAGATTGTTTATCGAATTAGGTACGGATTTGTTCCTTGAGTCCCACACTTCTGGTCAATCCACGTCCAGCCGGCTCATCGGCATGCAGGTGGGAAAATATCTGATTGTGCAGATGTCAGATCATCAATGGGTGCAAAACTGCATATCTCCCGGTGATTCCCTCCAGGCCAAATATATTCTGGCAGATGATGTATTTGGATTTAATACGCGAATCATTAAGGCCATTAAAGATCCGGATCATCTTCTTTTTCTGGAATATCCCCAAAAGGTGAAAAGTTGTAATGTCCGATCTAATAAAAGAGTAGAATGCTTTCTTCCTGTCAAGATAACCATAGACACCTTGATTCTGGAAGGAACCATCACCAATATCAGCAAAAACGGCTGCCTCTGCAATATGGATAATTGCCCGGATATTGACAGTTCCAGTCCGCCTTTGGTGACCTTGCAATTGCCCTATGGTCAACTTGAAACTCTTTCCATTCAAGGAGAAATTCAGAACATGCGCCTGAAAGACTCCAAAACCTTCCTTGGTATTCTCTTTCAAGACTTAAACGGATTTTCCCAAAAAGTGCTTACAAGTCTGGTTCCTGCCCTGAATATTTAAGAAGAGATTTTTTTTCAAGATATAAGATATTAATACTATCCTATCAAACCCAATATCTATACTCTTTTCAGTATATGCGACAAAAGATTAGGTACTCTCGATTGGGAACCTTTTAATTTGGCCGTTATTAAGGCAAGTAATGCCATTACAGGATTGATGGGAACAAGATCTATTGGGTTAACCTTCATCAGATGAAACATTGCCTCCGCTGTTGAACACAGATCATTGCACTCTCCACTGAGATATACATTTTTTCTTTTTAATTTTTTAATTAAAATCGAAGAAACCTCTTCAATAGCACAGTGCCCTGCAATGAGTACTTTACCTTCCAGGTTAAGGATTTCTTCCTTATCAAAGCCTTTACCCATCAAAAGGGTCCAACCGCCTTTGCCGTTATAATCGTTGTACAATATCTGTAATAAAGTTAACGGATTGTTAACGCACCCCTCCTTGCAGGCCAGTTCTTTTCCTTGAATAATATTCACATCATCTGGAAAAGAATCAAATAGATCTGTTGGGTATGATCCTGCTTCGGGCATGTCACCGATAAGATCAATAGAATCAAGGCTGGTTATATCGCCTGCCATATCAATATCCTGAAGAGTTCTGACATCTCCACCGAACCCTCGTTCGATCGCCATCTGCAAATGAGGAACGTTCTCCTTCTCAAGACCGAATATTTTAGCTCCAACAAGATCTGCAGCAACCACATTTATACTGCCAATAAGTAAGAGAAAGGGTTTTATACATTCATCAGCCAGCTTAAGAGTTGGATAATGTCCATAAACAGTCCCTTCAATACCTTCGATGAGCGTTACATCCGGTTTAATATAAGAAAGAACATCAATCAGTTTGCAATGCAGATTGTAGTTATGGTCGATCCCTCTGCTTTTATGGGCAGGAAATC
>NZ_JAIOSW010000266.1 GCF_021107415.1 Desulfobacula sp.
AAAATCATGGAGATTTTCCTGCCCCGGATATGATGCATCGCTTTTATCGGCAGGGTGAAAATATTTTGATTGTTGAATATTGCCTGGCCTTGAACAATCCGTGACACCGGTTTTGGTAAAAGCCTCATGATACTGAGAGCAGTGACGCTTTTGCCACATCCGGACTCTCCTGCGATGCCGAGTATTTTGCCTTTTTTAAGTTGAAAATCTACCTGTTCAACAGCCTGGACAATTCCAAGTTCCGTGTGAAAATCAACCACCAGATCCATGACATCTAAAATGATCTGATCAACCATAGCTGCTTACTCCACCTTAAATCGTTCATCCACAATAACAATCGGTTGAAAAACCTTATCCTTTTTCAAGGCATTGAGGGTTTCATCCTTTCTTTCGGCATTCACCCAAAAAAGGCCGCCGGTTGTGGATGAAAAAGGATCAAACAGGCTGTCGGATCGTTTGGTTCCATGAAAATCAGGAAGTTCAAGCCATCTCCAATACCCCAGCCGAACATAGGGAACCATAAATGTCGGCACAAAGGCTCCGGTTTCATGAATGAACTGCTGTATCTTTAATGACAGTTCTATTCTTTCATCTTCATTCAGACTTGCCCTGTATTTATCAATCAATTCATCCAGCCCGGGATCATCCGTGTTGGTAATGTTATTGGTCTGCGGCTTATGGGCATTGTCGGAATGCCACCCCTGCCAATAGGAGGGTCTTATGTTGGTACTCCATCCCATCCATGCGACATCATGATTTTTTTCCAAGAATTTTTTAAACATTGCAGTGGAATCCAGTCGTTCAAGCAGTAATTCAACCCCTGCTTTTAATGCATCTTCTTTCAGCACCACAAGTCTTGGCGTATGTTCCTCATAACTGTATGTGACCTTAACAGAAAATCTTCTCCCTTTTCTTTGCCAGATACCATCACTTCCCCTTGTCCAACCGGCAGATATCATTAAATCTTGAACTTTTGCAATATCATAAATCCTTGGTTTTATCGTGTAGTTGGTATATTGCCCATACCCGAAAAATGCCTGGGCCAGCCTGAAATAATCTTTCCTTAATACATTGTTTATAACCTTTTCAATATTCATTGCATGGGCGAATGCATAACACAGGCGCCTGTCTTTGAATATTTCCCTATCCTGATTAAGCCACATCCCCTGTGCGGATCTCTCCTGATCATTAAAAAACCATATTTTATTGATATATCCCTCTTGAAACAGAGAAATATTAGATTTTTCATGCCAATATTTGGGCATTGTCAAACCAAAAACATCCAGTTTCCCTTTTTTAAAATATTCCCATTGAAGATTAAAATCCCGGATCACATCAAACACGACAGCATCAACATTGAAGCGGTTTTTTAAAAATTTCTTGTCTCTAGCCCACCAGTCTTTTTTTCTTTTGAATTTGATAAATTTTCCTTTTTTGAAATCATAGATCTGATAGGCCCCGGTATTGGGAACAATCTTCCAATTATATTTTTGGACAAATGTTTCATCAAGTGTTCCAAAATAATGCTTTGGTGTGGGTGAAATTCCTAGTTTCAAGTGAAGATCCGGCACGGCTTTCGTGCTTTTTACCCCAATGGTATGATCATCATAGACAATGACCGCTTCTATTTCTTTTGTGTAGTAATCATTATACCAGGGAGCAATAATATGTTCAGACCGCATAAATTCAAGGGCATATACATAGTCCCATGCCGTAACAGGCTCACCGTCCGACCATTCAGCATCTTTGGAAAGCTTGAAGTACATGGTTTTCTTATCATCTCCAAAGGCCCAGCGTGTGGCAAGCTCAGGAATAATATTGTCTGTATTGGGATGAATATTAATCAGGGATAATTGATTGTCTAAGATTGCACTTCTGAACGAGCCGTTTGAATCCGGTCCCACCACCCTGAACGTCATGGGAAAACTTGTGATAGCAGAATGAAGGATTCCGCCTTTTAGTGCCCTTTTAGATGAAAAAACCGGATCTGATTCATTGGTCAGCCATTTAATATTATCCGGCAAAACAGCATATATTTTTTCCTTGGTCGTGACAATAATTTTTGAGCCTGATTCTGACCCGGATTGCTCTTTTTGCCTGCTTTTTTGTGTATCATTGTCCCCACAGCCTGCCAGACAGAAGCAACACAGCAATATCAGGGCGAACATCATTAGTTTAAATTTCATTGCTTTAGCACTTCTACCTTTCTCTTCCTTCTCTAACAATATCCACTATTTCCTGCATCGTAATATTGGCTTTAATTGATGGAACATCTAAAGTGTTATTTTTTTTTATAATTTAAACCCAATTCGGTAGCAGTGATTTTAAGTCTTCTGTCAACAGTCCACAACTTTACTTGGCCTAATTGAGCTGATGCTAAAAGATGTATATCGACGAAACCGATTCCTCGGCCATTTAATTGATTTTTATCAATAAAATATAGATATTCATTAAATTTAATTTTAGGAGCCATCGGCAAGGCTTGTAATAAAGAAATAATTTCTTTTCGATTTTTTATATTCCCACATGCCAATTCACCTATGATATGGGTGTGGCACATCACATCACCGTCAAAGAGCAATTTTTTTAAATGCTTTTCACTGCTTCTAAGGTGGTTGATCCATAAAGAAGTATCAACAAGAATCATATTTTTTCTTTCATTGATCTTCGTCGTGGAATAGAGCGTAATTCTTTTTCTGTGCCCCCAAGCTTGGCAAGTCGTTTGCTGCTTTCGCGCGCAATTAAAGCCTCAAGACCAAGCCGGACCAAAGAAGTTTTTTCTTTGATACCTGTTAAAAAAGATGCTTTCTCCAGCATTTGATCATCTATGTTTAATGTGGTTCTCATATGCATATATATGCATTATTTATGTGCGAATGTCAACTGACTTATTGAATTCACCCAAAATAATCACGGTGCAGCTGCCGTGAAAGTTAAGTTCACCGCTTTGTCCGAGTTACAATAAGTTCAACTGGCCAGCTGTACTATGGAAGGTCTATAATTTGTCTGAAAGGGTCATAAACTCCATTCTCAACCTGATAATGGGGGAAGAGCTATTACATATTTCAGCCTTCATGATAGCCAAAGGCCCCAACTATAGGAGGAATAAAGACGAATTTACTCCTCCAAAAGTTGGGATATTATTTTATCACTATTTTTTTCTTCTATTAATTCCTGCAAGACCCAAGATGCCAAGACCCAAAAGGAACATTGTTGCAGGCACTGGGACAGCCGCCGCGGTTATTTCGGGATCGGCCTCAGAGTACCATATCTGATTGTTCGTATCTCCTGAGACCGCGTATGCTAACTGTACCGGATTACCCAGAGTTACTCTGTTCCATATGAGGTAAAAATCATCGTTATCGTCGCCCCCTCCAACAATTCCGTTAATGTCATCGACGACCCCACCCACCATTGATACGGCCGGATTACTATATATTGCGTTAATGAATCCTATCTCTGATATCCCGTAAGTGTATCCATTGATCATCAGATCTATAGATATTAAGGATGTGATAGGATCCGTTAGTGAGTCAGCCTCATATAATAGGGTGCCGGTCACCGGTGATGTCGGGGGCGGAATGGACATTCCACCTGAATTTTTCATATCAAATGAAAACTGCATCTCAATTGGTGTGGCCCATACTGTCACCGTTAAGCTCCAAACTGAAAAACCTAATAAAAACATTAACACATATCTGAATAACCTTTTCATTTCAGACTCCTCTTTATAAATAATTAAAAATCAGCATTTTTAATTCACTCTATTTTATCGACAAAGGTGCCGGTCACAGTATATAAATTCATAATTGCTCTATATTATCTTAATTCATTGCAAGAAACATACCAACACTATTTTGGAGATATATAAAACATTACAACCGTCTGAACTCATTGGCAAATTTCTATAATTTAAAAAAAACTAATTAATCAAGAGTATTAATCAATTTGAAAATTTTAAAATTAGGTAAATAATGTAATAAAATTAGGTAAATAATGTAACACTTTTAGGAAAACAATTACCTATTTTGCACTCGGCTTCCCTGGAGTGTACAAGTAAATCTTGACCCTAAAAATATTATCATATAGCATGGGCGTTGAATCATTATTATATTCGTCTTTAAGGTATAGACGTATTTTGCGAGGATAATTAAGTTTAATATGGATATTGCATCTTTTATAGGTATTATTTCCGGTCTTTCGTTAATCATCAGCGCTATTTATATCGGCGGAGACCTTCACAATTTTGTAAATGTTCAGGGCCTGATGATCGTATTTGGCGGGACCATTGCCACAACCCTGATTACATTTCAGTTCAGGGATGTTCTTGCCGCGTTTAAGGCAGCTTATTTTGTTTTTTCAAAAGATAAAGATGATCCCAATGAAGCCGTGGCAACCATGATCAAGCTCAGTCATATCAGCAGACGTCAGGGGCTTCTGGCACTCAGTAAAATTAAAACAGATTCCCTTTTCTTAAAAAAAGCCTGCGGCCTTCTGGCAGACGGCTCCTCCGAGGAAGTTATTCGCGCGGCATTAACTACAGAGATTCAATCTCTTCAAATGAGGCATTTTATTGTCCAGGATGTATTCAGAAAAATGGGGATATATGCTCCGGCCTTTGGAATGCTCGGGACTTTGATCGGTCTTGTTCAAATGTTGAGCAGGCTCCAGGACCCCTCAAATATTGGCCCTGCAATGGCTGTTGCTCTGCTGACCACTTTTTACGGTTCTTTATTATCAACTTTGTTTTTCCTGCCCATTGCAGGAAAACTTCGATCCAGAACCGTTATTGAAATTATCAATCTTGAAATCAAACGGGAAGGTGCCATTTCAATTATCAATAACAACAACCCGGTTATTATTTACGAAAAACTTTCCAGTTTTATTTCCTCAAGATTGCGCAAACCCCTTGTTAAGATGAATCTAAAACAGGAAAAATGAGAGACAATACCTATAATAGCACGTTTATCACATATGATGATGAGGCGACATGGCTTGTTACCTATGCAGATCTCATGACCATTATGCTTGTCTTTTTTGTTCTGCTGTACACCCTTTCTTTTTTTGAAAAAGAAAGATACAAACGTACCATTGAAACCATTAAAATTCGGGTGGAAAGCAATGAAAATCTTATTGGTTTAATGGAATTGATGGAAATACCTGAGAGCGTTGATACACAGATCACCATTGAAGATGTTACAGGCCTTCGTTCACGAGAAAAATCATTATTCGAAAATATCACTAAGTTTGCACGATCAAGCAAACAAAAGCAAAATATATCCACCAGAATTCTGGATGGTAAAATTATTGTGAGCATAAAAGGAAAAGCATTGTTCAACTCAGGTTCTGCCGCTTTAAACAACACAGCCATATCCATTTTTGATGAAATTATCCTAATTTTATACGATTATCCGGAATTTAACATTAATATCAAAGGCCATACAGATGATTCTCCCATTTCCACGGCTATTTTTCCTTCGAACTGGGAATTATCAGCTGTTCGGGCCACCACTGTGTTAAAATATCTTATTTCAAAAGGGGTTAACCCCCAACGACTTACCGCCACCGGATATGGAGAAATCATGCCCCTTTTACCCAACACGTCTGAAGAAAACAAAGCCCAAAACAGGAGGGTAGAATTTGTTCTGGAAAAAAAAACAACCCAAAACTGACACCCTGACTTATGAGTCAAATGATCAGAGGA
>NZ_JAIOSW010000202.1 GCF_021107415.1 Desulfobacula sp.
TATTTCAAGGTCAACCCCTTTTAAAACATGGACGATTGATTTTCCCATTGTAAAATTTTTAGTGACATTGGTAACACGGACGATATTAGTTGGATTTTCCAAGAATCAGTCCTTTCCTCTCATTGCTTCAATCGGCTGCATTCTTGCCGCCAGCAGTGCCGGGTACAATACGCCGAAAAGACTTAAAAAGCATCCCAGCAAAATAGAGGATGCAATGGATATGAAAATACTATTTAAGGAGGTATGGGTAATTGCCAAAGTGCCGAATTTTATTAAAGATCCGCACAAAGCAATGCCGGCCCCTGCCAGGGCGCCTATAGCTGCGCCGATGAATCCCTGCAAAAAGGCTTCAATTAAAAAAAGCTTTAAGATAAATCTGTCCAACGCACCTAAGCATTTCATGGTGCCGATCTCCCGGAATCTGTCCGCAACAGCCATCAGCTGGGTGTTTACAATGCCGACAACGCAGACCAGTAAAGATAAAAATAAAATCCAGCGCTCCTTTGGTGTCGTGCTGTATTGCTCCCCTGTGGCTGGAATTTCATAGCCTTCCTGTGAAAGTGTCTGTATGGCAATTTTGTTTTCAGAAAAAACAATCCCGGAGATAATATGGGAACTGGTTTTAATATAGCTGTAAAATGAAATGGCTAGAATCAGACTCATTGTTGTTATCAGAGACCGAAAAAACCTTGATTTGATGCTTTTAACAGCAATTTCAACAGATTTAAAAAAGGGTAGAACAACCTGTTTTTGAGGAAGATTTTTTTTTAGTTTCGTTTCCGGATGCATCAATATTAAAATAAATAGTCCAAAATTTGTTTCAAGATATTATATTGGTAAGAAAATTTGGGTGATAAGTCAAGAAATACCATTTTTAAGCTTTTTCACCGCCGGGTGACTCATGATTAAACAGCAAAATTCATAATTCCATAATTTTCTAAATTAACTTTTTTTTAATCTTGACTTTTATATTGTCAAAAAATAAATTCTAGATCATTTTATCCATTTTAACTGCATAATGAGAGGGTCTATGCGTGTTCTTCAAGTCTTGCTGATTTTGACCATTATCAATGGCTCAATGATGTATGCCCAAGCGCAGCCCCCTGCCAGGGTGGTTACCTCAAAAATTGTCTTTGAAAAGGTGGCACAAAACCGATCTTTTATCGGCACACTTTATTATGAACGAATCAGCCATGTCTCTTCAGAGTTTCCCGGGCTGGTGACCAGAATAGATTTCAATTCCGGAGATCGGATTAATAAAGGAACGCCACTGGTACATCTGAATACTGAAATACTTGAAAAAGAAATCTTAATCCACCAAAACCAGATTGAGCAGGCCGAGCTTTATATAACCCATGCACAAAAGAATTATCAACGAATGGATTCTTTGTTTAAAAAAGGCGGAGTCAGTGAAAAAAATTACGATGATGCTATATTTGTTTATCAAGAGGCACTTTTAAAAAAAATGTCTGCCAAAACAATTCTGGAAAAACTGCTGATTCAAAAAAGAAAAAGTGTGATTAATGCTCCTTTTGATGGAATTATTCTTGAAAAAAATGTGGATTCGGGAGACTGGGTACAGCAGGGAAAACCGCTGATTAGTATCGGGTCCGTTAATGATCTTTTTATAAAAGTACCTGTGGCGGAGACTTTGTTAAAGTTTGTTTCCATCGGTCAAAGCGTGCCGGTAACCATCAATGCCTATAACAAAGAAATGATCGGAATCATTGATAATCTGTCTCCCATAGCAGATGCAAAAACTAAAAACGTTTTCTTGAAGATACGAATTCCCATGTTAACCAAGGTGGCCCAGAACATGTCGGCCACTGTGTTTATTTCTACTGGTGACGGGAAAAAAATGGCCATGATTCCAAGGGATGCATTAATCAAATTTCAGGGTAATGATTTTGTCTATACGATCAAAGAAGAAAAGGCGGTCATGATGCCGGTAAATATTGTGACCTATCTGGGCGACAGGATTGGGGCGGATAATGAGCATTTTACAGAGGGCATGCCAATAGTGGTTGATGGAAACGAACGCCTGCGGCCGGGTCAGTCCGTTATCATTGATGGAGTAAATTAAATGGATATTATCCGGTTTTTTATCCATAAACCGGTAATGGTTGCAGTGGGCGTTATCCTGACGGTCATGTTCGGCCTTATTGGGTTTCAAAAACTACCGATACAGCTGACGCCTGATGTTGAAATTCCTTTGATTACCGTGAACACAGCCTGGTATGGCGCTACACCCTATGAGATTGAAAAGGAAATTATTGAAAAGCAGGAAAAAGTCCTGAAAGGCCTTCAGGGACTCACCAAGATGGAGAGTTCCAGTTATAATGCCATAGGGACCATTACCCTCTCCTTTAAAATCGGAACTAACCTTGATGATGCTCTGCTCAGGGTGTCCAATAAAATGTCCGAGGTGCGTAATTATCCGGAAAACGTAAACAAACCAACCATAGAGTCCTCCGGGGCCAACAGCTCTCCCATCATCTGGATGGTCCTAAAGAAGATGCCTGGTAATAGTGGTCATATCAATCAATTCAAAACTTTTTTTGAGGATAATGTCCGTCAGTATCTGGAGCGGATTAACGGTGTGGGCTCTCTTCTGGTGTTTGGCGGCACCGATACGACCCTGGATGTGATCATTGATGCCCAAAAAATGGCCCGTTATAATGTGTCCATCAATCAGATCATCGCATCCATCCGCAGATCAAACCAGAATATTTCCGCCGGCATTCTCGGTATGGCCAAGAAAAATTACCGCATCCGCACCATCAGCCAATTTCAAACACCAGGGGATGCCCTTGGTGTGGTCATCTTTGATGACGGAATAAAGCGGGTCTACCTGCGGGACGTAGCCCAGGTTAAAAAAGGGTATAAAAAAGAAGCCGCTTCGGTCCTCCACAATGGCGAACAGGTGGTTGTGGTTGCTGTGAGAAAGGAAAAGGGGGCCAACGTTCTGGACATGACGGATGCAGTGGAAAACGCTATCCATTACCTGAATAAAACCATCCTTGCGGATAACAAGTTGACTCTGAAAATGGTTTCTGATCAGCGTCCCTACATTAACACGGCAACCCACCTGGTTAAACGGAATATTATGATCGGAAGCCTGCTGGCTGTCTGTGTTCTTCTGCTGTTTTTAAGAAGTGTAAGGACCACTCTGATCACCGGAATTGCCATTCCCATTTCAGCCGTTGGCTGTTTCATTTTTCTCTGGCTGTTGGGAAGAAACCTGAATGTTGTGAGTATGGCAGGGATTTCATTTGCCGTGGGCATGCTGGTGGACAACTCCATTGTGGTACTTGAAAATATTGACCGGCACCGAAAGACTGGTAAAACCGCTTTTGATGCCGCCTATGAAGGAACAAAAGAGGTGTGGGGTGCAGTTCTTGCTTCCACCGCAACCACGGTGGCGGTCTTTTTGCCGGTCATTTTTATACAGGAAGAGGCAGGGCAATTGTTTCGCGATATTGCCATTGCCATAACTTCTTCCATTTTCCTAAGCCTCATTGTTTCCATTTCCGTGATTCCAACCCTGTTTAATTTGTTTTACAGAAAAAAAAACAATATCAAGACCAACAGACTGCAAAAAAGTATTGTTGGCCCGTTGTTGGCCGGTATTATATTAAAATTCAGCACCCTGTGCATGAAAAATGCCGTTACACGGATAGCAACTGTTGTTCTATTTACCAGTCTTTCCATTGGTTTGACCTCCTGGCTGATGCCAAGTGCTGAATACCTTCCCCAGGGCAACAGAAATTTTATTCTAAATATTCTTATTCCACCGCCCGGTTATTCTGTAGCCAAACTCAAAACCATGGGTCAATCTATATTCAAAGAAATCGAACCTTATTTTAAGGAAGATGGCAAAGACGGTTTTCCCCAGATTCAGGGTATGTTTTTTGTAGGTGCCGATCGTATTACGCTTTTTGGTGGAACCAGCATTCATGAAACCCGTGCCCGTGAGTTAATTCCTCTTTTTAGCCGGGTAATAAGCAAAATTCCGGGGGTCTTTGGCGTCAGTATTCAGGCCGGGATTTTCGAGTCTGGTATCGGAAAAGGCAGAACCGTGGATGTCAATATTTCTGGAGAGAGTATTGATGATATTATTCAGGCGGCATATGCTCTGTTCGGGACCATAAAAGCAAAAATGAAGAACACACAGGTCCGTCCGGTGCCATCCCTTGAAGCCAGTTATCCAGAAGTAAAAATAATCCCCAATAAGGAAAAATTGGCTGCCAATGGTCTTACAGCAGAAGAAATAGGGGTCTATGTTGATATCCTCATGGATGGCCGCAAGATCGAAGAATACCGTCCCGAGGGAATTAAACAGGTTGATCTGGTACTCAAAGGCCGGGATTCTTTTGGCAGTTCGCCGGAAGATATTTTGAACAGCACCATTGTCAACAGCTTTGGAGATCTGATCCGGATCAGAGATGTGGCAAGGATCGAATACGGTGAAGGCATGCCCCAGATAAATCACCTGGAACGGGACCGTACCATTTCCCTGCAGGTTACCCCGCCTGCCGATCTGGCCCTGCAAAACGCCATGGAGTTGATTGAAAATGATATTATTCCTTCATTGGAAAAGATAGGAAAGTTAAAAAATGTCAATGTGACCGTTGGCGGCAATGCAGATAAACTCGTGGAAACTCGGCAGGCCCTTCAGTGGAACCTTCTTCTGGCCTTGATCATTACCTATCTGCTCATGGCAGCCTTGTTTGAAAATTTTTTGTATCCCTTTATTATTCTTTTTACCTTACCCTTGGCCGCAGCCGGCGGTTTTGTTGGGCTTTGGGCAGTCAATATCTTTATTGCTCCCCAGGGCTTTGATGTCTTGAGCATGCTGGGGTTTATCATTCTAATCGGTACGGTGGTAAACAATGCCATTCTTATTGTCCATCAATCATTAAATAATGTCCGGTATAATAGCTTCTTGGGAAAAGAAGCCGTGGCAAACGCTGTAAAAACCAGGATCAGGCCCATTTTCATGAGCGCCACAACCAGCCTTTTGGCCATGCTGCCCATGGTATTGTCAACCGGTTCAGGCAGTGAGTTGTATCGCGGGCTTGGATCAATTCTGCTGGGTGGTCTTGCCATGTCAACAGCCTTTACTCTCTTTGTGATCCCGTCCCTGCTCGTTTTTATTATTGGTTTTGAAACAGATAGAACAATGGAAAAAATCTGATGGCCAGTGCCCCGAGACATGAAAATGTAATTACAGCAGTTTCCAGAATACTTTGATCCGCATTGGCCAGAAGGAAGGGCTCTGAATTGTTGTTAAAGCCTTTCCCATCTCAAAGATCCTGTTTTGATCCAAACGTATTTCACCATAAGTTTCAAGATGAAACGCATGAGTAATGGTTCTGATTTCATTTTTAAGTGGCACGAATTGCTGCTGGTATTGTTGGGACAGCCAGGGAGGTGTGGAGGTGATGCTGTCAGCATCTTGACTTTATTTTGAAATTTGGATAGAAGAGCAAAAACTATAAATAATAGGACTATTATGCTTAACCTCACGGATATCAAAGCACTCAATATTGAAATTTCATCCAAATGTATTGCAAAATGTCCATTTTGCAGCCGGGATCAAAAGGTCAGGCCCTATGGAAATCATCTGATAACATTTAATGATTTTAAAAAACTGCCCCAGAGCCTTATCCGGCAATTAAAGTGGATCACTTTTGCCGGAAATTTTGGTGATTTGTCCACCAACAGAGATATGGTACAAATTGCAGGTTACATAAAGGAGTTGAACCAAGATGTTGTTTTAGGCGGGGAGACCAATGGATCAATTCAGGATGAAAAATGGTGGAGAACACTGGGATCGTTTTTTAAGGACGGCAGTATGGAGTTTTCACTGGACGGCCTCTTTGACACCCACGCCATCCACAGGATTGGAACCGATTATCATAAGATCATTAAAAATATTAAGGCGTTTACGGGTGCAGGCGGTGTTGCGCACTGGAAATTTATCTTGTTTGCCCACAATGAGCACCAGATAGATGAGGCAGAACAAAGAGCCGGACAGATCGGCTGTAAAAGATTTTTTGTTGTCCCCTCCAGAGATTATAACGAGCAGCTTAAAAAGTCGGAGAAATTTGAATTTCAGATAAAAAGGGACATTTTTCAATCTTATGATGAAAAAACAGCATCTTCTAAAGTCGTTGCAACCTGTAAACCTTTTGCAAACGGATCTGTCTATATCGCTGCTAATGGAACGGTTCACCCCTGCTGCTATTCCCATTGCATGTATATTACTGAACACAATAAGTTATTTGATTTTGTTTTGCCTTTGATAGAAAAATATCATGACCGGATTAATTTTAAAACCGCATCCTTCGAAGATATCATACAGGGCCCGTATTTTAGAGAAATTTTGGAAAAATCAAAGACAAACACCTATTGCAGGATGAAGTGCAATCAATACAGGAAAACAATTAAAAAAGAATTGGTTTTAATTGACCGACCTTTTAATTAATATTTAGGATAAATCATGGCCATTTCCGAAATGCATCCGGTACACCAGTTCAAATCCTGGCAGGTCTGGCCGGGGTCATATGACAATAAATTTATACCCGGACACTATCCCCATAAAAAAAATTCAGGGCTCTTTATTGATAAATCAACTCCCATCGCATCCATGGGGTCCTGTTTTGCAAGAGAAATCAGGAAAGTTTTGATCCGGCATGAGTATAATTATATCCAGGAGGAAACCTATCATCCTGCATCTGTCCATGCCAGCGCCGCATGGGAGAGAACCTATAACACTTTTTCCATGAGACAGATTTTTGAGTATACGTTTGAATCCTTTAACCCTAAGACAAGGTGGTGGATTTCTCCCAAAACAAAGCAGGTTCAAGACCCGTACCGGAGAATTATTCTTTATGACTCAATAGAGGAAGCCCAAAACGATTTTTTATCCCACATTGAGTGTTCCCAACGAGCCATAATGAAAGCCAAAGTGCTGATATTGACCCTGGGATTAACTGAAATCTGGAAGGACAAATCCGATGGGAGTGTTATTTGTTTGCCGTCAGGACCTTATGTTAATGAGGGAGGCAGTTTGGATGACTATGAATTTTGTGTCAGCAGGTATTCGGAAAACCTTGATAATCTTGAAAAAATATATAAGATTGTAAAAAATAATAATAAGGGTTGTAAACTCATCAGTACTATCTCCCCTGTTCATCTTTGGGCAACGTTCAGGGAAGATATGGATGTCATCAGTGCAAATTGCAATTCAAAATCAACCTTAAGAGCGGTTGCAGATGAATTTGTATGCAGGCACGATGATGTGTTTTATTTTTCCAGCTATGAAATTGCCACCAACTTTACTATGATGATGAATAAGACCTGTTTTGAAAAAGGAAAAGAGAATTTTCATATCAATAAGGAAACGGTTGAGTTGATTATGAAACATTTTTTTGAAGTTTATTCAAAAGGAGTGAAACTTTAAATTTGATAGATAAATTTCCCACCTTTAATATCCTGATGTATTCCCATGATACGTATGGCCTTGGCCACATCAGAAGAACCATGGCTATTGCCGAGCAATTGAGAAAATCAAATACCAATATATTGATACTCACCGGTTCTCCCATTGTCGGAAGATTGGCACTCCCGAAATATGTTGACTATGTCAGGGTTCCGGGCATGATAAAAAAAGCAAATGATGAATATTTTCCGCTCACAATCAGAATTGATCCCCTGCAGGCAATGGAGATAAGACAAAGCATCATTATGGCCACAGTGAAAACGTTTTTACCGGATCTGTTCATTGTGGATAAAGAGCCCCAGGGATTAAAAAAAGAAGTTCTGCCCGCACTGGAATGGATCAAAGAAAATTTAAAAAAAACAAAAACCATTCTTGGTTTAAGGGATATTATGGATGATTCCGAAACCGTTAAAGCAGACTGGAACAAAAAAAATATTTATTCAACCATTGAAGATCTCTATAGTGAGGTCTGGGTATATGGACAAAAAAATATTTATAATTCCATCCAGGAATATGGCATACCGCCGGTCATCAGTAAAAAATTGCATTTCACAGGTTATATTCCAAGAAAGGTCCCGCAGGAAAGTGTTGCAGATGAGCTTAGACTGCAGCTGAATGTCATGAAAAATGAGAACCTTGTAACGGTTACAACCGGTGGTGGTGGAGATGGATTCTATGTGTTGGATTATTATTTGACAATGCTTGAAAAAATGAAGGCACAATCCATTCTGCCGGCCTTTCAAAGTGTTATGGTCACAGGGCCCTTTTTATCCCGGAATGACAAGGATTCTATATTGGAACGTGCCAACGAACTTGGCATTCAATCCTATGATTTTTTTTCAGACATGGAAACCTTGATTGCCGCATCAGACATTCTAGTGTGCATGGGGGGATATAACACTATATGCGAGGCGCTTTCTTCCAAAACCATGTCTCTTGTCATACCTAGGGAAGTGCCGCGAAAGGAACAGTATATAAGGGCACAGGCCTTTCATCGTGAAGGCCTGATTGAGTTTATCCCCTGGACTGACCTTAATGAAGATAATTTAGAGAATAAAATACTCAATATGCTGGAAAATAAAGCATCTTTTACAAAAGCCATGGAGAATTTTGAAATGACGGGGATTGTAAATATTTGTGAGCGCATATCGAAATTTTGGAGTGGAAAAAATGGAAAAAATATCAGCCCCGACACTATGTATGGTTTTGAAAGGCTATCCTAGAATATCAGAGACATTTATTTCAAACGAAATACTGCTTTTAGAATCCTTAGGATTTAAGATTCATATCATATCCATGCGCCACCCGCGAGAGCCGTTTACACATGCAAGTGTAAAAAATATTCAAGCGAGTGTTGACTATCTGCCCAGTACCATACAGGGTAATTTATTTACTCTTTGCGGTCATAATTTTTTACTGGCTGTCAAAAGGCCTGTCATCTATTTTAAAGCAGTAAAAAAAGCAGTTGTCAGATGGATGCGGACAAGAAAATCAGCAACCCTCAAGCATTTGCTCCAGGCAGGATACCTGGTGCACAAGATTTTACCCGGAAAAAATATTGTGCATTTCCAGGCCCATTTTGCCCATTCTCCCACATCTGTGGCATTTTTTTCAAGCCTGTTAAGCGATGTTCCATTCAGTTTTTTTGCCCATGCAAAGGATATTTACACCTCGGATAAAAGGCAGCTTAAAGAAAAAATTAATATGGCACGATTTGTTGTGACCTGTACAAAATATAACAAAGCATATTTATCAGAACTTGCGGGCAACACTCAAACACCTGTTTTTTGTGTGTACCATGGTATCAACCTGGATTACTTTTCTTCAAAAGAGCGTGAAATAAAGTGTAAACCGCCATACCAAATCATTACAGTGGCAAGAATGACCCGGAAAAAAGGTCTGGAAAATGTGTATCAAGCCTTGGCTGTCATGCGCGATAAAGGGATTGAATTCAAGCACACCCTGATCGGGGAGGGAGATGACCACTCAAAAATTGTTGCATTGATCAAACAATTGAAACTGGAAAATTTAACCCAGCTTTGCGGTACCTTAACCCATGAACAGGTAATAGATCATTATGCATCCTCAGACCTTTTTGTACTGGGATGTCTAATAGCTGACAACGGTGACAGGGATGGTATCCCAAATGTCATGGCAGAAAGTATGGCAATGAATTTACCGGTTGTCGCAACAAATGTTTCCGGAATCCCGGAGTTTCTTGAAGATCGCGTAACCGGATTGATGGTAGAACAAAAAGATCCCATGGCGCTTGCCAATGCCATGGAAACACTGTTAACAGATAACAATTTAAGGCAAAAAGTCACACTAGAAGCAAAAAAGAGAATCACCAGAGACTTTAATAATAAAAAATTGATAATTGATCTTGCCGGAATCTATAGTAAAATGATAACAGGCCTGGAATTGGACAATATCGAGTTAAAAAATTAAAGTTAATATGAGAATAGCCTTTTACGCACCTTTTAAACCGCTTGGCCATAAGAATCCCTCCGGTGATCTTGCCATTGCCAGGGGCCTTGTAAGATATCTTAAGGAACAGGGACATACCATTGAAATTCAAAGCATTTTGCGTGCCAGGTGGATTTATTTTAAGCCCTGGCTCTGGTTCTTATTGCTTTTACATTTTATTCGTTGTTTGAAAAATCTGACCTCAAATCCCCCGGACTTATGGCTGACCTATCATACCTATTATAAAGCACCGGATCTTCTGGGGCCATGGATCTGTAAATTTTTAAAAATCAAATATGTTATCTTCCAGGGAATATATTCCACAAAAAGGAGGCGAAAGCTTAGAACGATATTCGGGTTTTATTTGAATCGGGCTGCCCTGGTACGTGCCGACCATATATTTATAAATAAAATGAGTGATTTTAAAAATTTAAAACGCATCATTTCCAAAGAACGATTGACCTATGTCAAACCCGGTATTAAGCCGGATGAATTTAAGAAAGATGAGGTGTCAGGAAAAAAATTAAGAAAACAATGGGGCGTGAAAACCTGTCCCATTATTTTGACGGCTGCCATGTTCAGGGATGACGTGAAAACTAAAGGACTTTCCTGGTTGATAAAATGCTGTGCACAACTTATTAAATTAAAGGTAAAATTTCATCTTGTGATTGCCGGAAGCGGGGAAATGGAAAATGAGCTTAAAGCAATTGCACAGGACTATCTGCCGGATCATCATACATTTGTGGGGAAAATTGCGCCAGGGCAGATGTTTGAATTTTATAGTTCAGGAGATGTGTTTGCATTTCCCGGGATAAGGGAATCTTTGGGAATGGTTTATTTAGAAGCGCAATCCTGTTCGCTTCCAAGTGTTGCGTTTAAGAATGGTGGTATTCCTGAGGTTATTGATGATCAAAAAACAGGTTTTCTTGTTCCCATGTATGATTACAGGGGCTTTTCTGAAATCTTGAAATGCCTGTTAACAGATGATACGCTTTTAAAGCAAATGGGAGAAAATGCCGCAAGCCATGTTAGAAAACATCACGATATTGATCTTAATTATGGCAGGTTTGAACAGATATTGTGTCAGATGAGTGCATAAAATGGTAAGATTTGGCATTATACGGCATGCAAGGACTGTTTGGAACCTGGAAAAAAAAATTCAGGGCAGAGAAGACATTGCATTATGCCGGCAGGGAATAGACGAAGCCGCGCACTGGGGTGATATTCTAAAATTTGAAAAATTTAGCCTGATAGTGTCAAGTCCCATGATCCGTGCCAGGCAAACATCTGAAATCATTGCTGAAAAAATAGGTATTGATATCGCTTTTGATGACAATTTAAGGGAACAGGATTTTGGAAGTTGGGAAGGAAAAAAAATTGCTGATATCAGAAAAGATGAGCCAGGCATAATAGAGATCCAGGAATCAAGAGGATGGGATTTTTGTCCACCTGAGGGAGAGAGCAGAAACTCTGTGTTAAAACGTGCGTTAAAGGCAATAAGAAAAGCCACTGATATTTATGATGAACACCATGTTCTTGTTGTTACCCATAACAGTGTTATAAAATCCATCCTGTATAGTTTGATGAATAACAGAACATTCACCCCGGATAAAACACAGGTTTTAAAGGATTATCACCTTCATATGCTGACATGGAAGAATAAATTGAAGATAGAAAAATTGAACCACATCAGGCTTCAACAATGAAGGTTGTCATCTATTGCCAGCATGTTCTGGGGGTAGGGCATTTTTTCCGGACACTGGAAATTGCCCGGGCCATGAATTTTTGTGAAGCGATTCTTGTCACCGGCGGAGGAAATATCAATGTGAAGTTTTCAAGTCATATAAGGCATGTAAGTCTTCCCGGACTCTTGATGGACAGCAATTTTAATGGTCTTCACAGTGTGAACCCGCAAAAAAAGGTGGAGGATGTCAAGCTTGCACGCAAAAAACTGCTCTTGGATTTAATAAAAAAAGAGCAGCCGGATATTTTTTTCATAGAACTTTATCCCTTTGGTAGAAGAGCCTTCAGGTTTGAACTCATCCCTGTGCTTGATTTTATTACCCAGAACCATCAGATCAAATGTAAAGTGGTTTGCAGCTTAAGAGATATCCTGGTTGAAAAAACAGATACAGCCAAGTATGAAAGGCGTGTGATAGATGCATTAAATAAATATTTTGATGCAGTCCTTGTTCATTCTGATCCAGAATTGATACGGCTTGATTCAACTTTTTCAAGGGTGGGCAAAATTAAGATTCCTGTTGTGTATACCGGATTTGTCACACCGGTTCCAGACCCGGAAAAAGTTCAAGTTTTCAGGCAGAATACAAGACTGGATAAAAACGGGACTCTTATTGTTGCAAGTGCGGGCGGAGGGAATGTTGGCGCGCCTTTGTTAAAATCAGTTATCCAGGCATATCAGCAATTGCCGGAAAATAAAAATATCATGCTGAATGTGTATACAGGACCCTACATGGACAAGGAAGATAGGGCAGAACTCCATTCTTTTTCCAGCACAAGGATTAAGGTCGAGGAATTTACCAATGATTTTGTTTCCCTTTTGGGTGCGGCAGACCTTAGTGTCAGTATGGCAGGATATAATACCTGTATGAATATTGTTGCCGCCAGTGTGCCGGCAATTGTCTGGCCCTTTGGTCAGAACAGGGAACAACGTGCCCGGGCTGAAAAAATAGCCCAATTTATCCCCATGACGATTCTGGAGGACGAGGATCTGGCTATTCTCGCATTCACTGCAATTTTAAAAAAATATCTTGGAATGCAGAACAAAGAATTCAAAGCCGGACTGAATATTCAGGGCGCTTTTAATACTGCAAAATGGATACGGAGCATATAAAAAGGTGATATCAAGCATTTATCAATCATCAGATACGGTTTTAACGCCTATGATTAGACAGTCTTTAGCAAGTTGTATTGAAGATGGGCTGGTTTTAAATAACAGGCCGAAGTTTTTTTTCAGGGCAGATGATATTGGAGTGCCGTCAAAGAATTATTCAAGGATGATGGCGCTTTTTTTAAAATATGAAATCCCTCTGTGCCTGGCAGTGGTTCCCACGTGGTTAACAAGGAAAAGATGGGAAGCCATGAATGATTTTGTTAAAAAAGGACAAAACCTTTTTTGCTGGCACATGCATGGATACAGGCATATGAATTATGAAGTCCAGGGGAAAAAACAGGAGTTCGGCCCCATCAGATCCTCAACAGCGGTTTTTAACGATATTTCAAGGGGGCGCAAGACACTTCAATCTATTTTGGGAGATAAGTTCACACCGATTTTTACACCCCCATGGAATCGCTGCAGCCTTGAAACAATGCAGGTGTTGAAAGAAATTGGATTCAAAGGAATTTCAAGAAGTTATGGCAGTCTGCCGCTCCCCCCTGCCGGACTTGAAGACTTTCCAATTCACGTGGATCTGCATACCAGAAAAGAGAAAACTGCAGAACAGGGATGGCAAAAGCTTTTTAAAGAAATCACCAGAGGAATGCAATTTCCGGCTTGTGGTATTATGATCCATCACATGCGGATGAATGAGCAGGCATTTGTTTTTCTTAAATACCTGCTGGAATGTCTTGCGGCTCATAAACAAGCACGGATTATCACCTTTAATCATTTAATATAAAATTGAAACGGGCTTTTTATTGACAGAATAAATAGTTGCGCTATATTAAGAAGTTTTAGGTTAACCCAATTTTACAGGAGATAATGGATGAGGCAGAAAATAAGATTTGAGAAAAATATTAAAGGCAAAAAACTGACAATTCTGGAATCCAGTGAAGTGGATCCAGGTGTTGTCATACTGCTCCATGAAGAAGAGTATAATCTTGAAGAAGTGGCAAAGGCTTCTATTGAAGGCGTTCAAGCCTTTTCTCAATTAATAAGAAGGCGAAGTTTTTTTCCTTCTTCAGACCTTTGCAATAAGCTGTTTGGGAATACGATTGATTTTTTTAAAAAAGATGCTGAAGAAAAAATCATCATTGAATATGATGATGTTGAGGCCTTTCCAAAAGAAGAAGCATTTCAGCTGGAAGATGATGATGTAGAGATTGATAAAATATTGGAGGCAGACGGGGAGACCAGTGAAGACGAGATAAAAGAAATCGATTCCGGCGATGACACGCCTAAATTTACCCCCGAAGATACTTCAGAACACGAAAATTAGAGTTGATAATGAAAATAACAATTAGAAAAATCATTCTTGATGCTGCCCAAAAAGCCTTTGAAAAAGGAATGTTGATTTCAGATCAGATTTCTGAAATGGAGATAGAAGAACCCCGGCACCAATCCCAGGGAGATTTTTCTACAAATTTTGCAATGGTTTGCGCCTCCATACAAAAAATGCCACCAAGGAAAATTGCTGAAATCCTGGTATCAGAGATTGAAATCTCTGGTAAATCCCCGGATACAGCATCGGATACAGCATCGGATAAAGCATCAGGTGAAACCCCAGGTTTGATTGAAAAGGTTGAGATAGCAGGTCCGGGATTCATCAATTTTTTTCTTTCAAATAGAGCATGGCATCCTGTGATTGATACCATCCTCAGCCGGGATAAAACTTATGGTACTTCTGATATGGGTAAGAATGAAAAAGTACAGGTGGAATTTGTCAGTGCCAATCCCACCGGTCCCTTGCATGTCGGTCATGGAAGGGGTGCTGCCGTGGGAGATTCTGTCGGGAATATTCTTTCATTCGCCGGGTTTGATGTTCAAAAAGAGTTTTATATTAATGATTCGGGCCGTCAGATAAGAACCCTTGGCAGGTCTGTCTGGATAAGACTGCAGCAAATAAGGGGCAAAGAAATCAAGTTCCCTGATGACTGCTATCAAGGCGATTATATCATGGACCTGGCCCGCAAGATTCATGAAAAAGAGGGTGACAAGTTTCTCCGGAAGGATGAGGAGCAGGCCATTGCTGTGTGTGCAAAATTTGCAGCAAAGAAAATTCTTAAAGGTATACAACAAGACTTATCAGATTTTGGTGTCACGTTTGATCAATGGTTCAGTGAACAAAGCCTGTATGATGCAGGAAGAGTTCAAAAAGCGATTGATGATTTTAAATCAAAAGGTTTGATTTATGAAGAAGATGGTGCACTTTGGTTTCGAACACAGGATTTTGGTGATGAGAAAAACAGGGTGGTGGTCAGAAATAACGGCCTGACAACGTATTTTGCTTCAGATATTGCCTATCATATGGA
>NZ_JAIOSW010000417.1 GCF_021107415.1 Desulfobacula sp.
CTGAAAGAATACAAGACAAGCTGAATTTGTCCAGAACAACGACCTATGAAATCATGGAAGAGTTCCTTGAAATCATTAAGGAAACTATTGAAAATGGTGAAGATATCATGATTAGCGGTTTCGGCAAATTCTGTGTAAACGAAAAAAAAGCCAGAAAAGGCAGAAACCCTGCAACTGATAAAGAAATGACGCTGCCGGCCAGAAGAGTTGTAACCTTTAAATGTTCTGGGAAACTAAGAGATCTGATTAATCCCTAAGGCTGCTTTTCTGTAAAAATGCTTTTTTCAGAACAATTTATTACCATTATCATTCTTACGACACTGATTGGCAGTTACCTTATTGATAATATTGCAGACTTTCTAAACCTTGGAAACCTGAATCAGCCCCTCCCAAAAGAGTTTAACGGCTATTATGACAGCCAAAAATATATTGAATCCCAGAACTACCTGAAGGCAAATACAAAATTTGGATTTATCACATCAAGTTTTGACCTTACTATTATACTGCTGTTTTGGTTTTCAGGTGGTTTCCAATTTATTGATTCCTTTGTCAGATCATTTAATTTGAGCCCAATTGTTTCAGGACTTTTTTTTGCAGGTATTCTTTTATTGTTAAAACTTTTGATATCCCTGCCTTTTAGTATTTATTCCACTTTTGTGATTGAAGAAAAATTTGGGTTCAATAAAACAACACCCATGCTTTTTTTTGCTGACCTTATTAAGTCCATTGTTCTTTCGGCTGTTTTGGGAGGAATAATATTATCATTGATTCTCGGCTTTTTAGAATTTGGCGGCCAATTTGCCTGGATCATGTGCTGGGCAGCAAGCACTATTTTCCTTCTGGTCGTTCAATATATAGTTCCCACATGGATTATGCCCTTGTTCAATAAATTCACTCCTTTGGAAAATGGTCCCTTAAAGGAAGCCATATTAAACTATGCAAAATCAATTGATTTTTCTCTTTCCAATATTTTTGTCATGGATGGGTCCAAAAGAAGCAGCAAATCCAATGCTTTTTTTACAGGTTTTGGAAAAAATAAACGAATCGTTTTATTTGACACCCTGATCAAAGAGCAGTCAATTAAAGAATTGGTCTCAATTCTTGCCCACGAAATGGGCCATTTTAAGAAAAAACATATTATTAAAAGAATGATTTTAGGGATCTTTCAAATGGGATTTATTTTTTACCTTATTTCCATATTTATCTCAAATGAAAGTTTATTTCATGCCTTTTTTATGAAAGATGTTTCAATCTATGCGGGGTTGATCTTTTTTAGCATGCTTTACTCACCTATAAATCTGTTTATATCCATTCTTCTTCAAATCTCCTCCAGAAAAGATGAATATGAAGCTGACCGGTTTGCAGCAAAAACTATTAAGGACAGCGGGCCATTGATCAATGCCCTTAAAAAACTGTCTGTCCATAATCTTTCAAATTTAACGCCCCATCCTTTTTATGTATTTTTAAATTATTCTCATCCACCTGTACTCAAGAGAATCAATACATTAGAATCCCTGTAATCATTCAACAACAAACCGGTTAAAAGCATCCCAGAGCTGATTATTAATCCCGATTTCCTCGAAAAAAAGTTCATGGAATGCACCTTTAATGGAAAGAAACGAACAATTGGGTAATTTGCTGCTCAATTTTTCCTGGGCTTTTGAGGATACAATAGAATCTTTTTGGGCACTGATCATCAATATAGGGGTGGAAATCTTAGCAATGATGTCATCCTGCTTTAAAACTTCAATAGATTCAAAGGCTGCATTTAGCCAGCCCCATGTAACTCCACCGATGGCAAGGTCAGGATTATTTGCAATCTCATTATGTAAAATCCGGTACTTTTCCAGATCATGGCACAAATTATTTCCTTTGAATTTTGCTTTTCTAACAGAATAATCTCCTGAACCAATGGTATATTTTTTTGCAAATTGTGTTTTAGATAATTTTTTTGATAATAATTTTGATACAGGCTTCATTATTGCCGGCATTGTAATATCGATCATGGGAGAAGCAAGCACTGCTTTTTTAATTTTTAAAGGGTGCCTGCTCATAAACCGCAGGGCAATATGCCCACCCATGGAATGTGCCAGTATATAAACCGGCAATCTTTGAGGTTCTATAACCCTTAAATAGAGTGCCGCAAGGTCATCCACATAATCATCAAACCGGTTAATATGACCTTTATGCCTGTTTTCAAGCTCCCGGGAGGATAGTCCCTGTCCTCGCCAATCCGGACTGACAACCTGGAATCCTTTTTTCTGCAGTTGTTTTGCAACCCATTTATACTTTTCAATGAATTCGGATCGCCCGTGTAATAAAAGGAAAATGCCTTTTGCAGGCTTTTCATAACAGGGAGCTATCCCATACCGAATTTTAAAAGTATCTTTTACTAAAAAATAGTGATACTCAAATATCTCTTTATTTGAGTGCGTCTTGTTATGGATCATAAAATTTATAAAATCTTAATGAATGCTTTTACTGATGCTTTGATTACGACCATTATCTTTTGCTTCATACAAGGCCTGGTCTGCCAGAGCAACCAGATCCTGGGCAGAATTATCATTTCCCGGAACCATTGTGGCAACTCCCAGGCTTAAAGTGATATGACCGTTTACTTTGGATTTTTCATGTGCAATTTCAAGATTCATTACATTTTTCCGAACCTTTTCAGCCACAGCCATGGCACCGTCTTTATCCGTACTGGGCAAAACAAGTACAAACTCTTCTCCACCATATCTTGCAGCCAGATCAGACGACCGATGGGCACTGTCTTGAATTGCCCGTGCCACTTTCTGAAGACAATCATCACCTGCCTGATGACCGTAATTATCATTATACAGCTTAAAAAAGTCGATATCACTTAGAATAACTGATAGTTGGACCTTATCCCTGGAATGTCTCTTCCATTCGGATTCAAGGTATTCATCAAATCTTCGCCGATTGGGAATCTGTGTCAGTCCATCCATAACGGAAAGCATTTTGAACTTTTCATTTAGCTTTTTTAGTGCCTGCTCTGCACGAACCGTTTCACTGATATCTATGGAAAATCCATTAAATCCATCCATTCGCCCGGATTCATCATGGGTTGCCTTTGCATAACAGAGCGCCCAGACAAATGAATTATCCTTTCTTTTAAGCCGGCAACGGAATCGAACCACTTCTTCAGCCTCATAAACACCAAACATGAATTCATCAGCTTTTTCTTTATCAAAAAACGTTTGAACAGCAAAATCGCTTATTTGTTCAGCAACAGCTTTTGCAGACTCATAACCCAGCATCCATGCGTATTCCGGATTGGCTAAAATAATATTTCCTTCCATATTTACATGATAAATACCAATGGGGGCAAAACCAAAAGTATCCTGCAAATATTGTTCCTGCTGTTTCAGGTTTGCCTTGTCTTTTAATCTGGCTGAGATATCTTTGGCAAGAACAGCAACACCCAGTTTTTCACCCTTTGTATTCATAATGGGTGCATAAAAAATATCACATTGCACTTCCTGGCCGTTTTGATTCACCTGAGAACAGGTTAGAAACTGTGTCTGTTTACAATTTATAAGCTTATTCTTACGAATGGGAATAAGTTCATTCAAAAAACACCCCATTGTATCATCTTCCGTATAACCGAATAAATCCCTGGCGCCCTGATTCCATGAGGACACCTGCAGATTTGCATCCGCTTCTATATATGCCAGCCTGGCCTGGCTGATCAAATTACCAAGCGCCAGTATTCTGTCTATTAATTTATAATTCATATTATTTTTTAAAATTTTAGTTGATTTAGATCCGATTGTATGAAATTTTATTTTTTTTAACAAGGAAAAAGCAACCCGTATGGAAAAACTGATTGTTACAGCAGACATTCATGGCAGTTACACTTCATGGTTGACCATGAAAAATCTTTTAAAACCTTCTGATAAACTTGCCATTGCCGGAGATCTTTTTGATACAAAATACGGTAATTTTTCAAATGCAGATTTTCAACCACAATCCATAAAAAATGATTTAAACACGTTCAAACATCATTTTTACTATGTCTATGGAAATTGCGATACACCTTCTTTTTTCCCCGGGTTTGACACAACAATGGAGTTTGATGTTTTCAATAAAAGAATTCTTCTTTCCCATGGCCACCGGCCTTTCACCTATTCTGCGAATATCGATATTATTATTCAGGGTCATACCCACATTTGTTTTCTGGAAAAAAAAGATTCTCATATTTTCATGAACCCGGGCTCCATCACTTGTCCTCGAAACGGTGTTTATACTTATGGTGTGATTGAAAACTCTTCGGCAAGTCTTATTGAGCTTAAAACAGGGAACAAATTAATCACTATAGATTTTTAAATCAATTATAAAAAATCTCGATTTAACTTCTCTTGACAGGTTTCACGGGTTTAACAGGATCTATTTTATCTATCCTTCCAATACTCATATCTTGATTCGACTTGGAAAGTCCTGAGTTTATCTTTCTCTTCAATGCCATATATTTTTGATACCGATAGTAAGGACTGTTTTTTTGTGAATGGTTCCTCTTTATAATTTTTTCAGCCTCCCCTTCTCTATCAGGACTAAGCTTGTAAACACTTTTAAAAACGTCACCAAACCGAACTTTTCTGTCTCTTGTTTTCCTTAACGGCTTTTCTTTTTTATATTTATTTTCAAAGAATCTGCTGTCTTTTTTCCCCCGGAAAGCGGTTAATAATAATCCAAATATTTTTAAAAAAAAAGCAATAGTCCCCATTTTTTCAGGTGTTATGGATTTCTTTTCTTTTCGTATTTTTTTAACGGGTTCATTCGACTTCAAATGCGGACCAAGATAGCGAAATGCAAGATTTATCTCTTTCATCTTTGCTTCTGCATGACTTTTTGATCCAAATTCTTTTTCTACAACATCAGGATGATATTTTTTTGCTAAATTCCGGTAGGCTTTTTTTGCTTCCTCAAAAGAGATAGTTGTTTCCAAATTTAAAATTTTAAAAGCCGTTTTTTTATCCATATTTATTCTATTATGTTTCTTGAAACAGCCTGTCAAGCTTCATCTAAGCGCTAAGCAATATAAACACCATGCAATTGCAAAACAACTATTGAAATGATACCATGAAACCTATTTTTTCCTCAAAAGGAGGCCATATGGGAAACAAAGAAAGCAAACCTGTTCGAGTTGGAGAAAGTCCTGATTTTGATGCCTGGTTTACAGCATTTTTTCTTAAAAATCATATTGACCCCTTTGCCTATCCTACCAAAGTTGGCTCAAGGGAACAAATTGAATTTATGGTCTATCCTGAAAATGGAGAACGATACTTTCCATGTTCCGACAAAATGTTTGACGCGATTATGTCCAGGAAATACCCTCCATATCTTAAAAAACATTACAAACAGGTATTTGACAGGAACATGGCCATGATTGATGAATTAATAGACTCTGAATATGACAATCGGTTTTTAAAAGCATTGGTCAAGATAAGATATGATGATGAAACCCGAACCGGCCTTCTCATACCTTCCAGGCTTGAAAAAAGGTTGTACAAAATCTTTTTAAGCCGTACTCATATTGAAAATCCGTATTCAGGAGATAAAAGATCGGCCAATAAAAAAACAAAAAAATTTTTAGACTCTGACACCCTTAAAAAAGCCCTAAATCAGATTGATGATTCATTACTAACAATTAAAGATCTGTCTTTGTTTGAATTAAGGGAAAAAATCAAAGAAATTGAATTCCAAAGACGCTTGACCCTGATCACACAAAATAGCCTATGGAGCCATGAAAATCCAAAAATTCCGTCGTTAA
>NZ_JAIOSW010000312.1 GCF_021107415.1 Desulfobacula sp.
AACAGCTGTTCATTCTTTAAGTGCTTATGAAACCGATGTCTTTATCTGCGGCTGTGTCGACCTTGCAGGGGATATCCGGCAGTTTGCCCTCAATGATACAGCCAAACCCCATACCCAAGTAATCCTGCCGTCTGAAGGGGCTGCCGCCATTGTTTTAAAACGGCTGGATCAAGCCATTGAAGACAATGACAGGATTTACGGTGTCATCACCGGTGTGGCAGGTGCAAGCGGTGGTCCTATTCCCGGTGAAACAAATTATGATTCAAAAATATCACAAACCCTTTATACTCAATCCCTTGAAAATGCCCTCAAAGATTCAAACACATCATTAAAAGATATCAGTCTTTATGAAACCTGTTCTACAGGGATAAAGGAAGACGATGCAACCGAGGCTAAGATATTAAACACGCTTTCTTTAAAAGATCCGGGTATTTCCCCCTGCCCTGTCTCATCAACCTCTTCTATCATTGGAAACACCAGGGGTGCATCCGCATTATTTTCCGTTATCAAGACAGCGCTTTACCTGAATGACAGGCAGATGCCTTTAAATAAAACAATATCAAAGGCCTGTGTCGCATCCATTACCCTGGATGGTGCCTGTTCCCATGTGATCCTTGAAAAAAACAGGCAGGAAAGTAAAAAAGACCCGTTATCTGCTCTTAAGACTCCATCAACAAAAGACCTGATCATTAAAATAAACCCACGGCAGATCTTAGAAGAAACACTTTTGAGAATCCAGGAACACCTTGTTGGTAATGAAATTTCAGATAATCAAGCCCAGCAAGTTAGCCCGATCCTTGATCCGGAGCTGATTGCCAGGGCCAGCCTTGCAACATCCAATGCCCATGAAAAATTCCTTGAATTTTCAACAGAAAACATGCAGGTTCTTGAAAAACAGTTTAAAACCCTGACACAGCTGGCCGGCAATGTCATGCAGGCCACAGGCGATCAGCCAGTTTCTATCCCGGGCTCTATCCCTGGCCCAAGCATGGAAGAACCTGCCGGGATTTCTAAAACCCCCTTCCTGGACAGGGAGCAATGCCTTGAGTATGCCATTGGAAAAGCAGGCAATGTGCTTGGGAAAAAATTTGAGATTATAGACACCTATCCTGTCAGGGTGAGACTGCCGGATGAACCGTTAATGCTGGTGGACAGGATCATGGAGATTCAAGGGAAAATGCTGTCCCTGAACTCGGGTAAAATTATTACTCAGCACGATGTCAGGCAGAATGCCTGGTATCTGGACGGCCCAAAGGCCCCTGTTTCCATCTCCATTGAAGCCGGCCAGGCAGATCTGTTTTTATGCGCATGGTTAGGCATTGACCATGCAGTCAAAGGAACCCGGAAATACAGGCTTTTAGATGCCAGGGTCACCTTTCACAGGACATTACCGGAAGCTTTTGAAACCATTGAGTATCATATTGAAATTGATCGGTTTTTAAAACAGGGAGATGTATACCTGTTCTTTTTTCATTATAAAGGCTATATTAACGGCCAGTTGCTGATATCTATGCAGGACGGATGCGCTGGTTTTTTTACGGAACAGGAGGTTGAGGATTCAGGCGGTATTATTCTTAAGATGGAAGACTTAAAACAGATAAGCCCTGATTTAAAATTTTCTCCCCTGGTTCCGGTTAAAAAAGAGCGTTTTTCCGATGAAAAACTTGAGGCTCTGCGGCAGGGAAATCTTGGGAAAGCCTTTGGAAAAGATTTTGAACATATACAGCTTGGAAAACATCAAAGACTTCCCGGCGGCAGGATGCACCTTATTGACAGGGTTCTTGAATTTGATCCCACAGGTGGCAGGTTTTGTCTTGGTTCCATTATTGCCGAGGCAGATATCCACCCGGATGACTGGTTTTTAAAGTGCCATTTTATTGATGACAGGGTCATGCCGGGGACCCTGATGTATGAATGCTGTGCCCATGCCTTAAGGGTCTTTACCCAGAGAATGGGTTGGGTAAGCGACCGGGATGATGTTTTTTATGATGTTGTTCCGGACAATGAGAGTGATTTAAAATGCCGGGGACCTGTGACCCCTGACACAAAAAAAGTCCGATATGAAATAGAAATCAAAAAAATGGGATATGCCATGGAACCTTATGTAATAGCTGATGCACACATGTTTTCCGATGAGTTAAGAATTGTCCTGTACAAAAATATGGGAATGAAAATTGTGGGCCTGACAAAGACTGAGCTTAAATCTTTTTGGAAAAAACAATGAAATATTCAAGAGTGTTTATAGAATCCTTTGGATATGAACTTGCCCCCAATATTGTAACGACAGAAGAGCTGGAAGAAAAACTGGCTCCTTTCTATGAAACAGTAGGGTTTGAACACGGGCAGCTTGAAGTCTTAACCGGTATAAAAGAGAGAAGATACTGGGATGAAGACCATACCCTTGCTGAACATGCAGCCGTTGCCGGACAAAGAGCCCTTGACGAAGCCAACATTTCCCCGGATCAGATTGGCGCCCTTGTCTATTGCGGAGTGGGCCAGGATGGATTTGAACCGGCCACATCCTGT
>NZ_JAIOSW010000023.1 GCF_021107415.1 Desulfobacula sp.
CATGATCCTACAGATTTTCTGGCCATGAATCGTCCCGACTGATCCGCCCAGAACTGTTGCATCCCGGGCATATGCAAAGGCGGTTCGTCCGTCAATGGTACCAAAACCGGTTACCACACCATCTCCGGGGACTTTTCTTTTCTCCATACCAAAATCCATGCACTGGCTCTCGGCCAGGTCATTTAATTCCACAAAACTATTCTTATCAAACAACAGGTCAAGCCGTTCTCTCGGGGTCAGTTTTCCCTTTGAACGCTGGCGGTCTCTCGCTTTTTCGCCGCCCCCCATGAATGCTTTCTGTTGAAGGCTCTTTAATCTTTCAAGTTCTTCCTGGTGTGTTTTCGCGGTCATGATCGATCCTTAATTTTAAGTTATATCCGCTTTAATAAGGCCATGAATTATTGAATTGAATTTTAAGTTTTCATGACGGATTATTAATAATTGTATACTGTATACAATTGTCAGGTGTCAAGTATTATTTTGGGATGGATTTTATAACTAATACTGATCCTTTTAAAGGTGTAGATCAGACAATTATTGAAAAACCGCCATAACCGGATAATGGTCTGACGGGTACCGACCGGAAAATGAGTCCATGATAATTTTTTTACGGATAACTTTTATATTACCGCGATATAATATCCAGTCAATATGGTCCAGGGTTGCTTCGCCAATGAATTTATGGAATGTGGTTGAATGGTGATTGTCAAATACTTCGGCAAAGCCGTTTGTCTGGAAAACACTATGGGCTTTACCGCCTGGATTTGAGTTGAAATCTCCGGTGATGATCACGGGGCAGTCTTTTGGGAATTCAGACAGGAACCTGATCACAAATGCAGCACTTTTTTCCTGAATAGATTCTGTAAAATCAAAATGCGTGTTGGCAATAATGATCCTGCGGGATGCGTTTTGGAAAAGCCCTATGACACATTGCCGGGGCCATTTGCTGCCGGGCATTTTGGATTCAACATCCGGTGTTTCAGTTAAAAAATAATGTTTGTTTTTCACGCATTCCCAGTTCTTGTGATAAAAGATAAGATTGCTTTGCCACCGTTCCTTTGAAGGGTTGTGCCAACCGATGAAATGATGGTCCGATAAATTTTGTATTAAAAATTTAGTTTGAAAATGGTTGGATTCCTGGATTCCCAGAAAGCTTGAGGGATAACGTTTGAGAAGCTCAGGCCACAATAGTTTTCTGTTTTCCCATGAATTATCACCATCATTGGCAAGACCGAATCTGAGATTCAGGGTCATAACGGAATAATCGTTTTCTTTTACAGCCATTCTTCTATTTGCCTCCATTCACAGCAATTTATTCTCATATTCAACTATTAAAAAAAGTATATATGAAATCATGGGGAATATTAAAGGAAAATTTTTAAATGGTTCTATTAACTTTTTTTACCACTCGCCATAGATGGATTAGAACCCTGTTTTCATCTTGTGCGGGGCCTTTAATACACATAAAGAATGAACTTTAACACTCTATTTTGCAAAACTTGCAATATTTCCGGACTTATAGACATAGTCAACACCATGAAATATTAAGGATACCGATACAAATCAAGATCATTTTTCGATAAAATTTGAAGTCATATTGATGCAAGTATCTTTGACTCGAAGGTATTACGATTAAGTATGTATTAAGAGGAGCAAGGCGATTAATACCTTACCCCCAACATCTTGTGTGGAAAAAAATCAAAGTCACAGTATTATTAAAGAAGATCGGCTATGTCAGGGAATACGGGTGCAAAGTTACTCCAACGTATCGAATGAAGGAAAAAGGGTTTTAAGTTCTGAAAAATTTTCAATTGTCAAATCAGGTTTTTCTGATTTGACAACATCTGGATCAACCAGCCCGTAAAGACAACCCACACTCATTGCTCCGTACTCGCGCGCTGCTATAATGTCGTTGGGATGATCGCCAACCATTACAACATCTGAAGGGGCAATGTCCAGTCCCTTCATGCACTTAATCAACATCTCGGGATCAGGTTTTTTTCTGACAACATCATCGCCAGCGACAATCTTCCGAAACGTGGGAGTTATATTAAAGGATTCCAGAATTTTGGAAGTAAATTCACTTGGTTTGTTGGTTGCAACCATAATTGGCAGGTGTCGAAAATATTCCAGTGTAGGCAATACACCCGGATATGGTGCTGAGTTATCAAGCAGGTGGTTTCCGTAGTGTTCACTGAAAACAGCTATTCCCTCAACTATCTCATCTGGATTAGTCTGTCTTTTGTCATGACACAGCATCCGCTGCAAAAGCTTTTCAACACCATCACCAATATATCTAACGGCAACAGCCTCAGGAATCTCAGGCAATTCAAAATAAATACGGGTAAAATTTGCAGAAATCGCAATATCTTTTGCTGTATTGACCAGAGTCCCGTCGAGGTCAAAAATGAATGCCCCTGTTCTGCGGCCATGAAATTTTGTACGTCCCATTTGTCCTCCTTTTCTTAATCATAGCTGATTGTTTTAATGTTGCCAACCTGCACACTCATATCAACGGATGATCTGAATCCTCCCCAAAAAATTGGACACAGAGTTAATCTTCTAAAGCTAATCATAGCATATTGGTGATCAAGTATTATTATCCAATAGTTAATTTCATTTTCTTGCTGCTGTAACTAATAAATTGTTCGGTGTTGATCCATGTTTTTTCATTAACTCTGCTGTAAATTCTCTGGAAGACTTAAACACATTCATTATATCTGGATGTACATTTTTTGATTCATCTTCTATTAAAGCTTTTTCAGCTACTTCTTTCATCCATACCGGGACGGCATCAGCATATTGTTCAAGCTCTTTATCAGTTAGCTTAAGCTTTAATATTCTCTGTTCAGTAAATTTCATATCAAGTGCAAGCAATAAATCTGAAATTTCATCTTTTGTATAGGGAATCCTGTGATAGCTGCCTCTCATAGCCATCATCATCTGGCTGTGACAAAAAAATACATTATCTGCAACAATTTTTTCATCTGTGTAATCTCTGTAAATATCAAATAAAACCAAAAAACCATTAGGACTGATTAGGCTTTCCATACGTTTAAGTTCTTTAATTGGAAACCTGAAATGATGAAGCGCATAGGATGAAAAAACAATATCAAAACAATTGGTTTCTAAAAATTTTCCAATATTTGGACTTCCATTATCTATAAAATTAATCTGGTCCTCACTTTCAGGCATTTCTTTATTACTGAACTCGCTGGACCAGAAATCAATTCCTGTATATTTGATTGTATTTGGATACTTGTCTTTTAACAGTTTTAATATTCGGCCATCTCCACATCCATAATCACAGATTGATTTGATATTATTTTTAGTCAAAATTGTTGTTAAAAAGGCTAAAATGAGTTGATCTTCTTTTTCTTCTAATTCTTCAAATATTTTCATCTGATCCTCCCCTAATATTGTACACCTGAGATTAAGCTCTTTTTTAATTTATTTATAAGTATGTCAAAAGCGATTGTTTTGCCAATTATCAAAAGCTGAAACAAAAATTTTTAAAAGGTACCTATATCTTTTAGCATTAGTCTGTATCTTTAGTCCATTTCAAGCCATATATAATTTCAGCAGTCAAGAATAATTATCCCTATCGAGAGATTTCAGATTCCCAAATCCTTGAGGATACAAAAAATATTGGAAACAATAATTCTGACGAAAAGCGATTCTGGCAAATGCAAGTATTCGAAACTTTTTGATTTGTAAAAAAAGCGACTACTGGAAGATCAAAGTATGGGTGAAAGCTCAAAATTCATGACCCAATAATGACATAGTGGCCGCCCTCGCGCATGAATTTCGGCCCTGAATGATTAAGATTATATTTGGTATTCTTAAATAATTATAGGGCCAGTGATCATTAGAGATTTGGTAATAATACTTGAGCCGGTTAAACCCGCGCGTTACTGTCTATATAAAAAACATAGCTGAGATATACCTTTGGCTAATGTTGGCAGAAAATATAGAACACCGCGAAGAAAAAAGCACGGAATTAACGGTTTTAATTTTTATCGTTTACTTTTCATGGGGATAAGTGGTTTAATAAAATTTTAACCTTGGTGCATAAATTAAGGAGGACGTATAGAATGAGTGGGATTATCAAAAAGATAGGTTTCGTTTTTATGGTTCTTATTATCATTAGCGGAAGTGCCTGGGGTGGTTGGTTCACATTCGAGCCCAATATTATACTTTTAGATGGGACTGCTGTAGCTCTGGAGCTCACGGATATTGAAAAAGAAAGTGCTTACATCGAAAAAGGAGATA
>NZ_JAIOSW010000380.1 GCF_021107415.1 Desulfobacula sp.
CATTGGGGTCATCATCAGACCGATCATTCCTCCAAACAACAATAACAGCCAGTTTGAGGTCGTGATAAAATTAACAATTTTTTGAAGATCCTGCATTAAAACCTTCTTCCTTTTTTACCTGCTCGCAAGATATTGCTGAACCCGGCTGCAATACCAAATGCCAGACCCACAAACAACAGAACAGGTTCCGTATCAAACTTCTTATCCAACCAAATACCACCAAAAAGGCCGATGAAAATAGAAAGCGCCACTGATATCCCAAGGCTGGCAAAATATCCGAGTTCTCTTACGGTTTTGCCGGTTTCCTTTTTCATTCCTCCTGCCTTTTTACTTTTCCGCAGTTTACTTTGACCTTTAGCCTTACAGATCAAATTATCCTGAAAGCAAATAACATATGCTGAATCTCAAGTCAATGTGAAAAAGCATTAAATTATGTTCAAAAAACCCTTATCACTCTCCCGGATAATTTCACCAATTATCCAGGCGTTTAAGCCGTTTGTTTTCATTTTTTCCACATAATTTTTTGCATCTTTTTCATTCAGACTGATCAGCAATCCACCGGATGTCTGCGGATCAAACATCAGATCAACAAGTACCCGGTCAACACTGGTATCAATATGGGTCAATTTTTCAAAAAATTTTCGGTTATTATGGGCACCCGCCGGTACCAATCCCATGTTTGCAAAATCCAATACATTTTTAAGCATGGGAACTTTTTTTGAATAAAGTGTGATGCATTTTTTTGACCCTTTTGCCATTTCCAGCAAGTGTCCGGCCAGTCCAAATCCGGTAACATCGGTACAGGCACTCACTGCAAATTGTGACATGACCTTTGCTGCAGCCTTATTCAACATGGACATGCTATCAACAGATTCTTTAATATTTTCCTTTGTGGCCAGTTTCGCTTTTATGGCAGTAGATATGATGCCTGTGCCAACAGGTTTTGTTAAAATAATGGTATCGCCTGTCCGGGCGGTGGCATTGACCAGGACTTTATCCGGATGCACGATACCTGTGACGGAAAGCCCGTATTTAAATTCCTGATCCTCCACTGAATGGCCACCCACAAGTATGGCACCGGACTCATGGATTTTATCTAAACCTCCCTTTAACGTCCGGCCTAAAATATCCTCTTCCAGGTCAGAACATGGGAAACAGACAATATTCATCACTGTAATGGGTTCACCTCCCATGGCGTACACATCACTTAAAGAATTGGCAGCAGCAATCTGACCGAACTCATAGGGTGAATCCGTAACCGGTGTTAAAAAATCAAGGGTCTGAATAAGCGCTGTTTGTGAATTAAGTTTATAGACGCCTGCGTCATCAGGAGGATCAAGCCCCACGATCAGGTCAGGGTGGGATTTAGCCTTAAGCCCTCCCATAATTCGATCCAGCGTCCCTGGATCAAGTTTAGCCGCTCAACCAGAGGCTTTGACTTTCTGTGTTAACAAGACCTTATCAAATTTTTCCATTCTTACACCTTCTCATTGCAAATCGCTATATCGACTCCCTATATTAGACTATAGATATCACACAGGCAAACCTGCCGGTTTTTTTTTCTCCCCGAAAAGAATAAAAAATATCTGTATTACATTTTGTACAAATTTTCATATTCTCAATATGCCCTTTTTTTACACCCTTATATATAAGCTGATCACTACTCATTTTCCAGAAATCAAAATAATCTTTATCTTTAATTTTATATTTCCATAAACTTTGGGGGATCTCATCCTTATAATTGACAAATTCAGAACAACAGGGGCCAAGGGAAGGAGAAATACCGGCAATGATATCTTCAGTCTGACAGCCGAACTCCAGTATCATTTTATCCACGCACTTTCCAATAATATTTTTAACACTTCCCTGCCACCCGGAATGAATATTTGCAATCACTTTTTTTTGGGGGTCATACAACATGACAGCTTGACAATCGGCAACCTGGATCACAAGAAATACATCTTTCATATCAGTAACAATACCATCTGCGGTGTAGATCTCTTTTCCGGGTTGAAAACTTTCAGACAAATCATTGTCATCCTTTTTCAATACCTTAATAACATCCCCATGCATCTGGTTTAAAAAAATAAGGGGTTTCATACCCATTTTTCTGATAATGAGTTTTCTATTATTTGCAATAGCCGGATGTTCATCGCCCGAATTCATACCGATATTCAGGGAATCAAAAGTCCCTGTACTTGTTCCGCCTGCTCTTGTAAATATACCGTGAACAATATGGGCATGATTTTTAAAATATTCAAACTCATAGACTTTGATATCAGCACTTTCCATAATAAAGTTCACCTATTCTTTTTATAATTTTTGTGGTGGAGATATCGGGTTCTAAAGAGACCCTTTCGATACGTCCCCCATTTTTTTTTACAAAATCACCCCCAATGATCTGATCTTCCGGCCAGTCCGCCCCTTTAACCAGTATATCAGGACAAATGGTTTCAATTAAACGTTTTGGATCAGGCTCATCAAATAATACCACATGATCAATACAGCCCAGGGCTGCCACAACAATAGACCGATGACCCTGCTCAATCACCGGACGTTTTTCTCCTTTGATTCGCTTCACCGAACGATCGGAATTCAGCCCCAAAACAAGGATATCCCCAAGGCTTGCAGCATGATTTAAATATTTCACATGACCCGCATGAATAATATCAAAACACCCATTGGTAAATACGATTGTCTTTTCAGCATCCTTATATTGCCTGGATAATATTTTAATCTCAGAAAAAGTGGCAATCTTATCCATAAATATCATGTCTCCGGTCCGTACTACAGGGGATTAACGTTCTGGCATTTTCTACCCGTTTCATCTCAATTACTGCAAAAGCGCTGCCATCATCGCTTCCAGCCTCTACCAGGATGGTTCCCATTGGATCGAGAATCATAGACATCCCGGAAAACTGCAAGTCAGCATCCATTCCTGTCCTGTTTGAACAGATCATAAATATTTGATTTTCAATAGACCTTGCTTTTATCAGGGTTCTCCAATGCTCTTTTCTTGGTTCCGGCCACTGGGCAGACACAATAATCATTTGTGCATTCTTTAGAAACATTGATCTGGCAAGCTCAGGAAACCTCAGATCATAGCAGATCATCAGTCCAATCCGGCCAAAGCTTGAATCAATGATGACAATCTTATTTCCGGCAGTATAATAAAGATGTTCTTGTGTCAGCCTGAAGAGGTGCAGCTTTCTATATCGTCCCTTTATCTTTCCATCCACATCAATGAACACCATGGTATTGTATATCTGATCTTTCTCTTTTTCAGGAAGCGTTCCCACAATTGCCATTTGGTTTTCTTTGGCAAAAAAAGAAAGTCTTTCCACAATCTTTTTTGCAACCTTTGAATGCTCACTTAAATTTTCATTATCAAAAGAACAGGAAAACATTTCCGGCAGAACGGCAAGGGAGACATTATCAGATGCCAATTCCTCTAAATATCCAAGGATAGTATTCAAATTGGCTTTATTCTGCCCATTTTTCACATCAAACTGAACAACACCGGCTTTAAAATTCTTTTTCAAATCTTTTTTTTTACTTTCAACCATTTCTCATTATCAAATGCTCATCATTTATTAAACACTCTCAACATATAGTTTCACCCTTTCATCGTCAATCTTTTTATCCATTAACGATCCCAAGTTTAAAAGCATTGACGTAAGATTACTAATTGAGCATCAGCATATAATCATTGAGTCAGCATTCTTTTTTCATTTATACTTTCCAAAACAGCTTTAATTATTATATCTTCTTTATACAGGGCCATTCTTTTGCTCTTTATTCATTTGATTTAGTTGTCAAACAGGAAGGGAATTTGCCATGCATGACATCAATTTTACACATGAACATGAAGTTGAGGAACATGATTTTTTAGGCTGCTGCCTGGACTGCAGACAAAGCCTGGAAATTGTAAAGCCCCTGATTCTGGGCTTTTCCAAAGATATTAAAAAATATTCACAAGATGCCCTTACAGCACTTGACCCAGAGGAATTGTACCAAAAATTTCAGATCATCGATGACCTGGCCCACCTGAATGCAGGTGACAGCCTGGCCGGAATGATTCTGGATGATCCAAAAATTCGACACGAACTTCCAGTGATCAGATCTTACTATACAACGTTCTTCAGTATTCATGAAAGACACCTGGCAAAGCAATTGCTGAATACAAAAGATCCCTGGCTGGTATTTGAATCATTTCCCCTGTACCCGAGATATAAGGCCCTGATTAAAAATCAGGTAGAAAACCAGATTAAAAACCAGACAGAAAAGACAGATTTTTCTGCTGACAATGTTCTGGCATTTATCGGATGCGGTCCAGTACCCATGAGCCTGATTCTGCTGAGCAGGCTGTATAAGATCCGGTCCATCGGCATTGATATCATGCCTGACAGCGTATCGCTTGCCAGGAGGGTAATTGCCTGTCTGGGCCTTGAGGATTCTATTACCATTGTTCAGGGAGACGAGACCCGGCTCAGGGAACTGGACTGGAATTTTGTTCTTGTTGCCGCGCTTGCAGAGCCAAAAATTCGAATTTTTCAAAACCTGCGCACTATTTTAAAAGAGGCCGCAACCAGGCAACCAGGAAATCACAATACTCTGGTTATCTACCGGACTTACACAGGAATGCGTGCCGTCCTCTATAAACCTGTTCAGCCGGATGATATTAATGGGTTTAGAATAATTACGGAAATCCTCCCAACCCAGCGGGTCAACAATACAACTATTATTGCACAGCTGATTGAATAAAATTTTCAATTCCTGCATAATCATCACACATGCCACCTGACACAGGAATTTTTAAGGAGTATAATGCATGAAAAAAAATACCATGCCTTCCATTAAAAATGAATTCATGAATATTTATTCAGCCATCCGCAATCTGCCGGATGATGAAATGTTCAACACACCCGAAGCTGTTTTACGCCCGCATTTTGAAAAACTTAACCGTCTTGGAGCCATGGACATTGACGACAATAAAGCCCAGGATCTGCTTTGCTCTGAAGATTTCAAGCCGATCATAAAAAAAATCTCCCACATGAAAAGAACCTATGGTTTGAGAATGGAGATCAAGAGTGCACGTTCGATTATTTTGAGCCCTGATCCCTGGAAAGCAATAAAGGATTTTACCTTCTTTCCCAACTATATTGAGCTGGCCCACATGGAATATAAAGGTGGAAATCTCAAATCAGAAGATCGTGTACTATTTCTTGGAAGCGGACCTCTGCCATTAAGTCTTATCTGTCTTTGCTCACAATACAATGTTAAAGGGATCGGCATCGAACTGATACCGGAATATGCCAAACTTTCAACAAAAATCATTAAAACCCTTGGATTAACCGAACATATCCGTATCATTCAGGGAAACCATTTTTTACTGCCCCTTGAACAAAAATGTCATCTTATCATGATCGGAGCTGATGCACATCCCAAGAATGAAATCTTCACTCATCTTGCAGGATCACTTCCAGAGGGTATAAAAATTTCCTATCGAATCTATGAAAAGGGACTGAGAAGGCTTATGGATGACAGGTCTGTTTTCGATCTTCCCCACAAATTCAGGGAATACATGCGCATACGTCCGAAGCCTCCGGTAAATAACACTTGTGTTTTTCTGATAAAGGAATAATTCTTCAAACTTCAGGTTAATGGAGCTGTCATGGAAAAAAATTTACTGAATATCACAAGCCAGATTCCAACACCATTTCTTGTCGTGGAAAAAAACATTGTAAAAAAGAATATAGCCCGCATCCACGACTATGCAAGCCGTCACGGATTCACTGTCAGACCACACATCAAGACCCATAAATCCCTTTATATGGCCCGCATGCAGCTTGACGCAGGCGCAAAGGGTATTGCCTGTGCAAAAGCAGGAGAAGCCCAAATCATGGCAAAACTTGGTGATGTGGATATTACCATTGCCTATCCTGCCGTGGGAAACGTCCGTGCAAAATCCCTTGCAAAACTCTGTCTGAAACATAGTCTGAGAGTTGCTGTGGATTCTCAATATGTAATGGATCAGCTTGCTTTTGCAGCTGCCGATTATAACACTGTCACTGGCATTTTAGTCATGTTTGATGCCGGACTTCACCGCTGCGGCTTTGCTGCGCCCGAACGAATTATACAACTTGCACAATATGCAAAAAATGTTGACACACTGCGATACGACGGCATTCAGATGTATCTTGGGCATCTGTACGGAGACAGCGCCCGTGACGTACAAAGTTTTGAACAGATCAACCAGATGTGGGTTCCTGTATATGATGCACTCTGCTCAGCCGGGCTTAAGCCTGAAATCGTATCATCAGGCTCCACACCCTCCCTGGAAAACACACATCTTATTCCCCATATTAATGAAATCAGAGTGGGAACAGCTATTTATAATGATTACTTTATTCAAAAGTTTGATCACTGCACTTTGGAAGAGTGTGCAGCACGCGTGGTTGCAACCGTTGTTTCCGATACAACTGCGGGTCGGGTTATTATCGATGCCGGTTCCAAGGCTCTTTCCGCTAAGCAGCTTTTACGCTTTGAAAATCTTGAGATGGGATATGTGGTTGAATATCCCGATGCCGTGATAACCCGGCTGCATGAAGAGCACGGATGGATTGATGTCAGTAGCTGCAGTTCTCCGCCAAAGGTGGGACAACGCCTGAGTATTATTCCTGTAAATGTGAGCCTTTGCGTCAACCTGTATGATCACTTCTATCTGATCACTTCCAGCGGTACTCTGCATAAAGAGCGGATTGATGCACGAGGATGCCTTGTCTGAATCTATTTTGTTGATGCCCCCCCCCCTTAAAAAAAATCTGCGATTACCCAAAGGCAGTCCAGGGAAAATCATGTACAAACAAGCGTAAGGTTGCTATAGTCAGGCCCGATTTTACCTTTAAAAAAGGACCACATTAATTGCTATATTCCTGCAAATTCAAATAAAGTATACATATGAAAACAACACATCAACTTTTTTTTCAAAATTCAAACAATCTTGACCAGATCCCATCCAACAGTGTTGACCTTATTGTCACGTCCCCACCCTATCCCATGATTGAAATGTGGGATGACATTTTTTTTAATCAGAATGAAGCCATTGGAAAGGCAATTGCCAAACAGAATGGAAACAAAGCTTTTGAACTCATGCACAAATCTTTGGATTGTGTATGGGATGAGGCATTCAGGGTTTTAAAAAACGGGGGGTTTGCCTGCATCAACATCGGGGATGCCACAAGAACTCTCCGGGAAAACTTTGCGATTTATCCAAATCATGCAAGAATTCTTCAATATCTTGTCAAAATTGGTTTTACAACCCTGCCTGAAATTATCTGGAGGAAACAAACCAATGCCCCCAATAAATTTATGGGGTCGGGTATGCTGCCGGCAGGTGCTTATGTTACCCTTGAACACGAATATATTCTGATTGTAAGAAAAGGCGGCAAGCGTGAATTTAAAACCGATCCTGAAAAAATAAACAGACGGCAGAGCGCCATATTCTGGGAAGAAAGAAATATGTTTTTCTCAGATATCTGGTTTGATATTAAAGGAAGCCGCCAGGGATTACTTGATAAGGCTTTAAGAACCAGAAGCGGTGCATTTCCATTTGAACTGGCCCTTCGGCTGATCAATATATACTCGGTTAAGACAGACACGGTTCTGGACCCGTTTCTTGGCACCGGAACCACTATGGCTGCAGCCATGGCTGCAGCCAGGAATTCAATCGGGTGTGAAATTGATAATAATTTTTATGAATCCATCATCAAAATAAAAAATAATATTATTGATTTATCCAACCATTATATGGAAAACAGATTAAAAAGGCATATTCATTTTGTAAATGAGAGAATAGCGTCCGGTAAACCCTTGAAGCATAAAAACAACCCCTATGGTTTCCCTGTCATAACCAATCAGGAGAAAGAACTGATATTAAATGAATTAACAGCCATTAAAAAGGTAAAGCCCCACTTGATGAGGGTAGACTATTGCGATAATCCCCAAAGGTCATTCTGCCTGGAATGGGAAAAATCCGGGATAGAAAAAAGATGTTCAGACCTTGAAAAGATGGGACCGCCTCAATCTGCCGCCAAGAAGAAAGACAGGCAATTGGAATTATTCTAAACCACAGCTTTAAATTCGATTTTTTCATTACCAAACGTAAATTCAATAACTTTATGCACTCCATGACCAGGGTTTGGTTCTTTAAAGATTTTTACTAACTGATACCTTGATAATATTTTCAGGTCGTTATTCAAGCTAACGGGTGTACGATCCATGTCTGACATTAATTCAGAGAAAAATACTCTTTGTTTCTTTCGCAAATATTGAACAATTCTTGTCCGTTCAGGTTTTAGGATTGCCATTAAATCAATAGGATCTACCCAGATTATATTTTTTTCTGTTACTTTTTTTCCTTCGTCAATTTCTTTTGCCGTTTCTTTTGCTGAAGAAAAGAAATCAGACATTGATCCTGCTTTAAGTTCAACACTCATTTTATAAACTCCTTTATTTCTTTTTCAAAACGATCTACTAAATTTTGATAGCTTGTAAAATCAGTCAGCTCTGATATTTCTCCGAAATAATGTTTGTGATGAAAATTATGAGCATTGTCGTATCCAAGAACACGCCCATTATCACCTGAGAAAATCAGGTGGTTGATATATGCCATACTGTATTTGACAATTTCTCCTTTTGCATTCTCCCAAGCTTCAATTTTAAGTATTCCTCCACCTTTTTTGGGGTTAATTGGAAATTGCTCTGAAACGATTTTTTTAAATGTATCTTTTGTCTTATTTTTCTTCCTTTTCATGAAAGTATTTTAACAGGCATTTATTTAAATGTAAACCTGCATTAGAGCTTTTATTACAGCACTTATTAAAAATTGTTTAATTAGAAACCAAAAAATAAACTTAATTAAAATAGTGGCACACACCAGCTGAATAACTCATTAAATCTATTACATTGGTAACCATATTCGATTTAAAAAGAAATTTTGGATTTTCTATGATTACGAGCAAAATTACAGATAAATTTTAGATTTTACCGGGGAGGTCGGGGTATGGTTGCAGGGAATCGTTGATTGGGCTTCTGTACAGATTCTTAATGCAGTGGAGCGTCAAGACCGGCAAAGTGTCTGAGCGACAGCGAGTTGTTGCCGGTCAGCAAAACGGAGTTTAGAAACTGTAAGAAGCTCAATCGGATTCATCGCAACCATACCCCGGCCGGGTTAAAGCAAAACAACCACTTCAAACTTGTCATTTTTACTGATAATATAACAGATATTTTATAAACTTTACTTGCGGTTTTCCTGACTTAACGCCTGTAATGGCTTGACTTCTCATCATTCTTTGATTAGTTTATATGTATATTCTAACAAGGAGAAAAAAAATGACACAAAACGATTCTTTTCTCAAAGGTAAACATATACTGGCTGTTGACGATGAATGGGACGTCATTGAAACCATACAGGAAATTTTAGATGAGGCAAAGGTAGATGTTGCCCAGGACTACGAGACAGCTTCCCGAAAAATTCATAATACCCGATATGACCTTGCTATCCTCGACATTATGGGGGTTAACGGGATTAAACTTTTAGAAGAATGTGTAGAAAGAGATATCCCGGCTGTCATGCTGACAGCCAATTCCCTGAATCCGGAATCCCTGATGCAGTCCATTAAAAAGGGAGCTATTTCCTATCTTTC
>NZ_JAIOSW010000245.1 GCF_021107415.1 Desulfobacula sp.
TTTCCCGTTCAACATGGTTTTCAATGTTTTGAGACGCTAAAATAAGGATAATTAAATCTGCTCTTTTGGCAGAAAGACCTGTCAGTAATTTTTTCAAATTCCGTGTCACGGGCTAAAGGGCCTTGATCTTTTGCGACAATGGTTTTAATACAATTAAAAAATAAGCCAACATTTTTAAATATATATATGAATACCAGGGGAAAATAAACATGCAAATACTAAGGTTTGAAAGTGATGATAATAAAATCTATACGGGTTGTGACTTTGATAATGAGGCTGCATCCGTGATCCAGGGTGATATTTACACTGAATTTTCCAATACCGGGAAAAGAAAACCGGTTAAAAAATTTTTAACGCCTATTTCACCCCGTGTCATCTTTTGTATTGGATTAAATTATAAACTTCATGCCAAAGAGACCGGTCTTGCATTGCCAAAGTATCCGGTTGTATTTATGAAAAATATCAGTGCGGCAGCAGCTCATCTGGATGATATTAAAATTCCATTTTCCTGTGCAAAGATACCGGAGGTGGATTATGAGGTTGAGCTTGCCGTGGTCATAAAAAAGAATGCCAGGAATGTCTTGCCGGAAAATGCCCTTGATTATGTCCTGGGATATGCCTGCGCCAATGATATTTCTGCCAGAAGATGGCAGATGCATGCAGGCGGTGGACAGTGGATAAAGGGAAAAAGCTTTGACACTTTCTGTCCCTTTGGCCCATGGATTGTGACACCGGACGAACTTGAAGATCCGGATAATCTTGATATTGAATGTGTGTTAAATGGTAACACCATGCAGAAAAGCAATACCAGTGATATGATTTTTTCGGTGGCCCAAATCATTTCATATTTATCCGAATCAGCCACCCTGGTACCAGGTACCATTATATTAACGGGAACACCAAGCGGGGTGGGGTTTATCAGAAAACCGCCTGTTTATCTTGGTCCGGGTGATGTTCTGGAAACAAGAGTTGATAAAATCGGCGTGTTGAAAAATTATGTAACCCTCGAGGAAGAATAAAAAAAGCCCGGAAGATGATTTCATCATTCCAGGCGTTTATGGAGTGAATCCGATTAGATTCTAGTTGTTCTGCTGTCTCCAGCCATTTCCCTGTCCGCCGCCCTGGCCACCTCTTCCTGACCCTTTGCCACACCCTCGTCCAAATCCTTTACCCATACCCAGTTCAGGTGAGATTTTTTTTGCAGATAACTGAAAATCTATGCGTTTGTCTCTTATCTGTTTTTGCAGGTCTGTGATTTCCTGGGATAATTTATCCAGTTTGTCTCTATCCGGCTCAGATGTCTGCATAAGCATTCTTATTTCCTGCTGTTTTGCAAGTTTTGCAGATCTGAACTCATATGTTTCATCAATGAATGCCTGGCGAAGGGTACTCAGTTCATCTCTTTGTTCCTGGGAAAGATCATTCCAGGCGCTTTGCCCCCCATATCGCGGACAGTCTTGATTGGAACCTGCACCCATTCCCCGGCCTTTGCCAGGTCCCCATGCAAATACGCTTCCTGCGACAAGTGCCACCATAAGAAGTGAACTGATGATAATAATTGATTTTTTCATAATATCCTCCAAGTTAAAGTTTAGTTTGTTAATTGGCCTTTGTGCCATTTACTGAAACTTAAATAGAGCAAAGGGTGTGCCAAAATGAAAATAAATTTTTAACATAGTGAATTTATAAGGTATAATTAAAATTATGTAATATAAGGCATTGATATTGAATCTGTGTTGTTGTATATTTTTTACCCAGGACAATGTATCCAGGTGTATATAAAGTATCCAGGATCATGATGCTAAGAATGCAATGGTTACTTAAACCAGGGGATTTTTTCCATGGTATTGTTTTTGCTTGTAATATACATTAGGTATAATTAAGAACAACCACAGTATAACGTGCATAAAGATAGAGAAAAAAATGAAAAAATATAGTTTCCCATTGGTATCACCTTTATTTCTTATTGGTGTTTTATTGATCCTCTTACCGATTTTTACGTTCATGACCCTGGACAGGCTCGAAAAACAAAAGGAATTTTTCACCCAAAGGCTTTTGGAAAAAGGGATATCTTTAATCAGGACATTTGAGGCGGGGACCCGAATCGGAATGTTCACCATGCGATGGGGTGCAAAAAGAATCCAGGCCATGCTTTTGGAGACCTCGTTGCAGCCTGAAGTTATCTATATGATGATTACATCAAAGGATGGACAAATACTGGCACACTCGGATGAATCCATGATAGGACAGATTTTTGATGCCATGCCCGGGTCGGCAGAGACAAATGAAGATATTACTTTGATCTATCACAGGGTAAGACTGCAAAAAGACCAGACCCAGGCGTTTGAAGTATTCAAACGGTTTGTTCCGATCAGGTCCGGACCCACGCGCAGGTATATGGGGATGAATGAGAGACTGTCGGACCGACATAACGTTGAAATACAAACCAAGGACTGGTGCCGGCCTTATCTTAAAAACCAGTCGGATAAGCTGCCTGAAATGGCAGAACATTATATTTTTGCCGGGCTTTCCATGGAAAGGGAAAAGATTGCCCGGGACAGGTTGCTAAAAGAGACTGTCTGGCGGGGTATCCTCTTTTTTATATTGGGATGTGTTGGTATGGTTGCTTTGTCTATCTTTCAGGCGTACAGGTCAGCAAAAGCATCTCTGACCAGTGTAAAGGCATTTTCCGATAATGTGATTCAAAACATGCCGTCAGGACTTGTTACGATTAATCGGGATCATGAAATCACATCTATGAATAGTGCGGCAAAAGATATTTTAGGAGGGGATCTGAGGCAACCATTCCCGCAAATGATTGAATTGATGCAGGAAATGGAAATTTCTCAAGGGGTTCTAACCCGTGAGATCAATCTTGCAATTGATTCCGACCATAAGGTTCGGCTGGATATCACGGCATCCCCTATCAGGGACAGCGAAAATCAAGTCATGGGATTTTTATTTCTTTTCAGGGATCTGACCCAGATTAAAGAGCTTAAAAAACAAGTGGAGACAAATAAGCGGCTTGCAGCCATTGGAAAGCTTGCAGCTGGCGTTGCTCATGAAATCAGAAATCCCTTGAGTTCCATTAAAGGGTTTGCAACCTATTTTGGCGACCGGTATGAAGATAATGCTTCTGATAAGGGAACCGCTCAAATCATGGTCAAGGAGGTGGAACGTATCAACCGATCCGTTACCCAGTTACTTGAGTTTGCAAAACCCATGGCTATTGAAAAACAACAAGTGAATATTAATGAGTTGATTGCACATTCCTTAAGACTTGTTCACCATGATCTGGATCAGAAAAAAATTGAGACAAAGGTCGATATTGATATAAAACAAGCCATAATTCACACAGACCCGGACCGGATGAACCAGGTTCTTTTAAATTTATATATCAATGCCATAGAGGCGTTGGGAGACAGAGGAAAACTTACAATTTGCGTGCAGGATGCTGAGCAGGATGGGCGAATTGAAATAAGGGTCAGGGATAATGGCATGGGGATTGATGAGGCATCCCTTGATCTGATCTTTGATCCCTATTTTACCACCCGGCCCAGCGGTACCGGGCTTGGACTTGCGATCGTTTACAGAGTTATTGAGAACCTTAATGGCAGCATTCGTGTGGAAAGTTTAAAAGGCAAGGGGACTTGTTTTATTATCAATTTGCCGGTTTCATAAAAGGATAAAAAAGACAAATGAAAAAGATACTTGTGGTTGATGATGATGCCGCCCACGCCAGAATGCTTAAAACTTTGATGGCAGACTGGGGGCATGAAATTCATCTGGCAGATGATGGGACAATTGCCGTTGAAATGGTAAAAGAGCAGCCTTTTGATATTGTTCTGATGGATATGAAAATGGTGAAAATGTCCGGCATGGAAGCATTGCAGCTTATTAAGACGTATAATCCTTCCCTGCCTGTGGTTATCATGACCGCCTATTCATCAGTTCACACAGCTGTAAAAGCTTTGAAAATCGGGGCCTATGATTATCTAACCAAACCATTGGATTTTGATAAGCTGAAACTGACCATTGAACGTATATTTGAAAGCATTTCTTTAAAAACGGAAAACAGGCATTTGAAAACCCGGTTAAAGGAGAAGTCCCTTGCCCATGATATTATTGGAAAAAGTCCTGCCATACTCTCTTTGCTGGACACCATTCACATGGTGGCGCCCACGGATGCCAATGTCCTGGTTGTTGGAGAATCGGGAACCGGTAAGGAACTGGTGTCATCTGCCGTTCATTTTAATTCTTCACGAAAAGATCAGCCGTTTGTAAGGATCAACTGTGCCGCTATTACAGAAACCCTGCTTGAGTCTGAACTTTTCGGCCATGAAAAAGGGTCATTCACCGGTGCGGATAAGAAAAGAAAGGGACGGTTTTTACTGGCAGACAAAGGCAGTATTCTTCTGGACGAAATTGGTGAAATGAGTCTTGCCATGCAGGTAAAGCTTTTGAGGGTGATCCAGGAAAAAGAGATCACACCCGTGGGAAGTGATCAAAACATTAAAACAGATGTGAGGATTATTGCCGCAACCAACAAGGATCTAAAGGAATTGTCTGAACAGGGAAGCTTTCGGCAGGATTTGTACTATAGGCTGAATGTTGTGAATATTGAGGTCCCACCCTTGAGGGAAAGAAAAGAAGATATCCCAACCCTTGCCTTGCATTTTTTAGAAAGCTTTTCAAAGAAAAACAAACGGGATATCAAAGGTTTTTCACCCGATGCCATGGATGCCATGATTCGGTATGAATGGGAAGGCAACGTCAGGGAATTGATGAATAGTGTGGAAAGGGGTGTGGTTCTTGCCAGATCCGATTATATCTGCCTGGAAGACCTTTCCTTCATAAAGGCAAAAGATGTTGACAAGATTGATGCCGGGATAGATTTTGGAAACATCAGACTTTCCAAAATAGAAGAAAAAGCCATTCTTTCCACCCTTGAGTCAGCTGAAGGCAATAAGAGTGAAACAGCCAGAAGACTTGGTATTACAAGAAAGACGTTATTAAAGAAATTAAAACAATATGGGAAAAGCTAAATCCAATGAAAAATGATATTAAAACCGTTCGATCAGTTTGTCGATCAGAAAGGTGCTTTCACGCATGGCCTGTTCACTGAACGGACCAAACCATTGGGCAATTTGGTCAAATTTTTTAATAAAAAGATGTTTGTCATTGGCTTCCAGCATTTCAAGATGCTCACTCAAGGATGCAATATAGTCTTTTAAAAGACGCCGTCGTTCCTTTGTGGCAAAAATAATTTCAGAATATAGACCACTGTCCTGGGCAAACAGCCTTCCCACCATTCCAAACTCAAGACGATAAATCGGACTTGAAAATTCAAGGGTCCTTTCAATGCGGGCATGTTTTTCATATAAAAACTGACCAAAACTAAAAGTAGCGAAATGGCGCAATGCCTGCACAATTTCCATAATTTCGTCATGTTCTCTGGCACTGGACTGAACAATAACGGCACCCCAGAGGGTGAGTTGCTCCACCAGCCATTGGCAGTGATCTGAATTTCTTCCCGGGGTAACGACAATGATCTGTTTGTCAAGGGAGCCTGCGGTGGGGCCAAATAAAGGATGAAGTCCTGTTACAGGGCCTGGATGGGATTCAAGCATTTTTTCCAATGGTCGGGTTTTGATACTGGTCAGATCGGCAAGAATGGTTTCGGGGTCAAGAAAGACTGCAATCTGTTCAATAATATCTTCAGTTTTTTCAATGGGGACACAGATAAGACAAAGATCAATATTTTTGCAAAGATTTTTTGCATTGTCCCAGTCCTCTTCCGTAAGGATTCTTAGGTCATAACCGGATTTTTGAAAGAGTGAGGCAAAAAAACGCCCCATCTGGCCACCACCGCCGATGATCAAAATTTTAGCATCCGGTCTGATGCCTTTATGCTCCATTTGATCTGTCTGTTTGACACGGGATTGCCTTAAAATGACCCGGTAAAGGTCTTCCATAAAATTCGGGTCAAGATTTGCTTTGCAGGCCTGGGCCCGAAGTTTTGAGAGAAGATCTTCTTCCCTGGCAGGATGATATACCGGAATATGGTGTTTTTTTTTTAATTTTACCACTTCTTCGACCTGGACCTGGCGTTGAGCAAGAAGACTCAGTATTTGCGAATCAATATAATCAATATTGGTTCGCAAAGGAATGATCTTTTTGTTAAATATAGATTTGTCTTTTCCCATCTTTTTTTTAAAAAAATCCTTAAACTTGAGCTATCATGAATTATTATTAAAACTTAACAATTTTAAGAACGGTTGGCAATTTTAAATTGCAAATAGGATAAGCAAGACAAAATAATATGGATGATGACTTGTTAAATCACTCTAAATGGTTTATAGAAAATTAATATTTTAACATGGAATAATGACCATAAACTAATGATGGAAACCGATATGAAAATGCTGGATGAAATTATTAAGAGAATTCGCAACCTTACCCATGATCAGCAAAAAGAGATTCTTGAAATTCTTAAAACATGGCAAGCCGGAAAACAAAGAGAACATCAACGTCTCAAAACCAAGGTGGATATTGATGTCGTGGTTGGCGACAGGGTCATTCAGACCGATGCAAAGGATATCAGTGCCGGTGGTATTTTTATTAACACATCGGGGAAATTTGAAACCAATAAAAGTGTGCGGGTCGTTTTTTCCGTTCCGGGATATGATAAGCCCTTCAAACTCCAGGGCATGATTGTCAGGGTGGAACAAAACGGACTGGCCATCAAATTTGAGAATATCACCCCCTATTTTAAGAAAATCCTTGATGATGTTATTTGGGAAAACAAAAATTCAGATGATAATTTTTCCTAACAAGGCATTTTGTTCTTTCCTTTTTGAAGCCTCTTTTTTTCGGTTTAACCACAATAAGGGTATTATATATTGCAGCCAGGGTTTCAGTTTGATTTAAAGGTATTGCTTGGATGTGTTTGTGTTTTTTGTTCTGCCTTCTTTTTTTACCTGGCAACGGTTATTATCAAGTTGGCTCGGATCAAAGGATTACATATAGATCCGGCATTTTTCGTATTTGCAAGGTTTTTATTGGGATTTATCAGTATCGTGATCCTGATGGCTCTTAAAAAGAAGAAAATCAAGGTAAAAAAGAAACGATATCTGATTGGAAGGACTATTGCCAATTGTGTTGCGGTATATTGTTTTTTTAAAGGTGTGGATTTAACATCCGTAGCCCAGGCCAACATCTTAAATATGACCTATCCGCTGTTTATCGCCATTTTTTCATGGATTTTTTTAAAGGAACAGCGTGATGCCATTGCCATCATCATTGTTATTTTAGCCTTCGCAGGGGTCTGGCTGATTCTGGCTCCGGAGGGAATGAGTTTTCATAAGAATTCATTGTGGGCGCTTGCATCAGGGATCAGTGCGGCGGTTGCTATTATGTACCTTAACCTTTCAAGACAGGTGCACGATATTGAGACCACCTTGTTTTTCCTGTTTGGCCTTGGGTCTGTGATAACTTTTATCTTCTTTTTTAATAAGATTTATCTGCCTCAATACTCAGAATTGAAATATCTTTTTTTCTGTTCATTTTTTGCCATTGCCGGTCAATATCTGCTTACCGCCGGGTTTAAATATGTGACAGCTATTGAAGGGAGTATCATCTCTTCAACACGGATTCTGCTGGCTGCTGTATTAGGCCCTGTTATTGCAATGGACCCTGTACTGACAGCTTCCGGATGGACAGGGGCATTTCTGATTTTTGCAGGCAATGTGGTTTTGACCATTAGAAAAACCAAAAGATAACGGACATACCACTCAAACGAAAAAATATTTCATGTCTTGAAAATGGTTTAGAAACAGGACCTAATGCCTGCTTTTAAACTCTTTTATCATTTCAAGCGGAAGTACCCGGATAAGTTCTGTTAAAGAAATTTGGTTCATTTTCATCAGGCCGTCATCTGCCATGGTTTTCATGCCGTTTCTGATGGCCAGCCTTTTTAACTCGGCTTCACCCGTCTTGCAACTGATGGCAAGCGTAATTTTCCGGTCAATTTCAAATAATTCGGAAATAAGTGTTCTACCGCTGTATCCTGAAAAATCACAAGCCTTGCAACCAAGTCCTTTATAAAAAGTTATGTGCTCAGGGTAGTCATTAAAAAAAAGACTCCATTCCTCTTGCGGCGGTTTGAAAGGGCGTGAACATTTTGTACAATTCCTGCGGACCAGCCTCTGGGATGCTACTCCAATAAGACTGGAGGCGATCTGATTGTAATCAATTCCCAGATCAAGCAGGCGGGATACAGCACTCACTGAATCGTTGGTATGAATTGTACTCAATAGTAAATGGCCTGTTTGGGCAGCATCGAAACCAATACCGGCAGTCTCTATATCCCGGATTTCTCCTACAAGTATGACATCAGGATCCAGCCTTAAAAAGGATCTTAGCAGCTTGGAAAATGTGAGACCGATTTTGTTGTTGATCTGGGTCTGCATGATTCCAGGGAAACTGTATTCGATCGGGTCTTCAGCAGTAATGATTTTAATTTCAGGGCTGTGGATATATTGCAGCGCCGCATATAGAGTAGAAGATTTTCCACTCCCAGTGGGGCCTGACACCAGGATCATCCCGGCAGAGCTTTTAAATAATTGCCTCAATGGTCCTAGAACATGCTTGGAATGGTTGAGATTGTCAAGACCCAGGCCCGCTTTGCGGGAATCGAGAATTCGGATGGTAATATTTTCGCCGACAATTGCAGGACAGACAGCAACCCGAAAGTCCAGATCAAATGTCTTATCATTTTCCTTGTAACTGGCTCTAAAAACACCATCTTGAGGGATTCTACGCTCAGCTATATCCAGATTTGACATTACTTTAATCCTGGAGATAATGGATTCGGGTTTAGTCTCTATTTTTTTCTTCAACCATGGTAAATCGGGTTCCTGGCATACCCCGTCGATACGGTATCTTAATTTAACCCCTTTTCTATCCTGTTCAAAGTGTATATCACTGGCTCCGTTTGAAATACCATAGTTGATAATATAATCTACCGTTTTTTTGGTTTCGGTTTCGGTTCCGGCATATAAGCTGATCCGCTGTTTTTCCCCGGCAGTCAGTTTTTCAAAATTAAATAGGTTGATATTGTCCGGAACGTTGCTGAATTCGTTTTCAGTTTCAGTGATGATTTGAAATTCTTTATTATATAAAGATGTAAAAAGTGCTTCAAATTTTTGTTCGGTAATAAAGGAGGCTTTCATATCCAAATTACGGTAAATGAGTTGAAGCTCTTCAATAGCAGTGAATCCATCAGGGTAAGTGATTCCTATCAACAATTGTTTTCCTTCAATCGTGAGGGGCAGAACCATATTTCGGCGGGCATATTTTTCAGAGACAAATTTAATCAAATCGTTTTTACGCAGCTCATCAAAGAAAAAATCATCCAACTCCATATATGGCGTATTATACTGGTGGGAGAGTGCGTTATAAAGCTGATGAAAAGTTATCAGCCCTTTGTTAATTAAAAAAGTACCTATTTTTTCTTTTGATTGGCTTTGCTCTTTTGCAGCGATTTGAAATTGAGTTTTATCAATCATGCCCTGCCGGATAAGAATTTCACCGATTTTTTTTCGTTTGTTGTGTTTTTTTAATGCCAAAGAAAGATCTTCAGGACGAATAACCCTGTTGTCACAAAGAATTTCACCAATTGTTCGCTGGCAATTCTTGTAACTTAGGGCACGGACTAAATCAACTTCTCTGAGCATCTGAAGCCTCACTGCCAGCTCTCCAATGTCAAAGGCATCTTTTTGTTTTTCAAGCAGTTCATCCAGAACATCTCTGGTAATCAGGCCTTTTTCTATGAGAGACTGGCCAAGTGTGTGGTTTTCCTTTTTATCTTTTAAAACCTTTTTTACCTGGTCGGCTTCTATTATTTCATGTTCAACGACGATTTCACCGATTTTTTTTCTTAGATCAGGATGTCCTTTTAATACCTCAAGCTGTGATGCATTTAAAAAACCTTTTTTGATCAGCAGAATGTCAAAGGAAACTTCTGCATCACTCGCCTCTTTTTTTTGGATCAAAAGGGCTTTATCTAGATCGTCCTCTGTAATAAAACCTTCTCTGATAAGCAATTCGCCGATTTTTTTTTCTTTTTGTTTTTTGGCAACAGCATTATACTTATTCACTATTCAGGATTCCTTTTTTTAATATTTTTGAAGTTTTTATTCCTGAGAGTATCCATAAAAATCAAATGAGTGTCAAGATGGAATGATAGATTTTATAGAATCCCTCCATTAATACCAATCACCTGGCCGGTAATGTATCCGGCGTCTTTTGAACATAAAAAAAGAACGGCTGCAGCAACTTCGGAAGGTTTTCCAAGCCTTCCTGCCGGTATTGTCTTTGCTATTTCCTTGAGCGGCAGACCCTCAATCATTTCGGTTTCAATAAATCCCGGTGCCACTGCATTTACAGTGATATTCCTTTTTGCAATTTCCCGGGCAAGTGCTTTGGTGGCTCCGATGAGCCCTGCTTTTGATGCTGAGTAATTAACCTGCCCTGCCTGCCCTGTCTGACCTGATGTTGAAGATATGTTGATAATTCTTCCAAAACGCTTTGGCAGCATATTTTTTACAGCAAGTCGTGTTACATTAAAAAAGCCTGTCAGATTTGTATCCAGAACATTTTGCCAATTCTCTTTTTTCATCCAGACCATGAGCATGTCATCTCTGATACCGGCATTGTTTACCAGAATATCTAGTTTCCCCTTTTCCGAGATGATTTTTTTAATGGCTTTTTCAGAGTCTTCCTTGCTTTTTACATCAAACTGAAGGAGAGTTCCTTCCCCCCCGTTGCTGATAATCTCTTTAAGAGTTGCATTTGCTTTTTCCCTGTTGGAATTGAAATTAAGGTATACAAATCGTCCTGTTCGGGCAAGCGCCTTGGCGATTGCTTTCCCAATCCCTCCACTGGCTCCTGTTACAAGAGCGATTTGAGTATCATCGGTTTTTATTTCAGGCATGTTGTCTCCTTTATCCCGGCTTAACAATTAAAACAGTATTTAGAGCCTCTTGCTGAAAAGCTGCTAACATGGCCATTACTGAACCAGAGAAGCAGCTTTGTAAGAAAATTATCACGGATTCGGTTTGAGATACAAGTAATCTTTTCTCATTTATTGAAAAAGAGACCTGAGAACCGTTTTTAACATTCCATGGATCGTCTGGCCCGAAATCTTAAAGACCTTCAAAAAATCCTGGACGATTTAACAGGGCAGGGGATTATCTATTTTGCTGTAATAGTCTATCATGAGCACTGGGCTTTGGTGGGGAATAATCTGAGTTATATTTTTGAAAATTATTTTTTCCATCAGGAATTTTTTAAGTACCTCTTGAAATCAATTTTAGTCTCTTTTGCTCTTTTTACAAGCAGACCCATACAATTTTTAATATTTTCGGGTGTATAAAGGGTGAATTCATCTTTATAGCTTTGGTTAAATAGATCCATGGCAAGCGTTTCATCAGAAAGAGTTGATTGTTTTATATTATTAATGGTGTTGACTGTAATATTCAGGGATTCTTGAATACCGGTTGCCGCAGTTTTCCCCAACAAAGGGCCCTGATGTGCAGGGCAGACAATGGACGGGTTAAATTTCTTAATAAAAGTAAGGGTTGAAAGATATGAACCGGTATGGGTGAAGAATAACGGGAGATATTCTCTGCCTGGAAAATGAAATCCAAGGCTGTCGGAGCAAAATAGAATTTTTCTTTCGTTTAAGACCCCGATAAGATTTCCAGGAGAATGGCCGTCCACTTTGATCAGATCCAGTGTGATTCGGCCAAGGTCTATTGATTGATTGTCATTAATGACCCATGATCCGTCAAGATTTGGAATTTGTTCTAATGAAGGTCTGCCGGGTTTGATGTTAAGGGCGGCCAGGCTTTTTGACATGAACATGTCCTCTTTAAACAGCAATGGTGCAGCTTTGGGATGTTCAATGAATTCTTTTGCTCCTGCTGCTGCAACAATCCTGGCTTTTGGATATCTTTTGGCAAGGCCTGGCAGTCCGGTAATATGATCGGAATGGGGGTGGGAGGAAATGATAAAATCCGGATTGATATTAAGAAGTTCCAATTGGTTGATCACCGTATCAACGATTGCTGAGATGCCTACTTCAAACAAAGCAGAGTGTCTGTCACCGATAATCAGAAACAGGTTGAAAAAATAATTGCCCAGGATAAAAATATTTTTATCAATTTCAATGGGAAATTTATTTTCAGGTATGTAATGATCTTTCATTCATTCTCCTTTTCAATCATTGCCAGGTATTCCACTATCATACTCAGGTGATTTCTTAAAGAGGGAGGTCGTAGAGAATTGATTAAAAAATTACATCAGGTGCTTGTAACATCATTCTTTTTTGTATAAATTAAAACAAGAGTTTGGAATATATCCTTAAGGAATTGATATGGCTCAGAAAGTTTTTATAACAAGAAGTGGAAAGGCAAGTTTTTCTTGCCCTGAATGCGGGAAAACCAAACAATTGAATGTTTCCAGATACAACACTGTGGATAAAGAGGTGAAACTGAAATACACCTGCACATGCAAACATATTTTTTCAGTAATTCTTGAAAGACGAAAGTATATCAGAAAAAAGGTTGATTTGCCGGGAGTTCTCATTTTGGGGAACAAAAAGTATCCCGTCAATGTGATCGATATTACAAGAGCTGGTTTAAAGATCAGAACCAAGGGGCTTTTGGAGTTACACCTTCAAGATAAAGTGGTGCTGGAATTTATCCTGGATGATCCGGGCGGATCAAAAGTATCAAAAGAGGCAATTATTAAAAAAATCAATCAAATGAATATCGGTGTCGAATTTTTCTCCCAGGATCATTATGACAAATTTGGGGCCTACATATTATTTCATTTCAAGTAAGATATGGATGGATTTTACTTTTTCGGTATCCCGATGTTGTAATGAGAGCTGACTCTTTTTAAAGAATCCTCAACTTGTAATTCAAGTTGTGCCAGTTTGATTTCAGAAAATCCAAAAAAATTTGCTTCAGCAGTGACTGAACTTTCTGCATCATCATTTTTTTCAATGGAAATCCCAATTTTGTTGCAGGTTTTATTCACAAGCCTCAGAATGATCAAAGGGATATTCGTGGTGTCAAATTTCTTGTCGTGATGTTCTTTTGCCACCTGGCAGTATTTATCGGGGATATTCCATTTTTTTAACAGGTTATACCCTTGCTCGGCATGCTGTCCCTTGATGATCTCATTTATGACGGACTTTGACGGTATGAACGGTACCTCTTTGGAATTTTTTATTTTTTCAATAACAGTAATTAAAAATAATTTTCCGATATCATGCATTAAAGAGGCAAAAAAGACCTCCTGACTGGCTTCTTCAAACCCTGCCTCCCTTGCCACCCACTGGCTGGTCAGGGCACAGACAAGGGCATGCTGCCATAAACCATTTCGATAATTTTTAATGAAAGCATCTTTTGTATTGTACAGCTTTTTCTGGGTCAGGATTATTACGATTCTTGTGATCTCATCCAGCCCCATGCGGACGATGGCTTCCCTGATGGTCATTACTTTTGACAAGCCCCTGAAAAAGGCTGAGTTGGCAACCTTTAAAATCTGACTGGACATGGCAGGGTCTGCAATGATCAGCTTTTCAATTTTGGAAATTTTAACGTCAGGTTTTTGGATTTCCATCTGAATTCTAAGAGCGGTCTTATCAAACGGGGGAAGTGTAACTGTGTCCGATTCAACATAGCTTTCAATAATTTCAAGAAATGATTGGTCTTTTTGCAACATTATCCTCCAAGCAGTCTTTTGACTTCTGCAAGCGGTCTGGGTGGTACGGGTTTGGGCAGGCATCTTAAGACTTCATCAATGGTTGTAATTCCCTTTGAAGCTTTATATATGCCGTTTTCAAACAGGGTGACCAGTCCGGCATATTCTAAACTGATTTCTCTGAGTTCATGGCTGGTTGCATTCTTTAATACAGCCTCCCGCACATATTCTTCCATCAACAGCATTTCGTGAACAGCTATCCTGCCGCTGTATCCGGTATGTCTGCAATGCCCGCATCCTTCCCCTTTGTAAAATGTACCGCCGGAAAGTTCTCCTCCATGATATCCTAACAATTTCATATCTGTTGTCCCTGGCGTTTGTTTTTTCTTACAGTTTGGGCAGATTTTCCTTAGCAGCCTCTGGGCTAGAATACAATTGATGGTGGATGAAATCAAAAAGGGTTCAATGTTCATGTTCACCAGCCTGATCAAAGCGCCGATACTGTCTTCCGTGTGGAAGGTTGTCAGCACCTGGTGTCCTGTAAGCGCGGCTTGAACAGCAACATCTGCAGAAAAAAAGTCCCTGATTTCACCGATGACAATAATATCGGGATCCTGCCGGACAATGTGGCGAAGCGTTTCTTCAAATGTTAAATTCAATTTTGTGTTAATGGAACATTGACCAATACCGTCGATGACATATTCAACCGGGTCCTCTGCCGTGATGATACTGGTCTCGATACTGTTTAAATGATCAATACAACTGTAAACGGTTGAGGTTTTTCCTGATCCTGTCGGCCCTGTAACAATTAAAACACCACTGGGGGCATTGAGCGAATTGGTGATAAAATTATCAAGCATTCTGGGTGGCATACCAAGTTCTTCCACCGTTAGAAGCTTGTCCATTTTATTGATGATCCTGAAAACTATTTTTTCCCCGTGAACAGTAACATAGGTGGAAACCCTTAAATCAACCTGATACTCTCCAAACTGAAAATCAATACGTCCACCCTGGTGCCTTCTTTTTTCGGCAATATCAAGCTGTGTTAAAATTTTAATCCGGCTGGCAATCAGGGGCATCATATCCTTTGAGTAATCTTTTATATGGTGCAGGATACCGTCAATCCTGAACCGAACCCGGAAACGGTCATGCATGGGTTCGATGTGAATATCGCTTGCTTTAGCCCGGATAGCGTTAATGATAATGGTATTTACAATGCCGACAATAGATTCATCATCCATGGTCAAAGGCTTTTTATCCTTGTTCTGTTCCCGGATCATCTTTTGAATGGCAAAGTCAATGGAGTCTTTTTTTGAAATAGCGATTTCTATTTCTTTTTTAAAAATACCCCGGGCCGAATCAACAGTCGGCTTGTGAAGCGGATCTGAAAAAGCGACAAGGACACTGTCCCCTTGCTTTTTTATGGGAACAAATTTGTTTTGCATGAAAAGTTTATACGGCACCTGATTGAAAAGATCATGGTCAAGTTCCATGAATTCCGGCTCAAGAAAAGGAAATCCCATTTGAAGGGATAACATTTCAATCAGGCTTTTTTCATCAATTGCCCGATTGTCTATAAGAATATCGCCAACCTTTCTTTTGCTTTTTTCTTCATATTGTATTCTTAAAGCATCCTCCAGATCTTTGCGGGAGATGTGTCCCAGCTCTACAAGGAGGGTTCCGACTTTGAGATTGTCACGATTTGCTTTGATGGCATGGGTGATTTTTTCGTCATTTACATACTCAAGTTCTTTTAATACGTCTAAAAGCGGCTTGGGCGGTACAAGCTTTTTTTGAATCCGTTTTGCATAATTAATGTTTTCTTTGCTCAGGTGTTTTTCTTTTAAAAGATAGAAAATAACTTTTCCAAGTTTTTCTTTTGCCGCACTGTCTTTTTTATCTGTATCAGCAGCCATGCCCATTTCCAATATATGGTTAGTATCATATTAAGACAAATAACTCAGGTTAAGTGCTTATATACTTTGGCTTGATTCAAAGTGTCAAGATGATACTGACCTTGACAAAGAAAATGGTGGCAAGTATTTATTTTATAATAAATTATTTTTTTTGGTTTTAAGGAGATTTATAATGGCTGATCACACCCCGAGACTCTTGGATGCTTTGGATGTTTTTGAAGACGGCATCTATATTATTAATGATGATTATACTGTTGAATACATGAATAAATTCATGAAAGAATTGTTTGGCGACGGGGTCGGCAGGAAATGTCATGAAGTATTGATCCAGTCTGATAAACCTTGCGAGTGGTGTAAATATGATGAAGTTTTTATTAACGATGAGATACATCGCGGTGAGGTCTATGTTAACGCTGTTGATAAAATATTTGCCATGTCAGAACTTCCGGTAACAAACCAGGACGGAACAAAATCCAAGCTCTCCTTATATCGTGATATCACGCACGCCAAGCGCCAGGAAGAGAAGCTTAAATCCTCTAAAGAAAGCTATCAAAGGCTTTTTAATCATGCTGGGTGTGGTGTGTTTATCAGCAGTAAGAAAGGGCGGTTTCTTGATGTCAACCCTGCACTGCTGAAAATGCTTGGCTATCAGGATAAGGAAGAATTTTTATCCCTTGATCTTGCAACGGATGTCTATTTGAGGCCTGAAGACAGGCGCAGATACACCGGAATCATAGAAAAAAAAGGCCGGGTAGTTGATTACGAGGTAAAATGGAGACGGCGGGACGGGCACATCCTTTATATCCTTTTAACCAGTAATGTCCGGTATGATACCCATGGGCAGATTTTAGGATATGAAGGGATTGTTGTGGAGCAAAGTCGGCGAAAAAAACATGAGCACGAAATAAAAGAGGCCCATGATTTTTTAGATAAGATCATTTCATGTTCTCCCAATGCGATTATGGCAATGGATATGAAGGGTGTTATTCGGCTGTGGAACCAGGGTGCTGAAGAGATCTTCGGGGTTAAGTCCGTTCAGGTTATCGGCAAAATGAGCATTCAGCAGATTTTTTCAAAAAAGGTGGCCAAAAAGGTCATGGAAATGATGAGGGATGAAAAATTTGGGGGCAAGGGCAGGCTGAACTCCTATCCGTTGAATTTTAAAAAGGATGCTGGTGAACTGGTTGAAGGAAATCTTTCCGTCAGCATCCTTTATGATGAAAAAGGTAACGAGCTGGCAACGGTTGGGTTATTTGTCGACTTAAAAGAGCGGCTTCAGACTGAAAGAGATCTTAGTGCAGCGAGACAGCATTTGCTCCAGTCGGAAAAACTGGCTGCCATGGGAAGGCTCACTTCCCAGATTGCCCATGAATTAAATAATCCGCTGTTTGGTATTATGAATACCTTGGAGTTGATGAAAACCGAGATTTCACCTCAAAACAAGAGGCGAAAACTTTTGGATATGTCGTTATCGGAGATTGAGCGGCTGGCAGATATGCTTAAAAAAATGCTCTCTTTTTCAAAGCCTGTCCAGGAGGAACGTGTGGAGATAGATATTAATGTGATTATTGATGAATTGATGCTGCTGTATGAAAAACGTTTCAGGGAAAACAGTATAAAAGTAAATCTTGATCTTGTTGAGAACCCGGGAGCTATTCTGGCATCCAAGGATCAATTACGTCAGGTATTTATCAATATGTTTTCCAATGCCATGTATGCCATGCCCGATGGTGGTGATCTTGAAATATCCACAAAAATTGTTTCCAAAAAGCTTTATATCACCGTCAAGGATACAGGGACCGGTATTAAGTCGGCGCATATTAAAAAGATTTTTGATTCTTTTTTTACCACCAAGACCGAGAGCGTTCAGGGGGTAGGCTTAGGGCTTTCTGTCTGCTATGGCTTTATCAAGGATCATGGCGGGGATATTGTCGTTGAGTCCGAAGAGGGACAATGGACAAAGTTTGCCATCATACTTCCCATCGCAAGCAAATAGACTGCAAAAAAACATTTCCCGGCAGTTTTTTAAATTATTTTTTTAAACCCTGATATTTTTTTCTTTTTATTCATATCGTTATTTATCCTTATGATTCGCTGAAAGTCTTTGTAATAGGCGGCATTCTCTATTTTTGAAGATAGCTATTTAATTTATTATAGTTATTATATTTATTATAATCGCTTGACAAAATAGATTATATGAAATAACTATAATAACTATAGTTATAAAAATCCCCAAAAAAGGAGGTGTTATGGAAGACACGTTGACTGTATTCACCGCAAGCAAATACTGCAATGTTTCGTCTAAAACCATTATTAATTGGGTGGAAGCCGGACACATTAAAGCGTATCGGACCGTTGGCGGGCATCGCAGGATAAAAAAGTCTGATCTTGAGACGTTTATGCGAAGCCAGGGAATCCCAATTCCTGAAGAGAAAGATGAAAGCGCCAGAAAAAAGATCCTGGTAGTAGATGATGACATGATCATTGTCGAGTCAATTGTACAGGCTTTGGAGGAAGATGAATTTGACTATGAGGTTCTTTCCGCCTCAGACGGTTTTGAGGCCGGACTCCAGGTAAGCCATTTTCATCCCGACCTTTTGATTCTTGACATTATGATGCCCGATATCAAGGGGTATGAAGTCTGTAAAAAGATTAAGACAAACGAGGAAACAAAAGATATAAAAATTATCGTATTATCCGCATACCTGGATGATGATAAGTTCGCACAGATGAAAGAATATGGTGCGGATGTCTGTTTATCAAAGCCATTGCCCCTGTCCAAGCTCAAGGATGAAGTGGCCGAATTACTAGGATTAAAATAGGAAGGAGGCAGATCATGAATTTAAAGGAATCTTTAGAAAAAAAGAGATTTGTCGTGACGTCCGAAGTACAGGTTCCCATGGGGGATGAAGAACCCGAGGCGCTTGTTGAAAGCCTTGGCAGGGTAAAAGGCCGTGTGGACGGTGTGTCCATCGCGGAAATAGAATTTGAAGGTGTTGTGAGTGATACAATTAAAACCTGTGGTCTTTTAAAAGATAATAATCTGAATGCGATTTATCAAACCACCACAAGAGATAAAAATCGATTCCAACTGCAAAAGGATCTGACACTGGCCCATGAGACCGGTGTTGAAAATCTTCTGGTTTTTACTGAAGATTACAGGATTTCAGGGGATACGCTTCAGGAATCAATGTTCTTCCATGTTGATTCAGGTAAATTGGCGTCGGTTATGGATCATTTGAAAGAAGGGGTTACAATTGAAGGAAAAGAGCTTGACAAAAAGATTGATTTTATCTTGGGTTCCGGCATTGAAACACCCTGGGGGAAAAACATGCCAAAGCGCGGCATGGAAGAAATGGAAGATATGATGAATGTGGGTACGGGGTACTTTTTAACAGCGCCTATTTTTGATATTGACCAGTTTGCCAAGTTCATGAAGCAGGTTGAGCCTTTTAAAGTTCCTGTCATCGCTGAAGTCATGATTTTGAGAACAGCAGGGATGGGCAAATTTTTGAACCGTCATTTTAAATCCGGGCTTGTACCTGAATGGGTCATACAAAAACTTGCCAAAGCACCGAATAAAAAGAAGGCAAGTGCGGAGCTTTTTGCTGATACAGTCAACAGTCTGAAAGATATCTGTCAGGGAGTTCATATCATTTCTATCGGCGGTGCTGATAACCTGGTGGAGTATCTGAATGCAGCCAAATTAAGATAAGGGAGAATTTTAAAATGGCAGAGGCAATTAAGATTGATGAACTTGATATTGAGTTTAAAGATGAGGTTTTATCAAAGGTACCGGATGCGAACTTTGATCTTTGTCTGGCGTGCGGAACCTGCACGGGGGGGTGTGCAGCCTCGGAATTGTTTGACATGGATCCAAGAAAGCTCATCAGAATGTTGAATTTGGGGTTGGATGAGGAGATACAAAAATTAGATTGGAAATGGGTTTGCAGTATGTGCGGACGATGCGTGGCGGCCTGTCCCATGAATATCAATGTGCCGGCATTGATTTTTAATTTGCGTGCCAGTGTTCCCAGGGAAAAAAGACCCAAAGGTATCCTTGGTTCATGTGATCAGCATATCAGAACCGGAAGTGCCATGGGAGCTGCAAAGGATGATTTTGAATTCACCGTGCTGGATGTGGCGGAAGAGATCCGGGAAGATCAGCCGGGATTTGAGGACCTTCAGGTGTCTGTGGACCGGGTGGGTGCCACAATGGTATTGAACCAGAACTCCAGGGAACCTGTGACTGAGCCCGAAGAAATGGCTCCTTTATGGAAAATTCTTCACACGGTGGGTGCGGACTGGACGTATCCGTCCGTAATGTGGGCTGGAGAAAATTATTGCATGTTCATGGCAGATAATGAGGGATGGAAATATATCATTGAAGAGTTTGCTTACCATGTGGACAATAATTTAAAAAGCCCCCTTGTGGTCAATACCGAGTGAGGGCACTCATACTTTGCGATCCTGGAAGGATTGCGAAAATTCAATATCCCCCATAAATTTAAACTGATAACGATTATCGAACTTTATGCCCAGTGGATAAAGGAAGGTAAACTAAAGGTCAATTCTGACTGGAATAAGGATATCAGAGCAAAGTTTACAATACAGGACCCTTGCAATATCGGAAGAAAAAGCGGGTCCAATAAAATTGTGGATGATTTAAGATTTGTTATTAAAACCGTTGTAGGAGAACAAAATTTTATTGATACCGTCCCCAACCGGGATAATAATTATTGCTGCGGCGGCGGCGGCGGTGCCCTGCAGGCCGGGTTTCCAGACCAGCGAAGGGCCTACGGAAAAATAAAATTTAACCAGATCATGTCAACCGGTGCTACCTATGTAATTGCTCCCTGTCATAATTGCCATGGACAGATTGAAGACATTGGTCATCACTTTGGCGGCAATTACCATGTTGTCCATTTGTGGACGGTTATCTGTCTTGCCATGGGCGTACTGGGTGAAGAAGAACGAACCTATCTTGGGCCGGATCTGGCTGAAGTGGGACTATAAATAAGGAGGGTTCCAAATGGCCGAAAAAGGTACCAGAAAAGGTAAAGGATCGGTAATGGTAGTTGGTGCCGGTATAGCAGGTATTCAGTCATCCCTGGATCTGGCGGATTCTGGATATTTTGTATACCTGGTAGATAAAAACACAGCCATTGGCGGAGCAATGGCACAATTGGACAAGACCTTTCCCACAAACGACTGCTCAATGTGTATCATATCCCCGAAACTTGTTGAGGCAGGACGTCATCTCAATATTGAGCTTTTGACCATGACTGAAATTGAAGAAGTCACGGGAGAAGAAGGCAATTTTACCGTTAAATTAAAGGAAAAGCCCCGATTTATAGATATCGAAAGATGTACCGCCTGCGGAGAGTGCGCCGAGGTGTGTCCGGTAGAACTTCCCAGCAAGTTTGATGAAGAGCTTCGGGACAGGAAAGCCGCATTCAAGCTGTATCCCCAGGCAATGCCGTCGGGCTTTGCTATAGAGAAAAAAGACAAGGCTCCGTGCCGCCTGACCTGTCCTGCCGGACTCAATGTGCAAGGGTATGTTCAGATGGTGAAAGAGGGCAAGTATAAGGAATCCCTGGAAATTATCATGGAACAGCTCCCATTGCCGGGCGTGCTTGGCCGGGTCTGTCCTCATGAATGTGAAGATGCCTGTAGAAGATGCCAGGTAGATGAACCGATTGCCATCCGGGATCTGAAGCGTTTGGCAGCAGACAGTTTTGATGCCAGAGAAGTGGAAATTAAATGTGCTGAAAAGATCGGTAAAAAAGTGGCCGTCATCGGCTCCGGTCCGGCCGGATTATCCGCTGCCTATCATTTGGCAAAACAGGGAGTTGATGCAACCATATTCGAAGCATTGTCCCAGGCCGGCGGTATGCTCAGGGTCGGTATTCCTGAACACCGCCTGCCAAGACAAGTGCTGGACAAGGATATTGAAGTTGTGAGCAACCTCGGTGTAGACCTCAAGCTGAATACTCGTCTTGGGAAAGATTTTACCGTGGACAGCCTCATGGCTGACGGCTATGATGCAGTCTTCTTAGGGTTGGGTGCTCACAAGGGTGTCGAACTGGGTATTCCGGGTGAAGATCTTGAAGGGGTTCGCCAGGGGGTTGATTTCTTAAGAGAACTCAACCTGACCGGAACAACAAAGGTCGGAAAAAAGGTCTGCATCATCGGCGGTGGTAATGTGGCCATTGATGTGGCAAGGTCTGCGGTTCGACTGGGAGCGCAAAAGGTCACTATCCTGTATCGAAGGACAAGAAAAGAAATGCCTGCCTGGGAAGAGGAAATCTGTGCCGCAGAAGATGAAGACGCTAAGATTACGTATCTTGCGGCTCCCCAGAAAGTCATTGAAGAAAACGGCCAAGTCAAGGCCTTAAGGGTTATTAAAATGGAACTGGGTGAGCCGGATTCTTCAGGGCGAAGACGTCCTGTTCCCATACCGGGAAGTGAATATGACATTAAAATTGATCAACTTATCCCTGCCATCGGTCAAAGGCCGGATCTTTCTGCATTAGAAGATCTTGCCGGCTTGAAGATCAGCAAATGGAACACCACCCAGGTCAACCCGGTCACCCTTGCCACGGATAAAGAAGGGGTGTTTGCAGGCGGTGATGTTCAGACAGGCCCGGGTGTTGCCATCGGTGCCATTGCCGCCGGTATGGAAGCGGCTGAATCTATTGTTCGATACCTCAAAGGTATGGACATGGAAGAAGGCAGACAGCTTGCCGTAGTTGAAAATCATGAGTTCAGGCCGGTGAGTGTTGATATGGAACCTGAAAACCGGTATAAGATGCCGGAACTTGCCGCAGCTGAAAGGGTCGGTAATTTTAAGGAAGTGGAACTTGGATATGGTGAAAAAGAGGGTCAAAAAGAAGCCGCAAGATGCCTGAACTGCGGATATTGCTCAGAGTGTATGCAGTGTGTGGATGCCTGTCTTGCCAATGCAGTGGATCATTCCATGCAGGGCCGGGAGCATATCATTGATGTGGGTGCCATTATTCTTTCCCCGGGGTTTACACCTTTTGAACCCACCCGGATGGTCTCATACTGCTACGGGCACAGCCCCAATATTATGACCAGTGTGGAATTTGAAAGAATTCTGTCTGCATCCGGCCCCTATGGCGGTCATCTTGTAAGGCCATCTGATAATACGGAACCTGAAAAGATTGCCTGGCTCCAATGTGTCGGATCAAGGGACATTAATAAAGGGGATCATTCCTATTGTTCCGGTGTCTGCTGCATGTATGCCAATAAACAGGCTGTCATTGCAAAGGAGCACAGTGACAAGGGACTGGATGCCGCCATTTTTTTCATGGACATGAGAACCCATGGGAAAGATTTTGATAAATACAATATCAGGGCTCAGGATGACAGCGGCGTCCGGTTTGTCAGATCCAGAATCCATTCTGTTTTCCCGGAACCCGGTGACAGGTACCGGATTGTATATTCCACTGAAGCCGGGAGCATGGTTGAAGAAATTTTTGACATGGTGGTCCTTTCCATAGGTCTATCACCGAATAAAGATGCCCTGGAACTTGCGGACAAGATCGGGATAGAACTCAACAGCCACGGGTTTGCCAAAACCGACAACCTGTCCCCTGTCTGTACCAGCAAAAAAGGGATTTATGTCTGCGGAACCTTTCAGGAGCCCAAGGACATCCCTGCCTCTGTCATGGAGGCATCTGCTGCCGCCGCCACAGCATCCCTGGCATTGAAGGACGGCAGGTGGAGCGAGACAAAAACCAGAGAATTACCGCCTGAGAGCGATTTTTCCGGACAAAATCCCCGCATCGGTGTGTTTGTCTGTAATTGTGGTATCAATATCGGCGGGATTGCTGATGTGCCGGCAGTCAGGGATTATGCAGCAACACTTCCCTGGGTCGTCCATGTGGAGGACAACCTTTTTACCTGTTCCCAGGATGCCCAGGATCATATGAAAGAGGTTATCCAGGAGCAGGAACTCAACCGGGTAGTGGTGGCATCGTGTTCACCCAGAACACATGAACCCCTGTTCCAGGAGACAATAAGAGATGCCGGCCTGAACAAATACCTGTTTGAGATGGCGAATATCAGGGATCAGAATACCTGGGTCCATATGAAAGAACCGGAAAAAGCAACACAAAAAGCAAAAGAACTGGTTCGAATGGCCGTGGCAAAAGCTGCATTAGTGGAACCCTTGCACCAGGTCAGCCTGGATATTAAAAAGTCTGTCCTTGTGGTGGGCGGTGGTGCGGCAGGGATGGAAGCCGCGCTTAGCGCAGCCGGCCAGGGAGTTGATGTTCACCTGGTGGAAAAGACAGGCGTACTTGGCGGGATTGCAAGGAACCTGAATGCCACCTGGCAGGGAGAAGATATACAAAATTACCTTGAGGATCTTATAGCAAAAACTAATGCCAGTGACGTCATTAACCTGTATCTTGACACCGAAGTTGAGGCTTTTACAGGCTCCATGGGTAATTTTGTTACCACCATAAAAACCAATGGGACTAATGGGACCAATGGGACCACTCAGCAGATGGTCATTGAACATGGGGCGGTTATTCTTGCCACCGGGGGAAAGGAATTTAAACCTTCCGAGTACCTCTACACAGACCATCCGGATGTACTCACCCACCTGGATATGGACGCGGCTTTGCGGGAAGGGGACGCACGAATTGAAAAGGCAAAGGCCATTGTTTTTATCCAGTGCGTTGGATCCAGAAACAATGAAAATCCTTATTGCAGTAAGGTCTGCTGTACCCACAGCCTGAAAAGTGCCATTGCGTTAAAAACAATGGATAGAAGAAAAAGAGTTTATGTGGTTTACCGGGATATCAGAACCTATGGCTTTAGAGAAGATCTTTACCAAAAGGCACGGGAACTGGGTGTTCTGTTCATCCGGTATGATCTGGAAAAAATGCCGACAGTGAGGGAAAATTCCAACAAAGAACTGGAAATTTCGGCCATTGACCACGTTCTCCAGATGCCGGTAACCATTCGTCCTGATCTGGTCGTATTGGCCTCGGGTATTGTTCCGGGAGACAACAAGAAATTGTTTGAAAAATTTAAAGTACCGACAAACAGTGAGGGATTCCTTGTGGAAGCCCACGCAAAGTTGAGACCGGTTGACTTTGCATCAGACGGGTTGTTTGTGGCGGGTCTGGCCCATTATCCCAAACCCCTTGAAGAAAGTATTGCCCAGGCAAGAGCTGCTGTGGCCCGTGCCATGACCATTCTCTCCAGAGATTCTTTGATGGTGGGCGGCGTTGTGGCAGAGGTCACCCCGGAAAAATGTGCGGTTTGCCTGACCTGTGTTAGGACCTGTCCTTACGACATTCCCTATATCCATGCAGATGGATATGCCCTGATTGATGCAGCCGAGTGTCATGGGTGTGGTGCCTGTGTGGCGGAATGTCCGGGCAAGGCCATTAAACTGAATCATTTTACAGATGAGCAGATTATAGCAAAGATGGATGCACTTTTTGAAGAGGCATAATATTAAACTATTCATCAACTTTGATTAATGGAGGTAAATAATGACCCAGGAAGTTGAACCCCAGGAATTTGAACCCAAAATAGTCGCGTTTTGCTGTCAATACTGAGCTTATGCAGCCGGGGACCTGGCAGGTTCCATGAGACTATCCTATCCTTCCAACATAAAAGTTATCCAGGTGCCATGCACGGGACGGGTGGATATCCTTTATTTGCTCAATGCCATTGAAGACGGAGCAGACGGTGTATACGTGGCAGGATGCCTTGAAGGTGAGTGTCATTACATAGAAGGTAATCTTAAGGCCCGAAGAAAGGTGGAGTATGTGAAAAAAACCCTGACTGAACTGGGGATCGAGCCTGAAAGGGTGGAGATGTATAATCTTTCTTCAGCACAGGGGGCACGGTTTGCCGAGATTGCTATTGAGATGGCGGACAAAATCAAGGCGTTGGGACCCACTCCGGTAAAGAGCAGTCATGCGGCGTGAGACCAAAGAATTTAAAATGAGTAATTAAATAGAGGTGAATCATGATTGTAGCAGATCGGAAGTCTCTTCAAGAGATATTAGAGATGGTTAAGGACGATAAAAAGATTCTCATCGTTGGATGCAAAGGGTGCGTTACTGTCTGCAATGTCGGCGGGTTAAAGGAAGTTGAAATACTGGCATCTTCAATGAAAATTGCCAGAAAAAAACAGGGCGTCCACATTGACATTGATATTAATGTTTTGGAAAGACAGTGTGACACCGAATATGTGGCAGGAATCAGTGAAAGTGTAAATGACTATGATGCAGTGATCTCTCTTGCCTGCGGCGTGGGCCCCCAGTTTTTATCTGAAATGTACAAAGACCAGATATTTTATCCAGGCGTCAATACCACCTTTTTCGGTGGTGCCACCCAGCACGGGGTTTGGGAAGAACGGTGTGCAGGCTGTGGTACCTGTGCTATCCATAATTTCGGCGGCTTGTGCCCCATTGCCAGATGTGCGAAAAGTCTTTTAAATGGCCCCTGCGGCGGTTCATCCAATGGCGTTTGCGAAATCAACAAAGATACTGAATGTATCTGGGATGCCATTGTCAGAAAGAAAATTGATGCCGGAGAACTTGAAGACCTCATCGGTGTAAAAGGCATTAAAGACTGGAGAACGGCAAGGGATGGCGGTCCGAGAAGAAGTATCAGGGAAGAATTGGTTCAGGGAAATATTTAAAACACAAAGGAGAGAACCAAAATGAGTGAGCTTAAATCAGGAAGTAATCTTGAAAAGGTTCTGAAAGCCGGACATTTCGCATTTACAGGAGAATGCGGGCCCCCAAAAGGTGCCAATGTGGAGCATCTTATAGAAAAATTTCAATATCTGAAAGGCAATGTAGATGCCGTCAATATAACCGATAACCAGACCGCCGTTGTGAGAATGTCTTCTCTTGCCGCATCAAAGCTATTGATTGATGAAGGCCTTGAACCCAATTTCCAGATGGTCTGCAGGGATCGAAACCGTCTGGCAATAATGAGCGATATTCTGGGTGCCTATGCTTTGGGTATCAGGAATATGCTCTGTCTTTCCGGTGATCACCAGACATTCGGCAATCATCCCCAGGCAAAAAATGTCCATGATATTGATTCCATGCAATTGATTGCCCTGGTAAAGAAAATGCGGGACCAGGGAAAATTCTTAAATGATGAAGTCATTGATGTTGCCCCGAAAATGTTTGTGGGAGCTGCCTGCAACCCCTTTGCAGACCCCTATGAAT
>NZ_JAIOSW010000309.1 GCF_021107415.1 Desulfobacula sp.
AGTGGCAAGATTGGCCATTTTTTCAAATGCCTCAATAAAGGCGGGCCTGCAGTCGGGATAACCCGAATAATCCACGGCAGTAACGCCAATATAAATGGATGCTGCCTTTAAAACTTCTGCCCAGGCCATGGCATAGGAAAGAAAAATGGTGTTTCTGGCCGGAACATAGGTAATGGGGATTTCTCCTTTCTTGATTCCATCCAGCGTATCATGCTTGGGCACATTTATTTCATCGGTAAGGGCAGAACCGCCAAATTGCCTTAAATCAATATCAATAATTTTATGGACCTTTGCTCCGAGGGATTTGGCAACTTTCCTGGAAGCCTCAAGCTCTATTAAATGTCTTTGTCCATATTTAAAACTTAAGGCATAAATTTCTTTACCCTTTGATTTTGCAATGGCCATTGCAGTGGTGGAATCAATACCGCCGCTGGAAAGTACGATGGCTTTATCTGTCATGTGTTTATTTTAGACTCCTTGTTTATCCGGATGCCATATGATTTTGTGCTGCTGCAGGGAAAGCCTGGCATGAAGATTATCTTCAAGCATCCAGGCGGCAATGACCTCAGGTGAGATTTGTCCAAAAACCGGTGAAAGATGAATTTTTTTTTGCGATATCCCGGATAATTTATTTTCAATAATGACTTTTGCAAATTCATAATCTTTTTGGGACCCAATGACAAATTTGATTTCGTCATGGTCAGTTAAAAAATTGATATTTTCAAATAAAAAACTGTCAGATTCGTTACTGGAGGGACACTTGATATCTATAATTTTTATGCAGTCTGGATGGATGTTCTTAATGGGTTTACTGCCATTTGTTTCAAGGAGAACCTGATAGTTTTTTTCTAAAAGCAGGGATATCAGATCAGGCGTATCCTTCTGCAACAGGGGTTCGCCACCGGTGACCTCAACCATGTTGCAATTAAAAGCAGTTATTTTTTTTAAGATCTGTTCAAAAGTCATTGAATATGATTCTTTCTCTGCATAGCGCGTGTCACACCAGGAGCAATTAAGATTGCATCCGGAAAGGCGTATAAAAATGCAGGGCAGCCCCATAAAGGTAGATTCCCCCTGAAGGCTGTAAAATATTTCGCAAACATCAAGCTGCAATTACACCTCCTGATAGGAAGACCCGCATCCCGGGCTTTCAAATACCATCACTTTGCGGACATTTATATGTTCAGTGTTTAAACGGCGGGAAATCTCGGTATATAAAAATTTGGAAATATTCTCAGATGTCGGATTAATGCTGCCAAACTCTGCCACATCATTGAGAGTGGTATGATCCAGTTTACTTAATATATCTTTGACAACACCTTTAACATCCCTGAAATCAACGCCAATACCCAGCTTATTTAATTTTGTACACTGAATATAGGCTTCAACAATCCAATTGTGTCCATGCATGTTAGCACAGTTCCCGTCATATCCTTTCAGCGCATGGGCTGCGGAAAAATGGTCTTTTACATAAATTTCATAAATACCCGGCATATCGTCTCCTTAGAATTTATCATTTAATCAATACTTGGGATTATACCATAATTTCCATTATTATTCTCGCACAAAGACACCAAGGCACAAAGGCAGCGGAACAAATTCAATGATTTCCTGGTAGTGGGGTGTTGGTCTGATGAAAGTTTTACCTTGTATATTAAAAGGGCTTAAAAAATGAAACGATTCATAATAGACAAATTATTGCACTGGCATAATGAAAGAAACAGCAAACCATTAATATTGTGCGGTGCCCGCCAGGTGGGAAAAACTTGGGCTGTTAAAAAATTTGCAGTCCAACATTTAAACAATAGAATCCATATTGTTGACTTTGAAAAATATCCTGACCGGCACAAAATATTTGACAAAAATCTCAATGTAAAACGAATCATATCTGAACTTGAACTATTATTGAATAAATCTATAACTCCAGGCAGAGATCTTCTATTTTTTGATGAAATTCAGAGCTGTCCCAGAGCCATTATGTCTTTACGCTATTTTTATGAAGATCTGCCTGAGCTTAAGGTAATTGCCGCAGGGTCACTTTTGGAATTTGCCCTTAAAGAAATCTCTTTTCCAGTGGGACGGGTTCAGTTCATGAATATGTATCCCATGATTTTCGCAGAATTTTTATATGGACTTGGTAAAGATATAATGGCAAAAACTCTTATTTCAGGTACCAATGATGGAAACAGGGATTTCAGTGAGACTATCCACGAGATGTTTCTTGAACAGCTTAGATTATATTTTTTTATCGGTGGAATGCCTGAATGTGTAAAAACATATCGCAATACAAATAAATTGAAAAAAGTGTTTAATGTTCAGGAAGGATTAATTGAAGCATATCGAGCTGATTTTTCCAAATATGCTCCCTATTCTGATAAGCAATGTTTAAACTCTGTACTTACCAATACAGCGCGCTTTGCAGGGCAGCCGATAAAATACACCCGCCTTGCCGACGGGTTTACCCCGCCAACCAATAAAAAGGCTTTTGACCTTTTAAACATGGCACGCGTTATTTATAAAATTCCTTCCACTCCTTTGGCAAGGTTGCCTCTGGGAGCTTTGGCTTCTGACCGTAAATTCAAGGCATTAATTGTTGATATTGGATTAATGCAGTATTTATGCGGATTAAATATCAGCGAGGAAATATATAAAAAAGATTTGTTAAATATTTATAATGGCGCCCTGGCAGAGCAGTTTGTTGGTCAGGAACTGCTGGCATATGGTGACAAGCAATTATATTACTGGGCACGGGATGCAAAAAGCAGCAATGCCGCGGTTGACTACTTACTTCAAAATAATGCCCAGGTCCTTCCTGTAGAAGTTAAAAGCGGATCAGCAGGAAGGCTTAAAAGTCTGCATCTTTTGTTAAAAACCTTTCCTGATATTTCCAAAGCCTGTGTTCTTTCACAAAGACCTTATTCAGAGCTTTTAGAACAAAAATTTGTTTTCCAGCCATTATACACTGCCATGAATTTAATTAAATAATAAGTGATCTGTTGCAATTCCGGCAAAATCGGATTTCTATAATTATTATTCTCGCACCAAGACAACAGTAGTTTTTTTGTCCATGAAATGTAATTATTTTCCCTGAATTTTGAATGGGTAAAGTTTTATACAAAAAATGTGATATTATTACATTTTTTACATAAATTATTACATTTATTCCACATTTTTTATTTTAATAAAAAAGCTCAATTTGGCCTAAAGCCTTATTCTAAGGTATTCTTGATGATATTGACTCATTGTGGCATAAATTCTGCATAATCTACATAATTATAGAGCATTGATATAATGAACCCGATAATATATGAATTATTTTTTATAAAGGAGATAGTCTGATGAGAAATTCTTTATTAATTTTGATATCAGGTCTGATTTTAGTTTTTGTTTCAGGAACAATTCCTGCAACAGCATGTGTGAGTATGGATGACTATGGGGATGCCCCTGACACGTATTCAACACTTTGGGCAAGTGGTGGTGCATTCCATGGGATCTCAGGCCTTTATCTGGGCTTTGGTGTAAGTGATGAATTTGACGGACAACCCAGCTCTTTTGCAGATGCAGATTTTGATGATGGTGTTGCGCTTCCAAATGAATTGGTACAGGGAAGTACTGCGTGGATTGGTGTCACTTCAAGTTTAGCCGGTACTTTAAACGCCTGGATAGATTTTAATGGGGATGGAGATTGGGGTGATGCTGGTGAGTGGATTTTTCATGACATCTCTTTAGCGTCTGGAATAAACACCCTTTCTTTAGATATTCCCATTTCAGCATTTTTAGGTTTCACATACGCAAGATTTAGATTGAATTCAACTGGAGGATTGAATTATGACGGTGCTGCATTTGATGGCGAAGTAGAAGATTATATGGTTGAAATTACCAATCCGGTCCCCGCACCGGCAGCTATTATTCTTTTTGGTATGGGGCTTTTAGGTCTTGCAGGAGTTGGCAGGAAGAAAATCACTAAATTAGAATAGAAACTCGCACAAAAATATCAAGGCACAAAGGGTATAATTCGCTTTGTGTCTTGATATTTTTGTGCGAGTTTTTTTCTCTAGGAAAAAGTTTACACAAATGTGGTAATTTTTTTCTCAATTATTATTACATTTTTTTCCTAGGCAAAAATACCTATACGCGTCAATAGGGCTTCTTGACGTCTTACGGCAAGGTACATTTTTTGCATGTCTCCTTAATTAAAATTATGTTGAAAAAGCCAAGCCTGTTGTGAAACAGGGACGGAAAGCCAAAGGATCTCGTGGGGAGACAGCCTGGTTATCTTTAACAAAAATAATAAGGAGATTTTTATGAAAAAGTTTTTAAGTTTGTTAACCGGTTTGTTTTTAGTATTTGTGGTTGCGGGTAGTGCTAGTGCGACACCTATAACTTTTGATGTAGATGGGGCCCCTGATTCTTATGTTAACTTCACTGACATTGATACAGGGATTCAAATTGGACCTTGGATATTTGGTGATGGTACATCTATTACTGCTACCCTGGCAGCATCTCTATCTACTATGGCTAACTTTACTTTAGCTGATAATGCTTCTAATACTATTGATTTTTTTACTTTTGCTGTAACAGGAAGCGGGATAGGTTCGTTTGACTTAGAAGCTAATCTCAATTTTGATACGCCTGATTTAAATGCTGGCGGTGATGGTTCTGGTGGTTGGGGAACGGTAACCTTACCGTGGTGGCTTGGTGGGGGTACTTATTCAGCTGGTATATTTTCCTGGGATAATGCTGTACAAGACTTTACTTTAGCAGATGGAAATGTTGTAAGGATTGCAATGCTAGATGGATTCGCAATTGGCGCTGGTTCAGACGCCATAGTCACAGCAACCATTACTAATTTAGGTGGCGCCCCTACCCCAGCTCCAGTACCAGAACCTGCCACAATGCTTCTCTTCGGTCTCGGTATCTTAGGCCTTGCAGGCGTCACCAGAAAGAAATTTGGCAAATAAGTGCAACATGAAGACAACTACTATATCACAGGATAATGATGGCAGACGTTTAGGAGGTGACAGGCGGGTATTCTCATATGCCGAGCATTCCCCTGAGAGGAGATCCGGTGAAGACCGAAGATCCGGTTTTGATAGACGCAATAAACTGAGATAATTATCCAACAAACAAAAGAAAGGGGTGGTGTCGATATCGGCACCACCCCTTTCTTTTTATTTGAATGCATTCCTCTGGAATTCAAAATTAAGAATTAAAAATTGTAAATCAAAACCCGTTCCGGGGCGTTTACCTTCCGGTCGCTGGTTTGGACATTGCAA
>NZ_JAIOSW010000377.1 GCF_021107415.1 Desulfobacula sp.
ACAACCACGGTCTGCCCCCTCTTAACGGTTTCGTTAATATCTTTCAGAACTTGGAAGTCACCAGACCATTTGTGGATATTCCTGACGTCGATCATAGGACACTTGCCTGTCTGTATTTATCTTCGTAGTGCCGGCTTATTATTGAACCGGCGTAGCAAATAATCAAAAAAATAACGGCTACAAAACTGAACAGCTCTAATGATCTTATCTCAATGTTGTCCACAATAGAAGCACGCCTTACAATTTCAGGCAGCCCTATTACAAAAGCCAGGCTTGTATCCTGAAACGTGACGATAGACTGGGTTATCAGGCTTGGCAACATGCGGCGGAAAGCAATGGGCACGGTAATATAACGGGCTGTCTTTGCGTACGTCATCCCGGTCGAGTAAGATGCATTTACTAAGTCTTTGCTGATAGTCTGGTAACCTGCCCGGAAAATTTCACCGAAATAAGTCGCCTCGAATATAATAAAAGCGATGACCGCTGAAGGAAAAGGGTCTATGGATCGACCTACAAAAAGGGGCATGATAAAATAAATCCAGAAGATTACCAGGATCAGTGGAATATTACGCAGAAAATTTACATACCAGGTAACAGGGTAATAAATCCATTTATTCCTGGATATCCTTGCCAGTCCTACCAGTATGCCGAGGGAAATACCGCCTGCCAGGGCAAAAAAGGTAAGCTTGAAGGTAACCACCAGTCCGCCCATAAGAAAGGGGAGATTTCTCAAAACAGCATCAAACATTGCTTACCTCCCCATTAGGCCTTGAATTTTATATTTATTTTCTACAATACCCATAATTTTAACAACCGTCATCCCTAAGAACAGGTAAATGATCATCGCCCCGGTGGTTGCTTCCAGGCCGTGGAACGTTTCAGCATCGATCTGGTAGCTCTGGAATGTAAGTTCAGCCACACCAATGGTCATGGCCACGGAAGAATTTTTAAATATGGTTAAAAATTCCGTTGTCATGGGAGGAATAATCAATCTTAAAGCATACGGTATGATAACATAGCGGTACATCTGTATTTGTGTCATACCTGTAGAAAGCACCGCCTGGTACTGATCCTGCCCTATGGAAGTAAAGCCGGCTCGTACGTGTTCGGCAATACGGGAAGCTGTATAAAGTCCCAGGCCCACAACGGCCACATAAATGTTAAAGCCTGAAACCTGGTTTATATGCCTGGACAAAGTATCTCCGAAAAGCATAGGGGCGGCAAAAAACCAGAAAAAGAGCTGAACGATCAAGGGTATATTTCTGAATGTTTCCACATAAAGTGAGGCTGCGAAACGAAGCAACCGAAAGTTGGTAACCCGTAATGTTCCTACAAAAATGCCAAGGACTATAGCGATAATCCAGGCAATGAGCCCTATCATTATAGTCAGACCGAGTCCCTTGAGCAGCATCATTCCAAAAGGATCACGCCAGAGAACACTCCAGTCGAATTCGTATGCCAGTCCCATCAAGCATCTCCTGTCTCAAAACTTATCTTTTCTTCCACCAGCCGTCTTCCATAGGATAAACAATCATCTGGAGGTAGTCTTTGTAAGCAGGTGACATCCTGATCGGAACCGGACCTTTTGGCCCCATCCATTTTTCGTACAGCTCATAAAACTTGCCGGTTTTTATCGCCCATAGGATTGTATTGTTAACAAAATCGCGAAAGTCGGAATTTCCCTCTCTAATGATAAAAGCATAGGGTTCGTATGCAATAGCAAAGTCAACGGTTATCCACTTATTCGGATTTTTGTCTTTCATGCGGATACCTTCCAGGAGACTTCGATCTGTTGAATAAGCGTCGATCTTGCCTGTATTAAGGGCAAGCATGCCTTGTGGATGGGTCTCTAAAATTACAATTTCTTTTGGGTTGAAATCTCCGGCTTTAACTCTCTTCTGAATGACCCTTAGGTTGGTGGTAGCACGTCCTGCTCCTACTCGCTTGCCATTCAGTGACTGAAGGGTTTTGATCCCTGAGTCCCTGGCTACCAGGAATGTGGTTTCCGAAAAGAAAAAGACATGGCTGAAGTCAACAATATCCTCTCTCTTGGCGGTGTATGTGGTACAACCTGTCTCTATATCAACGGTACCGTTTGCTACGAGGGGAATACGAGTTTTGGAAGTGACCGTAAAGGGTTTGATCTTAATCTTTTTGCCAAATCGTTTGCTCAAGTTTTCTGCAAGCAAATGGGCCATGTCAACAGAAAAGCCGACATGCTTTCCTGTTTTGGGATCCATGTAAGCAAAGGGAATCGAGCCTTCCCTGAAGCCTACTTTCAGTTTACCTGTTTTTTCGATCCGTTTCATGGTTTTATCGGCAAGAACCGGCATGGATATAAAAGCCGTCAAACAAACAACTGATAATAAAACAACAAGGAATTTTTTCATGATGCCTCCCTCCTTTTTCCCGAAGCAACTGACAAGGTACACATTAATATGTGCATTGAGCGTTTAAGCTCAATACGATTATAGGCTTATCTTGTATAATGCCCGAAAAAGTGATGAATTTATAGAAAGTCAAGTTCATCCGAGTTCATCATGTTTTAGTTACTTAATCAATGCAATATCTGGCTCAGGAAGAGTTTAGTTCGATCTTGCTGGGGATTATCAAAAAATTCGCTCGGTGTATTCCCTTCTACGATTTTGCCAAACTCCATGAAAAGCACCCTGTGGGCAACACTCTTTGCAAATCCCATTTTATGAGTAACCACAATCATGGTCATACCTTCTTGTGCCAGTTCAATCATGACGTCCAG
>NZ_JAIOSW010000470.1 GCF_021107415.1 Desulfobacula sp.
TAATTTGGTAATTAAAACAAAAAATTTAAATTATTTTTTTTATTTGGAGAAAAAAAGAAAAGGTTGAAAGATGTACACATACATAAAAAAAATTAAAGACTAATTTAGAATGTACTTTAAAGGATTTACAGGAGTTCCATTGATTCTGACCTCATAATGTACATGGGGTCCTGTACTTCTTCCTGTGTTGCCGAGAAGAGCAATGACATCACTCCGTTTGACTTGCTGGCCCTGTTTAACCAGAATCTTTTTTAAATGTCCAAACTTGGTCACCCGGCCATGACCATGGTCAATGACCACCAGATTGCCAATGTACATTTTTCTGGCAGCATAAGAGATTCTGCCATTGGCCGGTGCAATGATTTTTGTTCCACTTTTATTTGAGATATCCAGGCCTGCATGGAATTCTTTTCGTCCGGTAAAAGGGGAAGTCCGATATCCAAATTTTGAAGTAATCCATCCGTCAACCGGTCTAATGGAAGGAGTGGAAGCCAGAAGGTTTCTTTTTTTCTCAAGCATTTTAATTAAATGTTCAAAATCAAGCGCTTGTTTTTTCGCTGCAAGATTTGTCTGGCCTACCTGTTGGTGCATTTCACGCATCAGGTTGTTGTGCTTTTTCTCTAAAGGAATATCCTGGTCCAGATCATCTCTGGGGATACCGCCAATACCGATCAGTCCACTTGAATCGGAGGTTTGCTTAATGTCTGCAATCAGTCTTACTTTATCCTCAAATACAGATAGACTATCCACCTGTTTTTTTAAAATTTCAATTTCGCCGGCAAAACTCTGGATTTGGCTTCTCTGGCTTTTGATTTCATTGTTTTGTTCAATGATGGTTTGATCCAAAATACCAGTGTTAAACGAAATTTTTTTAAGCTGCAGGTAATCGTATCCAATAAAGGATGCTCCGGCAATTGCAGAAATACTAATAAGAGAGATAAACCCTAATACTGCTTTATGGATAGAAAATTCTTTGATATCAGAAGTGGCACCGGAATGAAACCATATTTTTATTTTTTTTCTCATTATGACCTTCTTAGTTAGATATTTTTAATATGTCAAGAACAATATTAATTATAAAGGTCCCTGGACTGAATTAAGGCCTGTTTCATCCGTTAAACCAAATAATATATTCATGTTTTGAACTGCCTGGCCTGCTGCACCCTTTAAAAGGTTGTCAATGACAGAAACAATAATGATTTGTTTTGTTTTTTGATTAAAGTAAAATCCAATATCACAGCAGTTGGTCCCTTTAACATGAGAAATCGCCGGATAGGTATCTTTGTCGAGTATTCTTACAAAAGGCTCATCTCCATAATAGGACTGATATGTTTTTCTGATATCATTTTCACTTGTACCATTTGTTGCCCTGACATAAATTGTTGATAGCATTCCCCTTGTTAAGGGCAACAGGTGTGGCACAAAAGTGATACTTATTTCTTGCTGTGAGTGAATACTCAAGATTTCATTGATTTCAGGAGTATGCCTGTGGTTCCCAACTTTATAGGCATTGAATGATTCATTGGCTTCGCAAAAATGAGTGGAAGGCGATAGGGAACGTCCGGCACCGCTTACACCGGATTTTGAATCTGAAATAATGTCATCAGGCCGGACCAACCCTTCTTTTAAAAGGGGAAGCAAGGGCAATAGAATGCTTGTGGGATAACAGCCCGGGTTGCCGACAAGGTTTGATGCTTTTATCCGGTCTCTGTATATTTCACTAAGACCATAAACGCTTTTTTGTAAAAGATGCTTTGATGTATGTGTTTGATAGGCGGATTCATATGCTTTTGCATCTGCAAACCTGTAGTCAGCAGACAAATCAATGACTTTTATCTTATGTTCCAGCAGTGTTGGTACATGCTCCATTGATACTTTATGTGGCAGTGCTAAAAATATAATATCTATTCTTTGAGAAAGTGATTTAATATCTAAATCTTCACAAATCAGGTTGTCAAACCCTCTCATGGAAGGAAAAATATCCGTCAAAGACTTACCTTTATAGCTGTTTGATGTTACAGCACACAATTTTGCTTTTGGATGATTGGAAATCAGCTTGACAAGCTCAACTCCTGTATATCCTGATGCTCCTGCAATGCCTACGTTTATCATATGGTTCCTTCTTGTCTGAAAATTTTTAAACCTTTTGTTTAGCAGATAGAAGTGTTTTTTTACGAATCAAAATTCAACATAGTCTACTAAAGTATGGTCTTCTCCTTGCAATTCTTTGTTAATAATATTGGATATCACTTCCCAGTCCCCTTTTGCAAGACCTGCACCTATTTTTGGATACCCGATTTTCTGATTTGTAAAATTATTTTTTATCCTGGAAAAGAGTTTTTGGATAGCTTTATAATCAACCAGTGTGCCATGTCCTGAAAAATCATATTGAGTGTATCCGTTAACAACGGTGAAAATATTGCCATTTTTTTCAATACGTGCATGGGAGTATGTGCCTAGTTTCTCCTTATCTCCCATCCCTGTTTTTAGATCGGCTTGATAAGCCGCGGGAAAATCATCTCTTATCAGTTTTGCTATACCCGCGCCCATGGAACAAAAGCAGTTGCAACCGTGAATAATAACATCAAACCGTCCGGCCAGGGCAAATTGAATCAGATCGCCTTTTAATATATTCATTATTAAACTATCCTCCAGTTAATACTATCGGATGCAAAAAATGTTCCTTAAAAGAAATGTATCATTTATTTGGCTTTGTATTGTATCATGGATCAGGCAAATGAGGGGGAGTTAGTCCTTTCTCAGTCAAGTAAACAATACAGCAAAATTCATGTGCTAAGTGTCAAAATCATCTATATCCATGTCAAAAAAAGAATGATGTTGTCTTGAAAAATGTTCGATTTTTAAATGATGAGTGATGACATTTAATTAAAATGATGAATATTAAACTTTAGATGAAAATTCAAAAAGCGGAATATCCTCCGCTTTTTGAACAGGAATTTAATTAGGAAAAATAAGGAATATATCAATATAAAATCTGGCTGATGCCCTGCCCGGGGTTTGACTGTGAGGATAATGAAAAATGGCAGGTTTGGGAGGATTTTGTAGAGATGGTAATTAATGATGGGATGATTAAGCAGATAGATGACAGTAATGAGAAAATTTATACTAATCAGAAATTAAATAAAAATGATAAAGTTGAGGAGTAGTCATTGAACAGAGGGTGATATTATTAGAATATATGGTACAATTCGTGATTCACAGAATAAGGACCCTATTGCAGGGGCAAATAT
>NZ_JAIOSW010000389.1 GCF_021107415.1 Desulfobacula sp.
GATGAGTACAAGTACGGCATCGACTGGAGTGTTGTAAGACAGGATGTTGATTCAAAACAAAAAAGGATTACCGGTGCTTCATGGGTTTCAGAAGTTGGGTTGGCTGTTCAGGGAATCTACAGGCATTTTAGTATTGACGTGACCGTAGATGCCTTAAACGGTTTTGGAGATATGAAAGTTGTTTCGAATCCGACCATCAGGGCCAAACATGGACAACCTGCCATTATCAGCGTAGGGACGTCAATAAGCTATACGAAAAGTACGGAAACCACAACAACCAGTAGCAGTGACAATAGTGATACAACTACACAAGTTGAGGTTTCAAAGGTTTTTGACGGGCTTATACTTGGAGTTATTCCTTTTATTGAAGAGGGAGGAAAAATATCCCTCATGATAAATCCTATAAAAAGTGATGTGGACAGGGAAAGCCTCGAATTAATCAGCATCGGTAATCAGAGTATAACTTTACCTGAAGTCAGAATAAAGGAGATCAATACGACGATTGCACTCAACAGCGGGGATGTGGTGATTTTAGGGGGACTGATTGATAAACGTCTGACCACGGAAAATAAGGGTGTGCCCTTTGTTTCTGCTATTCCCGGTTTGGGTTATCTTTTTAAAAAGGAATACAAAAACGAACAAAGCAGGGAACTTGTTATAATATTGAGCGTGTCACTCATATGAGCGTTATTTATAAAACATTAAAAAAGCTGAAAACCGAATCAGCAGAAGATGCAGAAAATAAAGGTGTATCAAAAAAGGGGAATAAGAATTATTCTTTTAAAGAAATATCTTCCAATCCCGCTATTATAATTTTCATTGCACTTTTGATTCTAATTACATGTGTTGGCGTTTTTTTTGTTGTTCGCAGCTTAAATAAAACTGACAACAATCAGCCCAGGCCGAAGGTTTTTCCAATTCACGAAAATTCAGAATACATAGAAAAAGATGAAAGCCCTGAAGGGGAGGAAAAAGAATCTCTTAATGTTCGTTATATGCCTGCCGAAGCAAAAAACAAAAGTGCACAGGATGTCGCAGGAAAAGATGCCGAGACTCAGGATATATCATCACAAAAAGATGTAAAGACTTCCAAAATTGCAACGCACAGAACTATAGAAAGCCAGCAGGTAGATAGAAAGCAGTTAGGTTTTGAAAGCCCGTTGATATTTCAGGGGCAATACTCTTCTCCTGTCAAAGTCGCTTATTCCCCGAAAATATCTGAAGAAAAAAAGCTTAAAGAGAAAGTCCGGACGCAGAGAATTCATCGAGCTAATCTTGAAAAAAGCCTAAAAATAAGCAAACTGGTTGACAGGATACACAGATCAATAAAAGCTGGTAATATCGGTCTGACGGAAAAATTTCTAACAGAACTGGAAACACTAAAAGGGAAAGACAACACTTATGTTTTTAAGCTGAGAGCATTCTGGTATCTGAGCCGGCAGGACTATGGATCGGCAACGAGATTCTTAAAAAAGGTCCTGGATAAAAATGAAAGAGATCTCGAAGCCGGGATTAATATGGCCATTGTAGAAATAAAGACAAAAGAGTTTCAAAAGGCCGGTGAGCGATTAAAAAGGCTAAAAGAGATTTACCCTGAAAACACAGCGATTTCCGTATTAATTGATAAGCTTAAGCTAAGATATCGTTAAGTAGTATATTGGTTGAGTAGTGAAAGAAAAGGCAGAATGCAGAAAGGAAATAGCTGATAGTTGATAGCTCATAGTAAAAGGATAGAATCCTTCAGGCTATGAGCTATGAGCTGTTAGCTATGAGCAAATAAATTACGGAGTAATTTATTCATATGAAAACATCTTCAGCATATAAAGAATTAAGTTATCTGGATTTCTTAGGACTGGACTATAATCCGTTTCCAGTGGCTCCTGATGATGAAAATTTTTATATTTCGGAGCATATAGACCAGATTTTGGCGGAAATTGTTCACGGGATTATTTCAAGAAAAGGGTTTATGGTTTTAACCGGCGATGTCGGGCTTGGGAAAACCACTATCAGTCGTAGGATCTTAAGCGTTCTTGAAGAAAAAGGGATTGAAACTTCACTTTGTTTTCATACTTCATATCAGGATGTCGAACTTCTAAGGGAAATTAATCGGGATTTCGGTGTTAAAACAGCAAGCCTGCTTTTCAGTGAGCAGATGAAGCTTTTAAATGATTTTTTGCTGGATAAAAACCGGGAAGGAAAAAATTGCGCCATCATTATCGACGATGCCCAGAATCTTAATAATAAAAGCCTTGAACTAATTAGAATGATTTCAAACCTTGAGGCAAATCAGCAGAAACTTGTTCAGATTTTATTAGTCGGTCAAGGCGAGTTGATGGACAAATTAAATTCCAGGGAGCTCAGGCAACTTAAAAGCAGGATCATTATAAAAAAAGAGGTTCGGCCCTTGAAGCTTAAAGAACTCGAAAATTATCTTTTATTTAAGCTGAACGTATCAGGCAGCGGTGGGCTTACAAATATAAGGAAAAGTGCGCTTTCTAAGATTCAAAAATACACAAGTGGAAACTTCAGACAGATTAATATTTTAATGGACAGGTGTCTTTATGTTGCCTTTCTTAATAATACAACCGAAATAAGCGGGAAGATTATAAAAGAAGCGTACATTGATTTGAATCCCGGCGGATTCCGGCTTAAGAAAAGGATAACCGTTCTATCACTTGTAATCTTTTTGCCCCTGTTTTTATTTGCAGGATTTATATACTTTACACAGGATAAGACTTCACCTTTGTTTGGGGTAAACACCATCCGAAAAATGATAACACCGGCAAAAGGGCTTAAGATGTTACCTGCGGTTGCAAATGCCGGGGAAGTGCCTGTGCATCCTCAGATGATGGAAATAGATAAAAAGACTGTAAGTCTTCCGGTACCTGTGGCTGATTTTTTAAAGGCATATAAACTTTCGATGCATGAGAACCTTTTTTTTGAAGCCCTGGAAACGGGCAGATTTCAGGAAGTAGCAGTAACCATATTAAGCAAGAGCGGGTATCAGCTAATCCGACTTGAACATATTCCGGATCATGTAAAAAGAAAGTACGGTGTATTGTCTTATCCAAACGCTGTGAACGGAAAAAAAGGATATTTTCTTTTCTGGAAGCCGGCATTTACGCTGAAGAAATTTTATTATTCATATCGCGGAAAAGAAATTCAAAAGCTTCAAAAAGAGTTGGTGAAGATAAATTTGTATAACTATCATTTGGATGGAATTGTCGGGAAAAAACTCATGAGTGCCGTTATTGCTTTTCAGAAACAGATAGCCATTCCTGTGACGGGTTATCCTGATGAAAAGACCATTTTCCTTTTATGCCACAAGGAAGGGATAAACCAGGTATGACAGCCGAAAAATCGAAAAAACAGCTGGGTGAAATCCTGAAGGAAAAAGGGATTATTACTGAGGATCATATCAAGTATGCCCTTCAGGTACAAAA
>NZ_JAIOSW010000329.1 GCF_021107415.1 Desulfobacula sp.
GCAACGATTCTTTTGTAAGATTCACCATTGATCATGATTTGCCATTTACCAGTACGGACTGGAGTGGCTCCACCTTTAAGTGTACCTGATTTCATACCTTTTTTGCCGTCAAGGTTTTTGCCGTCATCAGTTTTTTTCCACATGGGGAGTCCCCACTCTTCAAAAAGATGAACAGAATCATCAACATGACGTCCAAGATCGAAGATCAAGTCTTCACGAACAATACCCATAAGGTCGTTTCTGACCATACGGACGTAATCTTCGGGTTTGTTGTCACCAATATATGTATTGATAGCAGAAAGACCCTGGGCTACTGCGCCTGATCTTTCCATGGCTGCTTTGTCACAAAGAAGAATTTTTGTGTCATCGCTTGCCCATTTTTTAACTTCAAATGCTGTTCCGCAGGCAGCCATACCGCCACCAACGATCAGAATATCAACGTCTCTTTTATCAACCTCTGGGTCTCTTACAACTTTAAGTTCTCCAATAGGTTTGTTAGGTAATGCCATTGTATACCTCCAAAATTATAAATAAAGTATCAAATTAAATGATTGACAGTTTGGTTATACCAGCTCGGTTGGAGCTACAAGTACATAACCGTCTGCTTCCTGGGTAGAAAGCAGTCCGCTGTCAAGATCTTTACCTTTAAGGTCAAGATATGCATTAGCCTCGCCTTCGGGAGTTGTTCTGATGGGGAACTTGAAGCGTTTAATAACACCGTTTCTAAACTTACAAGTCCACATAACGTCTTCTGTACCCAACATGGGAACAACTGAGCTTCCCATGGGTACAAAGTCAGAATAACCTCTGACTTCAATGGCCTGAGTAGGACAGATCTTTACGCATGAAAAGCATTCCCAGCACTGATCGGGTTCCTGGTTGTATGCTTTCATTTCATTAGGTTCAAGAACCATCAGGTCATTAGGACAGATGTACATACATGCTGTCTTGTCCCCACCTTTGCAGCCGTCACATTTTTCTGCAATTACAAAAGATGGCATTTAAAATACCTCCATAATTTAAGTTAATCAAAATCGCACAATACCGTTGTGCTACTATTTTTTATTTCAACAAACAGACTGTAACCCTTATAGTTCAGCCTGGTAAACTTTAAGTCAGCTTTAAGACCAAAAAAATAAAACCAAATACTGATCCAAGCTTGCATAAATGTAACCGAAATAGCCTCTCTAACTCTTTTTGTCAAGAATTATTCAAAAAAGATTGGTCTTGTTTTTCAATTGTTTTTGCTATTTTATAAAATATCAATATGTATAAAATATCAACAGGATAAACTACAATATATAGTAGGTATCCCAGAATAAAAAGAGACTGGAAATCTAAAAAAAATACTGATAATCTACAAGACGTAAAAATTAGTGTTCAAACAGACAAAAAGGAAAACAAATGACAGAAGATATGATACCGATTCGTCTTGAAGATTTGATGAATTTTAACTGTAATTTTGAAAATGAATGTTTTAACGACTGCTGCCGTGATTTGAATCAGGCTTTGACACCTTATGATGTTTTGCGATTGAAAAATAATCTTGGGATATCATCACAGGATTTTCTAAAGACCTATACCTTTCTGCATTACGGGCCTGGCTCCGGTTTACCGGTCATTGAATTTAAACCCAACCCGGGTACGGGATATGCGTGTCCCTTTGTCACGCCTGAAGGATGTTCCGTCTATGAGGACAGGCCCGGTTCCTGCCGGATGTATCCTCTGGCCCGTGCCATTGCAAGGTCAAGGCAAACAGGGGAGATTACCCAATACTTTGCTTTAATTGAAGAATCGCATTGTAAAGGATTCGGCAAAAAGACCGGGCAGACGGTTAAAGAATGGCTTAAGGGTCAGGATGTGGACAAACACAATAAAGAAAATGACAGACTCATGGAATTGATCAGCCTTAAAAACCGGATTATACCCGGCAAGCTTGAAGGGGCACAGTCTGATATGTTTTATCTGGGTTTATATGATCTGGATGAGTTCCGGGCACAGATTATTGGAAAAGACCTCTTAAAGGAATTCAGCCTTCCCGAAGACCTTTTAAAGAAAATCAAAACAGATGATGAAGCATTGCTGAACTTTGGCGTTGACTGGGTGAAATTTATGCTGTTCGGCATAAAAGCTACATTTGGAGAATGAATCCAATGCAGATTAAAGGGAAAATAGCCCTGGTTCTGGGAGCGGTTAAAGGTATGGGGAAAGGAATCGGCCTTGCCCTGGCCAATGAAGGTGCACGCCTTGTATTAACCCGCCATGACTGGGAAGACTCTTTTGATAGTATGGAAAAAGATTTTGCAGCATCCAAAGCCGACCATATGATAATTTCAGCAGATTTATGCAATATTAAAGATATTGAAATGCTTGCTTTACGTATTGAAAAAAAATATGGTCGCCTGGATATCCTGATTAATAATATTGAACGCGGCGGCTGGCCCACGGTTCATGGTGAATATATTGAAGATCAATGGGATCTTGAAATTGAAACCACTCTTAAGGCCAAACAATGGGTGTTCACTTCTGTCTTTCCCCTGCTGAAAAAAGCCAAAGAGGCCGTGGTCATCAATATATCTTCCATTGCAGGTATCATAGGTCGATCAGGCCCTGCCGCACTTGTTTTTAATGATGGCTATGCTGCTGCCAATCGGGGTATTTCAAGCCTCACGGAAACCTGGGCCCGCCTGGGTGCGCCCCATGTCCGGGTGAATGAAATTATGCTGGGTATTTTTGATACCCGGCATGCCAGAGGTACACGGGGGTGGAGTCAAGTCCTCACAAAAGAGGAAAAGCAGTCTTTGATTGATCACACCCTGTTGAATCGAACAGGAACCATAGAGGATGTGGCTAAAGCCTGCCGGTTTATTATTAAAGATGCTCCCTATATGACCGGCAGTGTCATAAGGCTTGACGGAGGCTATGTACTTGCCGGGGAAAAGATCCCCCCCATGCCCGGAGGAATTATTTAGATCAGAAACTTGCAGGGAAGCCAGTGGAAATTTTTTTTTCAAACAGGTTCTGATCAGCCATATCAGCCATATTCTTTTTTAAGAGAGTCAGACAGGATTCCATCGTGTCCCTTATATCCAACACATCCGGGTTTTCCCGGAGGACTTTAAAAAAGGCCTGGACAATTTTTGGATCAAATCGGATACCAACCCCTTCCTGTAAAGTTTGTATGGCAAGGAACAGGTTTTTTTTTCGGATTTGCGGCCTGCCGCTTATCATGGTTTCAAAGGCGTCGCACACGGTAATTATCCTTGCCCCTAAAGGGATGTCTTCTCCTTTTTTCCCGTCAGGATATCCTGTGCCATTATAAAGTTCATGGTGATGTCTTACAAGAGGTTCGATTTCGTTGAAAAACGTTAACGGGCTTAATATTTTTGCCCCTAATACCGGATGCTGCCGGATGGCTGACAACTCATTTTGCGACAATTCTCCCAAGCGTTCCAGAACCGTATCTTCCATACCGATTTTTCCTATGTCATGAAGAATACCGGCACGATAGATATTTTTTACCTCATGCTCATCCAGTTTCATTTTTTTGGCTGTAAGTTCAGATAAGACAGCCACACGCTTTGAATGGCCATGGGTGATCGGGTCCTTTGCTTCAATGGCAAGGGCAAATCCTTCAACAATCTGCTGGTAGATCTCCACCATTTTTTCATCATATCCAATGGCTCTTTGAAGCGCCAGTGCTCCCTGTTCTCCCAGGGCGGAAATTAGCTCGAATTCATGTGAGTCCAAGGGCTTATGTTGTGAAAAATAAACGGCCAGAATGCCGGAATATGGTTTCATAATATCAAAGAAGAGGCCTGTCACTGAGCCCACCCGCTGTTTTCCCAGTCGTTCAAGATCAGGAATCCTTGTATCATTTCTGGCATCCTCTATAAATATATGGGGTTCAGTCCTGTCAAAAATGGTTAACAGGGTCTGGTAATCGGTTCCGGACAGGCTTCTGTAATCAAAACCATGGGAAATTTTTGTCACAATAGTTTTTTTCTGATGGTTTAATATCCAGTAAATACATCCCTTGGCTGCCATGATATCCGTTATATTTTCAACAATGCACTTTAGAATATCCGTAACTTCACGGCCGGAATGAATCTTTTTGCTTACTTTTACAAATAATTTAAAAAAAGAATGATAGGAAGTTTCCATGAGTGTTTCTCGCCTTTTATTTAATTAAAAAAATTCATCCAGACCACGTTGTATTGTTTATTAATTTTTTTTTGCAATACCTTTACTGCTTCCAGTGCATGCAATAATTCTTTTTTTTGAGAATTTGTTAATCGGGATAGATCAATACAATTGTCAGGAAGCGGTGCTTCTTTTTTCCCAAGAAAGTGATGGGCTATTTTCATTTTCATTAACAGGGTAAATGCTGATCTATATGTGTTGTATTCTGTAGTAGAAAGCACCTGTTTCTCTTTTAACCGTGCCATCCTTTCAAGGGTTGACGGCTTTTTAATCCGGTTGTTCACAGCCAGTATCCGAATGCCGTTAATCAAATGTACCAGGCCGGATGTTTTCAGGTTAAAGCATTTTTTACATGAACCGCTTCGGTGGGTTCTGATTTTGCCGAACAGGGTTTTAGGAGATTCAAATAATTGATCATCCCTTGTAAGATAATGGCTGACACTCATTGATTGACCAAATAATTCAAAAACACGGGAATGCACCCTTTCAGCCTAAGTCATGTTCCCGTACACAGCTCTGAAATCAAGCATAATGGTGAGCTTTCGGACATCTTCGGGTTCCGCTGATCCCACCCATTCATCCAGTGCTCTCATCCAGCCATAAATGGATCTCCGCCAGACAGGGTTCACAGCCATAACATTACCCACGCACTTTTTGAATCCAAATGCCGCAAGATCTTCAACCACAAGTGTTGACAATTGTTTAAGAAAAAGTTCTGTTTCTATTTCATGGTCCTTTGCAGGATCTGTATAAATGATGGCATTATCCTGATCGGTCCTGACCACCTGCTCCTGTCTGGCATCGCTTCCCATATTTACCCAGCAAAACGGTATGGTTTGCACTTGACCTGATTTTTTCATCAGGGTTTTTTCTGCTGATTGAATAATTTGGCAGGTGATTGTTTCATTTAGAAAAGAGATGATTTCAAGAACATGCTCAAGGTTGCCCATTCTGTTTAATACTGAAATTGTAAACTGGTCAACCTGTTTTCCAAGTTCTTTCAGTCCTAACTTGAAGTCCGGATTTTTGATGGATTTCAGGATATGCGAAAAAATATTAAAAAGATCCTGATGTTGTTTCAAGGCTTTATATGAAGCTTTTATTTCAACCTTTTTCATCATGCTTGCTTCCATTATAATAATTTATAGATAAATTATCTCCATTTGAGTGTCCGTAATCTGTGCAAGACCCATATCATCGGCCATATTAAATACCTTGTCCAGTTTTGAATTCACTATCCTTGAATTGTTGCCGATGATTGAAAAGCCGATTTGAGCCCATAAATGACTGTCATTATAGTCGGTTTCCGCAATGGAGATATTGAACTTGTTTTTAATCCGGTTGATAATGGATTTGACGATTCTGCGTTTTTCCTTCAATGAACTGACACCATACAGTTTAAATTTGATTTTGCCTGTTCCGACCACCATGAATATTTCCTTGAATAGGGTTAATAATTCAGACAATAAGATCTATTTGTTTTTTAAACATAAATGGAAGGTTGATTTTTTTCAATCTATTTTCAAAAATTACCAAATTTAAACAGGTTGTTACTTTAGTCGATGCCATTCATGACAAGTTCATTCCTGAATTGTGTTTATAATCTCATCATATTTACCATTTTCTTTCATCTCTTTGAGTTTGCCAGCAAGTTTTTTTGCAAGAACTGCATATTTTTTATGCATATAAGGATACAAGTTAATTGTAACCACTGGAGGTGTCAGCATTTTAATACTATTATTGGAAATCCCAAGTTTTTTAAGGGACGCTCTGCCGGTAGATGGGCTGACAATTGCAATATCACCCCTTCCAAGGTTCAATAAATAAAATGCATTATCGATATCATAGACTCCTAACCTGTTTTCTGAAGGAATTCCGGCTACGTCCATCCCATTCTCTGTCACCTTGATTCCTGATAAATAAAGAATTTTGTAAGAAGAAAGACTTTTCCAGCCATTTACCTTGATGTTATCCAATTTGGTAAATACCGACTGAGTTATCATCTGAATCGATTCTTCAACCCTAATTAAATTTTGATATTTTTTTTCACGATTAAAATCATAAATCCTGTGGGTATCCCCATCAATTTTTCCAATATTTATTTCCCGAGGAATCCTTTTGGGAGGTAATACTTTTAATCCAAACTTAATCCCCAAATTTTTAAAAGCATGTGTCAAGATTGCATCGGATATTTTATAAAGCCTGCTATCTTTTTTATTAACACAGCTGAATTCAACTTTTTCAATTTCCAAGGCTGAACTAACGCTTACAAAGGAAAATATGAAAAATAAAAAAATAAAAAATTGTTTCATATTATTTTCTCCGTATCATGGCGGATATAGGGTTTCTCATCTTAAGATGATTCAAATTTTATTATTCTTATATAAATATACCTATGACCGCAAATGGCGGTTGGCATTCATTTTGCTTCTAAAGCAAACACGGAGGACACTTTCATTATCAAGTCAGAATTTTTTATCGCTTTCTTGATTTCAGGCAATATCCTGTCTCTGTTGTTTTTGGCTTTCTCCATCTCTTTTTGAACCAGAGCAGCATCAATTTGGGAAAAC